>JBDVSG010000256.1:0-38749 GCA_039967155.1 Sulfitobacter sp. | reverse complement strand
GGGGGGGTAATAGCTGCCTTTGGATGGCAAGGGGCAGGCCGCAACGTGGGTGGTGCCTGCGGAATTGGCGGCGACCATTGCGGTGATTGCGTCCAGCTGTTTGGGGTCGACAATGGCGCCTACGTCAATGCTTTTGTCGAGAGGGGATCCGATGCGCAGCTTGTCCATGCGGGCGCGCAATTTGGTGTGGAACAGGTCGGCTACGGGCTCATGTACCAAAAGGCGTGATCCGGCACAGCAAACCTGACCTTGGTTGAACCAAATCGCATCCACCAGCCCCTCAACAGCGGAATCGATATCGGCATCGTCAAATACGATATAGGGGGATTTTCCGCCCAGTTCGAGCGTCAGGGACTTGCCGCGGCCTGCTGTGGTTTTGCGGATGTGACGGCCCACAGCGGTTGACCCTGTGAAGGCAATTTTATCGACATCGGCCGCAACAATCATTTCGCCCACGTTGCCGTCGCCGGTTACGATGTTCACGACACCTTTTGGCAGGCCGGCCTGTGTGCAAATATCTGCGAAAAGCAACGCAGTTAGGGAGGTGTATTGGGCCGGTTTAAGCACCACGGTATTGCCCATAGCAAGGGCAGGCGCGATTTTCCACGCGAGCATTAGCAGTGGGAAATTCCATGGAATGATTTGACCACAAACACCAATCGCAGCAGCGTCAGGCATTTCGGCTTCCATCAACTGGGCCATGCCCGCGTGGAAATAGAAGTGCCGCTGCGCTTGGGGGATGTCGATGTCGCGCGCTTCCCGGATGGGTTTCCCGTTATCGAGGCACTCCAGCACGGCAAACAGGCGGCTGTGTTTTTGCAGCAGGCGCGCGATGGCATAAAGGATTTTGGCCCGTGCTGGTCCGCCCGCGGATTCCCATTTAGGGTGCGCGGCGCGTGCGGCTTTTACAGCAGCATCTACATCCGCTTGGGTCGCTTGGCTGATGTGGGCTAGCACCTCACCTGTGGCGGGGTTGCGGCTTTCGAAAACTTCAGCGGGGGCGGTCATGGCGCCATCTATGAAATGACCAAAACGGCCGCCTTGATCAACGATCCAAGCCAGCGCCTCGGCGGCGGATTCAGGGGCGGTGCCATAGTCCATGGTGTCAAAAATATCGGATACGGTCATGTGTGTCGCCTTTTGGCTTTAGGATGTTGGGTGGCGGTGGGCGGCGGAATAGTCGCCCGTCACGTGATGTTCTAGCTGGCGTTCGATATCGTTCAGCAGCGATGATGCGCCGAAACGAAACAGGTCTGGCTGCAGCCAACGGTCGCCCAATTCTTCTTTGATCAAGGCCAGATAGGTAATCGCGTCCTTTGTCTTGGAGATGCCGCCTGCAGGCTTGTACCCGACGCGGTATCCCGTGCGGTCGTAATAGTCGCGGATGGCGCGGATCATGACCAATGACACAGGCAGGGTCGCATTTACACTTTCTTTGCCAGTGGAGGTCTTGATGAAATCGGCGCCCGCCATCATGCAAACAAGGCTGGCGCGGGCGACATTGCGCAGGCTTCCCAATTCGCCCGTGGCAAGGATTGCCTTGACGTGGGCATCGCCGCAGGCCGCCCGAAAGGCACGCATTTCATCGTAGAGGGCCTGCCAGTTTCCCTCCAGAACATGCCGCCGAGAAATCACGATGTCGATTTCGGCGGCGCCAGCTGCCACGCTTTGCTCTATTTCGGCGATGCGTAAGGGAAGGGGCGACAGACCGGCGGGAAATCCGGTAGACACTGCCGCAACAGGGATGCCGCTGCCACGCAGGGCTGCTACGGCAGGGGCGATCATTTCGTGGTACACGCACACAGCGCCAGTTGTGATTGGCGTCATGCCCATTGCTGCCAGCGTCGAAGCCGCGACGGGCTGGCGGGCCTTGGCGCACAGGCGCCCAACGCGGCGGGCGGTATCATCACCTGAAAGAGTGGTCAGATCGATACAAGTCACCGCCTTGAGCAGCCACGCTGCTTGGTGGTCCTTTTTGACCGAACGGCGGGCAGGCAGTGTGGCTGCGCGCCTCTCAATCGCTGAAGTGTTTGCTTGTGCGCTGAGCACCCATTCGAGGTCCAGCGCCATGCCTGCATTGCGCGGCTCGGTCACTTGGGGGAGGTGGGTCATCGTATTGGGTGTCGCGGAAAGGGTTTCGGCAGGCATAGGTATCGCACCTTTTGGAAAATACTGCGGTAGGGTCGCATGCGGCAGTGTCCAATTGCAAGGCAAGCACAGAGATGTCGCAGCGGCATTCAGGAGGGGCCGTGAAGGCGCGCGCGCCTGAAATCGACTGCTGATTCGGCGAAACATTTACTGATTCGCAAAATATTTGCCAAACGATTCGTTTTTACTTTGACGTGTGATTCGCTCTGCGTTTATATCGGGTCAAATATTCATGAAGCTATGATTTTTATGGCCGCTGCGGCCATAGTTAGTTTTTGAAGCCTGGGGGCGGGATGACTAGAAGAACGGCGATTTTCGCTGCGTTGTTTGCTTTGCAAGCAGGCGTGACGCAGGCGCAAGAAAGCACTGAGAACGGCAAGGCGTCGTTTATTTTTAATGGCAGCAGGGTGCTGATTGGCCAAAACACACAGGCCGCGACCCAAAAGGCGGGCGTTTTCGCCGCGATCGAACCGTCATGTGACCCAGCCTGCATCGCGCCATTTGAGGTTGCAGAAGGCGTGAAAACAGTGATTGAGCCTGAAGTGCTCGATTTTCTGGTGAATGGCGTTGGTAAGAACAAAGGCTTGCTGGTGGATGCCCGTATGCCAGAGGCGCGAAAAGCAGGTTTCATTCCTGGTTCTGTAAATCTGCCGCATAGCACTTTGGCAAAAGACAACGCGTTTCGTGATCAAATCTTGACGGCTCTTGGGGTTCGGATTTTTGAAGACGTCTTTAATTTTTCAGATGCGCAAACCCTGCTGATCTATGACAACGGCCCTTCGCAGAACGACGCGGGTGGGTTGATTTCGAATTTGCTCGAGGCTGGCTATCCCGCCGAGAAAATAAGCTATTACCGAGGGGGAATGCAGGTTTGGTCTGTGTTGGCTCTCACAGTTCAGGAATAAAGGCATGACAAATAATTCCTCTAAAATCTCGTTCTCTTCTGCGCAGGTGGGACCATCTGTAGCGGCTGAGCCGTCCGAACCTGTGGATCAGCAACCGTTCACCGCGACCGCCCCAATGGCCGAACCAGTACCAGAGCAAGCACCGCAAGGGTTCAAGGCAACGTCTGTTCACGAAACTGTCGCTCCGGCGTATGTGACGGCCAGAACGGGCGGCGAACGGTTTAAACCTTCTGTGGGTTTCGTGCAGCGCAATGCCATGCCGATTGCGGTTGTATCGATTGTCCTCCTGACTTTTTTGCTGGGTGTTCAGACGACTCTTTTGTTGACCAAGGATGAACCTCAGATTGTGGTTGCGCCGCAAGCTGTTCTTCCCGCGCCTTCCGCCTATGTGGCGGTACAGAACGACGATCTGCCTGACCTGACAGACGTTGTGACGCGCGCCGCCGCGCCGGACCTCAATGATCTGGGGGCGGTTGACGCAGTGCAAGGCGATGACGTCGTGGCGAACTTGGCCGCTGCTGTCTTGGAAGGCCTTCACATTCAGCGCACGGTCGGGAATCTAACAGCGGATGAGCTGGCCGAAAAAACGGCAGAAGCAGAAGCGATCTTGAACGCCAACAAATTGCGCATGCTGCGAGAAGGCGTTTTGGCAGGTCTGTACACCATCGAAACCAGCGATGTGAACGGCAGCAAACGCATTCGTCTCAGCACGATCAACGCCCCGCTGACAACCAAAGCCATCAGCAGCCTGTTGGACCAAGCCGCAGCAGAGGGCCGGATCGATGTACCGGAATCCCTGCGTAATGCAGAAGGTGGCGTGGATCTGGAAACGATGATGTTTAACCTTGTTCAAACATCTTTGGCCAATGATGGCACAGTAGAAGGGGCCGCCGCAGCGCGTGAAATGTCACGCCAAATTTTTGCGGCCTCTCCCGTACACTCTGAAGAAATCGGTGGCAAACGTACCTATGTCGTCGAGCCAGGCGATAGCCTTGCATATATTGCGCTGCAATTTTACGGCAAACCAGGGGCGTTTGACCGTATTTTCGAAGCGAATAAAGAAACCCTACAATCGCCTGATAAGATCCAAGTAGGCCAGCGGTTAATCATACCCAGCTGATATAATAATAAAAATAGACGCTTAAACGGTGTCGGGCGAGCAGCGGGCTGGACAGCAATGTCCGGCCCGACTGTATTTTGAGGCTGTGGACTGTAAATATCGGTCACAGATTTCGACAAAATTGCCCTGTGGGCTGGTCCGCTTCGGCTTTTAGAATCGCGGGTGCATATGCTAGGTATTGCGGCATGGCGCAAACTGACCCCAATATAAGTACACCCCAACCCGTTATTCGGCAGTTGGATGAAATGGCGATTAACCGTATCGCCGCGGGCGAAGTGGTGGAACGCCCCGCTTCGGCTGTGAAAGAACTGGTTGAAAACGCTATTGATGCCGGCGCCCAGCGGATCACCATTGAATATGCTGATGGTGGCAAGACGTTGATTCGCGTCACGGATGATGGCTGCGGCATCGCGGGTGAGGATTTGCCGCTGGCCCTTTCGCGTCATGCGACCTCTAAAATTGATGGGACAGACCTGTTGAACATCCATTCCTTTGGCTTCCGAGGCGAGGCGCTGCCTTCGCTGGGGGCTGTGGGGCGGCTGACCATCACCAGCCGCGCGCAGGGCCATGAAGGGGCCGAAATTGCGGTGACCGGTGGCACGCATACAGCGGTAAAGCCAGCTGGGCTCAGCGGAGGAACGGTGGTCACCTTGCGGGATCTGTTCTTTGCCACGCCTGCGCGTTTGAAATTCCTACGCACCGACCGCGCCGAGGCCCAAGCGATTGGCGATGTAATCAAGCGCCTTGCCATGGCGGAACCTTTTGTGCGGTTTGTGCTGCGCGATGTGTCTGGCGATGGCGCAGGCCGCGAAGTGTTCCGCGCCGAAGCAGAACAGGGCGATCTGTTTGACGCGCTACATGGCCGTTTGCGGCAGGTGTTGGGTCGTGAATTTGCCGAAAATGCGTTGCCGATCGACGCGGAACGTGACGGGTTTCACCTGACCGGATTTGCAGCGTTGCCGACCTATTCGCGTGGTTCAGCTGTGACGCAGTTTCTGTTTGTGAACGGCCGTCCGGTGAAAGACAAAATGTTGATTGGCGCGTTACGCGGCGCCTATTTTGACTTCCTCAGCCGTGATCGGCATCCCGCTGCGGCCTTGTTTGTGGATTGTGATCCCAATTTGGTGGACGTCAACGTTCACCCCGCAAAATCCGAAGTCCGTTTTCGCGAACCGGGTGTTGTGCGTGGATTGATCGTTTCTGCTTTGCGCCATGCGTTGGCCAACGCGGGGCATCGGGCCTCGACGACAGTGGCGGACGCCACATTGGGCGCTCTGCGTCCAGAGGTGCCGCAGGGTGAGGCACGGGTTTATCAAATGGACCGTCCCAGCGGCGAGGCGCGCCATGCGGCCTATCAATCCCAAGCGCCCGACGGCTTTGCCGAGACACGCGGCATGTGGGGCAGGGTGGAGCGTACCGACACCGCGCCCGCTGCGCCCGAAGAAGAACGCCCCGATTACCCACTGGGCACGGCGCGCGGCCAAGTGCATGAGAATTACATCATCGCCCAGACCGCCACGGGCATGGTGATTGTGGATCAGCATGCCGCCCATGAGCGGTTGGTCTATGAAAAGTTGAAGAACCAGATGGCCGAAAACGGCGTGCCTTCTCAGGCGCTGTTAATCCCAGAGATCATCGAGCTGTCCGCGATGGACCGTGCGCAAATTTTGGCTGTGGCAGACGCGCTTGGCAAGTTCGGTTTAGGGATTGAGCCGTTCGGCGGTGACGCCATCGCAGTACGTGAGACGCCCGCGATTTTGGGGGAGGTCAACGCAGAGGCGATGATCCGCGACATTCTGGATGAGTTGGAAGGCGAAGGCGAAAGCCTGCTGGTGCAAGCGCGAATAGAGGCGATCCTTAGCCGGGTTGCCTGCCATGGTTCGATCAGATCAGGCCGCTGGATGCGCGCGGAAGAAATGAATGCCCTCCTGCGTGAGATGGAGGCAACGCCGCATTCTGGTCAGTGTAACCACGGCCGCCCCACCTATGTAGAGCTGAAGTTGACAGATATTGAACGGCTGTTCGGGCGCACATGATCCAGCTAGGGGATGTGCAAATAGACCTGAACGAGCCAACTGTTTTAGGGGCGGTCATTGGCTTTGGCGTTCTGGCGATGATCCTGATTTTGCTGGTAATCGTGCTGCTGCGCCCTGCGCGTATCCCAGCGCCGTTGGTGCACCAGTTGAACAATTTGGGACGTGGGCAGGAACAGCTGCGGGGCAACTTGCAAACGGTGTCAGACACGCAGGCCCACGCGCAAACGCAATTGATCCAAAGCCTCGAGACGCGGCTGGCGACGGTTCAGATGCAGATGCAGCAGCAATTGGCACAGATGCAGGAACGCACAAACCAAAGCCTGCATGGCTCGGCGCAGCGGACGACAACCAGCCTGACCCAATTGCAAGAACGCCTGCGCGCTATGGATAAAGCGCAAGAGAACATTACCAAACTGTCGGGTGATGTTTTGTCGCTGCAAGACATCCTGAGCAATAAGCAAACGCGCGGTGCTTTTGGGGAAATCCAACTGAATGACATTGTGTCCAAAGCACTGCCATCTGACAGTTACACAATGCAAAAAACGCTGAGCAACGGCCGTCGTGCGGATTGTTTGATCCATCTACCAAACCCCCCTGGCCCGATTGTGATCGATGCGAAGTTCCCGCTGGAGGCTTACGAGGCGCTACACCGTGCGGGTACCGATTGGGAGCTGAAATCAGCGGTGGCGAACATGCGTACAAGTGTGCGCAAACACATTCGCGATATTGCTGAGAAATACATCCTTGATGGTGAAACTGCGGATGGCGCACTGATGTTTTTGCCGTCCGAGGCGGTCTATGCCGAACTGCACGCCAACTTCCCCGAACTGGTGCGCGAAGGGTTTGACGCGCGGGTTTGGATCGTCTCGCCGACAACCTGTATGGCGACGCTGAACACGATGCGGGCCATTCTGAAGGACGCAAGAATGCGCGAACAAGCGGGGGAAATTCGTAAAACTTTGCGCATGTTGCACCGTGATGTGGAACTGGTTGTGCAGCGCGCAGGCAAGCTTGAGACCCATTTCAGGCAGGCCCGTGAGGATCTGGAAGGTATCGGAACAGCGGCTGAGCGGGCAGGTAAGCGCGCGGCAAAGCTGGATAATTTCGATTTTGAAGACGTCGAGAGCGCGGAACAGCCTCTCCCGATTTCGCCCGCGCGGGGGCCTTCAGCAGGGTAGATGCTAAATAATAATCAGATGACAGACTTTGATGTGTTGCAGCGGCTAAGGTTGCGGCTGGGTCTGGAATATCGCCATATTATTGATAGGTATTAGACAGATAGAAACGCGATCCGGCCTGAGAAATCAGGTGTAGGGATTTCTGATAGTTGCGCAAAACAAATAGGGAAATGGCATGACACAATGGCAAGGTAAACGGTACTGGCTGGTAGGCGCGAGCGATGGTTTGGGGGCAGCCCTCGCGCAACGGCTCAGCACTGCTGGCGCCGAGGTGATCTTATCCGCGCGCTCAGTCGATAAGTTGCAACAGGTGGCTGATGCGCTGCCCGGAAAAGTCAGTGTGGTGCCTATGGATGTCGCTGACACCAGCAGTGTCGCAACCGCGGCGGCGGCTGTAGGGGACGTGGACGGCGTTGTGCATCTTGCTGGTGTTTGTTTTCCCTTTAAGGCCCAAAAGTGGAATGCAGAGCAAGCCATCGAGATGGCAGATGTGAACTTTACCGGCTTGATCCGTCTTATGGGTGAAGTCGTGCCCAAGATGGTGAAGAAAGATGATGGTCACATCGTTATTACCTCTAGCCTGTCTGCCTTTCGTGGACTGCCGGGGATGATCGGCTATGGGGCATCTAAGGCGGGGGTGATGTCGCTGGCCGAAAGCATGTACGCTGATCTGCGCAAGACGGGGGTAAAGGTTCAGGTGGTGAACCCTGGGTATATCAAGACCCAAATGACGGCGAATAACAAATTCCCGATGCCGTCAATCATGGAGGTCGATGACGCCGCGCGCGAAATCTTTGAGCATATGAACACCGACCGCTTCAAAAAGAGCTTCCCCTTCGGCCTTTCGTCACTTCTGCGGGCCAGCCAATTTATGCCGGATGGGCTCTATTACCGCATTTTTGGTAAGTAACGCCTGCCTGATCTGAAACTGCCGCCCCTCGGGGCGGCAGTACAGTTTTTTGGGCGCCGGATCAGTTGTCATAGAGGCTGTAGGCGCTGTTCACCTGGCCAAGACGTGGCGGGTTTTTACACCATCCCTTTGGCGCGAATTTCTTTCACGCTGTCGCGGTTTTCCATCCGTTCCATAAAGCCACGGACAAGCGGAAAATCATTGAGATCCACCCCATCGGGGTCCAGCAAGCTGCAGCCAAAATACAAATAGGCGTCGGCGAGTGTGAATTGGTCGCCGCAAACATAGTCGCCGCGCAAGCAATCGGTTTCGATGAACTTTGCACAGACTGCCATCGTTTCTGGGACCTTTGCAGCCATATCCGCGAAGCTGTCTGGGTTTGTTGCCCAACGGGTGCCGCGCATCTTATGGGCGTGGGCGACGTGCATTGTTGAGGCCAGATAATACATGGTGCTGCGCATATGTGCCGCGTCTACAGGGGCATCGGGGGTTAGACCTGCACTGGGGGCAAGTGCCGCGATATAATCCAACAGCGCACCCGTTTCCGTTAAGATTGTGCCATCGGCCAAGATCAAAGCAGGCACGCGCCCCTTTGGATTGACGGCAAGGAATTCGGGCTTTGTTTGTTCTCCCGTTGCGAAATCGATGCAGGTCAATTCATGTGGAATGCCTGCCTCTATCAGCGCGATGGCTGGTGCAATGGCGACGGTGCCTTGGGCGTAGAAAAGGTTCATGAAAGGGTCCTCTAAATGTTGGTTTTGGAAAGGCTACGGGTGGGGGTGTCCAAATGGGGTGTCGCATTGAACAACACAGGTGAAAGATGATCCCCGATAGGGTGAAGTTGGTGCAAGGAGGTGTGGAATATCGCAATGGCTGTGCGGGCGGTCGCAGCGATGCTCAGATCCATTTGCTGACCGATGAGGTTCGCGATCAACCCACCTGACGTGACCACCAATGCAGGGCCAGTACCGGCTGCGATTTCGGCCAAAGCGTCGCCAATGCGCGCCTGAAACTGCGCGTAGGTCTCGGGCGTGCCCTCTAGTTTCCCATCGCGCCAATATTGGAACACGGTAGGGAGGTGGTTAATAAATTCGGATTGCTCTGTTGGAAACGGTATGCCGTGTTGGTCGGACAATAACTGCCCCAAGGTGAAATATTCCAGCTCGTTCAGGCGCGCATCGCGTGTGGGGGGCAGCCCTGTTGCCAAACCGTCCGCTGTTTCAATATGGCGCCGCAAAGTGCCCGTAAAAAGCCGCGTGTGATGTGCATGTGTGTCACGAAAATAATCCCCCAGCCATTTGGCCTGCTCATGGCCCAGATCGCTGAGCCGGTCATAGCTGATCTCGTCTTTGGCCGTTGAATTGGCCTGACCGTGACGGACCAAAGTAATTGTGGACATGTGCGCTCCTGATTGCTGCATCTTTGATAGGGGAGGAAACGGGCAGGTAAAAGAGGCCAAACAGAAACTAGCAGAAGGCCAATTGGCGGAAATGGCGAAATTCTTGTCGGGAACAACCTTTCTGTTGCGGGCGTAACCGTTTAGATTTTTGGAAAGCAATTTGAATGAGGTCAGCCATGACAGGTACAGTCACATTTACGCTCGATGGGGCAACTGTCGAAGCTGAAGCTGGCATGACGATTTGGGAAGTGGCCAATGGCCGTGGCCTGAAAATCCCCCATCTGTGTCATAAACCCGCGCCTGGATATCGCCCTGATGGCAATTGCCGCGCTTGTATGGTCGAGATTGAAGGCGAGCGGACCTTGGCTGCCTCCTGCATTCGCGAACCCAGCGATGGCATGGTGGTGACCACCAATAACCCGCGTGCACAGAGCGCGCGCAAGATGGTCGTCGAGTTGTTGATGGCTGATATGCCAGACGCGGATGTGGCGCATGATAAATCCAGCCACATGGCGGATGTGGCCGCGATGAATGGTGTCGAACAAAGCCGCTTTCCCAAGTTGGAAGAGGGACGCATTCCGCTATTGGATGACAGCCACGTGGCGATGCGCGTGAATTTGGATGCTTGTATCTCATGTGGTTTATGCGTGCGGGCCTGCCGCGAGGTGCAGGTGAATGATGTGATCGGCATGTCGGGCCGCGGTCATGACAGCTATCCCACATTCGATATGGCAGACCCGATGGGGGTTTCTAGCTGTGTGGCCTGCGGTGAATGCGTGCAGGCCTGCCCCACCGGTGCCCTCATGCCTGCGTCGGTTGTGGATGAAAATCAGGTGGGCGATAGTGCTGATTTCGATAGCGAAGTCGAAACCATCTGTCCCTTTTGTGGTGTCGGATGTCAGATCTCTGTTAAGGTCAAAGACGACAAAATCAAATACGTAGAGGGCATCAATGGCCCCGCGAATGAGGGGCGCCTGTGTGTCAAAGGGCGTTTTGGTTTTGACTATATCCACCATGACCACCGCCTGACCAAGCCCTTGATCCGACGTGATGATGCACCTGCCAAAGGCTTGAATGTCGATCCCGCAAATTATTTGGAGGTCTTCCGAGAGGCAACATGGGATGAGGCGTTGGATGCGGCTGCAAAAGGCCTGAAAGACATCGGCGGCAAGGGCGTTGCGGGTTTTGGTTCGGCAAAATGCACCAACGAAGAAGCCTATCTGTTCCAGAAGATCATCCGCCAAGGATTTGGCCATAACAACGTCGACCACTGCACGCGACTGTGTCATGCGTCCTCTGTTTCGGCATTGATCGAAAACGTAGGGTCGGGCGCGGTGACCGCCACTTTCAACGAAATCGAAAACGCAGATGTGGCGATTGTCATCGGCTCAAACCCGATTGAAAACCATCCCGTTGCGGCAACCTATTTCAAACAGTTCACCAAACGCGGTGGCAAGCTGATTGTGATGGACCCAAGGGGGCAGGCGCTTAAACGGTTCGCCTATCAGATGTGTCAGTTCCGTCCCGGCACAGATGTCTCCATGCTAAATGCAATCATGCACGTGATCGTTGAGGAAGGGCTCTATGATAAACAGTATATTGAGGCCCATACCGAAAATTGGGACGCAGAAAAGGCCCATCTAAAGGACTTCCCCCCCGAGAAGATGGCCGAAATCTGTGGCATTGATGCGGAAACATTGCGCGATGTAGCGCGTACATTTGCAGGGGCAAACGCTGCGATGATTTTCTGGGGGATGGGTGTTAGTCAGCATATCCACGGCACAGATAACGCGCGGTGCTTGATTTCCTTGGCGCTGATGACTGGCCAGATCGGGCGACCTGGCGCAGGGCTGCATCCGCTTCGGGGGCAAAACAATGTACAGGGTGCATCTGATGCCGGTATGATCCCGATGTTTCTACCCGACTATCAACCGGTTACTGATGACGGTGTGCGCTCGGCCTTTACCGAGGTATGGGAGAGCGACGATTTCAGTTCTGAAAACGGGCTGACAGTAACTGAGATACTGGATGCTGTGCATGCAGGTGACATCAAAGGCATGTATATCTTGGGCGAAAACCCTGCCATGTCGGACCCCGATGTGGTGCATGCGCGCGATGCTTTGGCGAAGCTTGAGCATCTGGTCGTACAAGATATCTTCATCACCGAGACAGCAAACTATGCCGACGTGATCCTGCCCGCCAGTGCTTTTGCTGAGAAAACGGGGACAGTGACGAACACAAACCGTCAAGTGCAGATGGGCCGTCCAGCCGTTCCACCCCCAGGAAGTGCGCGTGAGGATTGGTGGATCGAAGTAGAGCTGGCCAAGCGTTTGGGCCTACCATGGCAGTATGAAAGCCCAGCCGATGTGTATCGCGAAATGGCGCTGAACATGCCATCACTCAACAACATCACGTGGGAACGGTTAGAGACGCAAAACGTGGTAACCTATCCTTCTCTCGGCCCCGAAGATCCTGGACAGTCCATTGTATTTGCGGATGGTTTCCCACGCACAGATGGCCGCGCGCGGTTCACACCTGCAGATCTTGTGGCCCCCGATGATACGCCTGATGCGGATTACCCGATGATCCTTACAACCGGTCGGCAGTTGGAACATTGGCATACGGGCTCTATGACACGCCGCGCGACGGTGCTGGATGGGCTAGAACCAGAAGCGAATTGTTCGCTGCATCCTTCGACCCTGCGAAAACTAGGTGTCGAGCCTGGAGAGTTTGTACGTCTAACCACAAAACGCGGCAGCATTGAGATTATGGCGCGAATGGACCGCGCGGTGTCACCTGACATGGTGTTCCTCCCCTTTGCCTATGTGGAAGCGGCTGCGAATATCCTGACCAACCCCGCCGTAGACCCTTATGGGAAGATTCCAGAATTCAAGTTTTCTGCCGTAAAGGTTGAAGCGGCTAAGGTGGCGGTTGCGGCGCAGTAGGATTGAGGGGCTTGCCCCTCAAACTCCCCAGAGTTTATCGGCAAAATGAAGAGGGGGGTGCAGCATTCGTTGCGCGAAACCGTCAGAGCATTCTTCGGTAGGTAATTGAAGTTGGTTGGGCGTAGCCCTTGTGGGATGTGCGTGCGACTTCAAGGAAATTGAGGCGTTTAAAGGCCGCTTGGTTGGCGGTTAACTCAACGCGGGTTTCTAATGTGAGGCTGCGCAGGGATAAAGCCCGGGCACGCGAGGCTGCATGGGAGATTAAACGCCTGGCATGGCCTTGGCCGCGCTCAAAATCTGCAACGCATAGTTTGCCGAGGTAGAGTGTTTGGTGCAGGGGCGTGAGGGTGACGCAGGCTGTGGGAGGTTTCCCCAAAGACCAGATTTCGGATGTTGCGGCCGTGACGTGCAGGGTTTCGAGGGTCATGCGGTGCATCGATGATGGCGGATCGATGATGCCGTCCATATAATTAAATGACGTACGAATGAGCTGTAGGATAGAGGCGAGAGCGGGGTCATTCGGATGATGCCGCGTTAGATCCATTTCACATCGCCCAGAAAGATATACCCCGCGCCATAGATTGTTTTGATGAGTTGTGGGTTTTTTGGGTCTTCGCGCAGTTTTGTACGCAGACGCGAAATGCGGACATCCATTGCTCGGTCGAAGCTCTCGGAGGCGGCACCACCCAAGTTTTCTTGCATTTGCGCGCGGCTGATCAGGCGCTTTGGGGCGTCTAGGAACAGGCGCAGGACTTCGCCCTCTGCGTGGCTGAAAGGGGTTTCCACGCCTTGATCGTCTTCAAGCACATATCGGTCGAAATGGGCGGTCCAATCGTTGAAAGCAGCTGTGTTGGAGGCGCGGGTGGCGGGGCGGGTGCTGCGCAGGCGGGCACGGATGCGTGCGACGACTTCTGCGGGGTCGAAAGGTTTGCTGATGTAATCGTCTGCGCCCAGCTCTAGACCCGTCACGCGGTCTTGGACCTGTGCGCGGCCCGAGATGATGATGACTACAGCGCCTTGTTCGAGCGCGAGGCGATGCACCAGCGTTAGCCCGTCTGTATCAGGGAGGGAGAGGTCCACAAGGCAGACATCGGGGGTGCGTTTGGCCAAGGCGGCCTCAAAAGCGGACGCGCGGCCAAAGCTTTGGGTGTCGAAACCGGCTTCTTGTAGGACATCCGAGAGCAGCGTTCGAATTTCGGGTTCGTCGTCCAAAATACTGACAAGGGGTTTGGTCATTGGCGGGCGTCCTGTGTCGGTGAAATAAGAGCGGCGAGATCATTGCGTGAAAATGGTTTGCGCAAAACGGGAGCGTGTTTTTGAGCATCTAGAAACAGCGGTGCCTCAGAAGGCAGGGATGTCATGAGGATCAGAGGCGGCCCGCTGTTTTGGGTTCTCCGAGCCAGTTCGGTGCCTGTTGCCTCACCTTGCAGTTGGATATCTGAAAGGATTAGGGCGATGTCAGGTAAATCGGCCAGCAGGGCGGTCGCTTCGTCTACCGAAGTGGCCTCGATCACGGAATGGCCTAACTCCATCAACATATCGCGCATGATGGCCCGCAGATCGTCGCGGTCTTCTACCAGCAGGGCAAGTCCCGTTGTTGCAGGGACGGCAGGACGGTAGGGTAGACGCAGCGTGATTTTCGCGCCGTGATTTGTGTTGGCCAATTGCAAATCGCCGCCCGCGAGTTTGGTCATGTCATAAACCATTGGCAGCCCGAGGCCTGACCCCTCTGCGCCTTTTGTGGTGAAAAACGGGTCTAGCGCGTTTTCCAACGCAGCAGCAGAGAAACCTGCGCCGGTGTCGCTTACTTCAAATTCGATCCAAGTATCCAAAACGCGACGCGCCGTTAGGGTGATTTCACCGTTTGCGCCCATCGCGTCGCGTGCATTGAGGATCAGATTGAGCAGCCCGTCCTGCAGCATGCCGCGGTCCAGCAGTACGGGGCCAATATCATGCACATCCAGCGTCAGCTGCATTGCTGCGGGCAACGTAGGTTCGGCCAAGGTCACGAGGTCTTGCATCAGCGTGGGAATGTCGGTGGCCGTTGGACGCAAGCTGCGCGGATCCGAAATTTTTGCGATAGAGCTAAGAAGCGCACCGCCGCGGCGCGCCGCGGCAAGCGTTCCTTCGATCAATGCGGCTGCATCACTGGGTTGGTTGGGCAGGCGGCCCAGACGGGATTGCAGGCCGAGGATAATGGTCAGCAGGTTTGAGAAGTCATGCGCAAGGCCGGAGGTGATTTGCGCGGCCAGAGCGCGCCTGCGCACTTGTTGCAACGCGGCGCGAGTCTGGGTCTCTTCAGTCACATCCATCGACAAGACATAGACACCGCCAGCATGATCAGGCGTGAGCGCGGTGCGTATACGTCTTGAGCTGGTTTCCTCAGTGAATTCTTGTACGGCGGCGGTGCCAGCGTAGGCAGTGTTCAATGCCTCTAGCAGCTTGCCATAGTTGAAATCGCCCAGAACGTCGCGGATGGATTGGCCCAAAATGTCAGAGGGTCGTTTGGGGAAGACTGCGGAGAGCCTTTGATTAGAATACGTGTAGCGGCCTGTTGAATCCACATGCGCAATATGGGCGGGCATCATTTCGGTGGTCAACCGTGCGCGCGCTTCTGATGCCGTGAGCTGGCGTTTGGTTTCTTCCAATGTGGTGATCATGGCCGCACGTTCGCGGTTGGTTTGGCTCAGCTGTTCTGTATGGGCGAGCAGCTGATCGCTCAGCGCGTCTGAACGGGCGCGCAGCAGGGCTTCTTGCGCTTTGGTGGCGGAAATGTCGGTATAGACTGTGATCCACCCTCCGCCTGGCAGCGGGGATCCTTCTACCGCGATTGTACGGCCGTTGGCGCGTGTGCGTTCCATGTAGTGGGGCTCAAACGCGCGGGCCTGCGCACTGCGTTCAGCAACAAAAGTGGGGACATCGCCGACTTCGCCGTATTCCCCCAAGCTGGCGAGGTGGGTGATGGTATCGTGAAAGGTGGAACCGGGCGCAACAAGAGCATCGGGCAGGTCGAACATCGTCTGAAAAGGCGCATTGCTGACCACTAGGCGCAGGTCACTGTCGTAGATTGTAAGCGCCTGACCGATCAGGTTTAGGCCGGCCATCGTCATGGCGGTGGTTTGATCATCTGCATGCTTCATAGGGTGAAGTTTGCACCGCTACCAAGGCGTGTCAAAGGTCGATTTCCCTGAGTAACAATTCGTAAGGATTGAGAAAACTTTAGGAATAAGTTGACGTCTTAACTGACCATGCCATGCTCATTGGCAGATTGAATCGCAAAAAATGCGATCACCTCGCTGCAAATGGCGGGACTTGGGAGGATATATTTTGGCGTTGATTGAATGTCCTGCGGGGCAACCTGCATCTGTTCCGGCATTGCTGCATCGAAATGCAGATTTGTTCGGAGATAAGCCCGCCTACCGTGAAAAAGAATACGGCATCTGGCAGAGCTGGACATGGGGCCAAACGAAAGACGAAGTCGAGGCTTTGGCGTTGGGCCTGTTGGGGCTGGGGTTGAATGAAGGCGATTTCGTCGCGATCATCGGGCGCAACCGTCCCTATCTCTATTGGGCGATGATGGCGGCAGAGATGTGCGGCGCTGTGCCCGTGCCGTTGTATCAGGACGCCAACGCGGAAGAGATGGCCTATGTGATGGGCCATTGTGGTGCGCGGTTTGCCATCGTTGGCGATCAAGAGCAGGTTGATAAGATCTTCGAAGTGCAGGGGGAACTGCCAGAGTTTGAGCGGATGATTTATCTGGATCCAAGGGGCTTGCGTAAATATGACCACGCTGCGTTGGATCAATACCAAGCTGTGCAAGAAGCGGGCCGCGCAGCGCGCGCCACGCATATCCAAGAGCTGGAGGCCCGTCAGGCCAAACTGGATTACGATAGCACAGGCGTCATGCTGTATACCTCTGGCACGACGGGCAAGCCAAAAGGCGTTGTGCTGAGCAACCGCAATGTCATTGAGACAGCAAAATCGTCCTCTGAATTCGACAAGCTACGCCAAGAGGATGATATCCTCGCCTATCTGCCAATGGCATGGGTGGGAGATTTCATTTTCTCGGTTGGGCAGGCTTTGTGGACGGGATTTTGCACAAACTGCCCCGAAAGCGCGGACACGATGCACGTGGATTTGCGTGAAATCGGGCCAACCTATTACTTTGCCCCGCCCCGTGTTTTTGAAACACAGCTGACAAATGTAATGATCCGGATGGAAGATGCGGGTAAGTTTAAAAAGAAGTTGTTCGATCACTACATGGCCCATGCGCGCAAAGTGGGGCCCGCGATTTTGGACGGCGAAAATGTTGGATTTTTGGACCGTGTGAAATACCACATGGGTGAGCTGTTCATCTATGGTCCTTTGAAGAACACGTTGGGGTTCAGTCGTGTGCGGGTGGGCTACACCGCTGGCGAGGCGATTGGTCCAGAGATTTTTGATTTCTACCGCAGCCTTGGGATCAACCTAAAGCAGCTTTACGGCCAAACAGAAGCGACAGTGTTCATCACAGCGCAACCAGACGGACAGGTGCGCAGTGATACGGTGGGGGTGACTTGCCCGGGTGTAGAGCTGAAGATCGCTGACAACGGCGAAGTTTTCTATCGCTCGCCAGGAGTGTTTGTAGAGTATTACAAGAACGCAGAAAGCACGGCGGACACCAAGGACGCAGAGGGTTGGGTCGCCACTGGCGATGCGGGGTTTGTTG
Organism: Sulfitobacter sp.; assembly: GCA_039967155.1. Lineage (GTDB taxonomy): Bacteria > Pseudomonadota > Alphaproteobacteria > Rhodobacterales > Rhodobacteraceae > Sulfitobacter. The sequence continues at coordinate 21,400 of JBDVSG010000256.1, read as the reverse complement.
AGCCTGACACAGGTCATCTACGGATTATTGATCGCGCAAAAGATGTAGGGAAAATGGCTGGCGGGTCATTGTTTGCGCCAAAATATGTCGAGAATAAGCTGAAGTTTTTTCCCAACATTCTGGAAGCCGTGCTGTTTGGGAATGGCAAGGATGAATGCACCGCCTTTATTAATATTGATCTCACAGCGGTGGGCAACTGGGCCGAGCGGAATAACATCGGTTATGCGTCCTATCAAGAGCTCGCGCGGCACCCGCAGGTGATGGACACCGTCCAATCGCATGTGGAGGAGGTTAACCGTTCCGTCGCAGGGGATGAGATGCTGTCGGGCTGTCAGGTGCACCGGTTTGTGGTGTTGCACAAAGAGCTGGACGCGGATGACGGGGAGTTGACGCGCACGCGCAAGGTGCGCCGCCGGATCATCGAAGAGAAATACGATGACATTATCTCGGCGCTTTATGATGGCTCTGAAATGGTCAGCACCGAGACCGAGGTCACCTATGAGGATGGGCGCAAGGGGAGCATCAAGGCGACGCTTGAAGTGCGTTCGGCAGCAGTGGTGCCTGTCGCACACAAGATGGCCGCGCAATGAGCGCTCGGCGCGCGTCTGCGACGACGCCCCGCCCGCCATCCCGATGTTGGCTGACAGCGCTGGGCGCGGTGGATGCTGGTTTGGGATTGAGTTTAATTGGCAAAATGAAGACGGGGTGTAGTGCGTGAAGGATACGGCTGAAAGCTATGTCACGGAGGATGGGCGCACGATTGGGCCTGTTGTCATGGAAATGAAGAACATCACGCTGCGGTTTGGTGGGGTGGAAGCGATCAAAGATATTTCGTTTGATATTCGTGAGGGTGAGATACGCGCGATCATCGGGCCAAATGGGGCTGGTAAGTCTTCGATGCTAAATGTGATTTCGGGCTTCTATGTGCCGCAAGAGGGCGAGGTTTGGTATCGCGGTAGTCCACGTCCTGCAATGCGGCCTTTTCAGGTCGCACAGCAGGGGATTGCGCGGACGTTCCAGAACATTGCCTTGTTTGAGGGAATGAGCGTTTTGGATAACGTCATGACGGGCCGTTTGACCCATATGAAAAGTGGGATGTTTAGCCAAATGTTATGGCAGGGGGCGGCAGAGCTCGAAGAAGTCGCAAACCGTGAAGTAGCTGAGCGGATCATCGATTTTCTGGAAATTCAGGCAATACGCAAGACCCCAGTTGCGCGGTTGCCCTATGGTTTGAAAAAACGGGTGGAGCTTGCGCGGGCTTTGGCAGCCGAGCCATCGTTGTTGTTGCTGGATGAGCCAATGGCGGGAATGAACGTAGAGGAGAAGGAGGACATGAGCCGCTTTATCCTTGATGTGAATGACGAATTTGGCACCACGATCGCGTTAATTGAACATGACATGGGCGTGGTGATGGACCTGAGCGACCGTGTCGTTGTGATGGATTACGGTAAGAAAATTGGGGATGGCACGCCTCATGAGGTGCGTAACAATCAGGAGGTGATTGATGCGTATTTAGGTGTGGCACATGATTAAGTTAGGGGAGGCTTTGTCATGAACGAGCAGCTGGCATTTACGATAGAAGTTTTCGCAAACGGTTTGATGGCGGGGGTGCTTTACGCGTTGGTCGCGTTGGGGTTTGTGCTAATTTACAAGGCCTCGGGGATTTTCAACTATGCCCAAGGTGTTATGGCGTTATTCGCGGCAATGACTTTGGTGGGTATTCAAAATGGTCAGGTGCCGTTTGCGCATTTGATCAACGCGATCTTCGGAACCGAGGTTCATAAGTTCGGCTGGCACGTACACTCTTTCTTAGCGATTGCCCTGACGGTTGTTGTGATGATTGCTTTGGCGTGGGCAGTGCAGCGGTTTGTGTTTCGTCATTTGGTGGGGCAGGAGCCGATCATTCTTTTCATGGCGACAATTGGCTTGGCGTATTTCCTTGAGGGAGTTGCTGATCTGATGTGGGGGTCTGAGCTGAAGGCGTTGAATGTTTGTGCCACTGAGGGCGCCTGTCTGCCGCAAGGCATGAATGTTTGGCTGGAAGGCACGACATATGAGGCGTTCGGTTACGGGTTTTTCATTGATAATCTGGACATCGTAGCAAGCATCATTGCTGTTTTGTTGGTCGCGGGTTTGGTGATGTTCGCACAATATACCAAGCAGGGACGTGCGATGCGCGCTGTTGCTGACGACCATCAGGCGGCCTTATCGGTTGGCGTGTCGCTGAATTTCATCTGGGTTCTTGTATGGTCTCTAGCGGGGTTTGTGGCCCTTGTTGCGGGGATCATGTGGGGGGCTAAATCGGGGGTTCAGTTTTCGTTGTCATTGATTGCGTTGAAGGCGTTGCCGGTTTTGATGCTTGGGGGGTTTACCTCAATTCCGGGTGCCATTGTTGGCGGGTTGATCATCGGTGTGGGTGAAAAGCTGTTCGAGTTTTTGATTGGTGCGCCATTCCTTGGCGGGGCGACGGAGAACTGGTTTGCCTACATGTTGGCGCTCTTGTTCTTGGTGTTTCGCCCGCAAGGATTGTTCGGGGAGAAGATCATTGAGCGGGTTTGAAGTAAGGTATGCAGGCCGAGAGGCATTGTGCTGGCAGAGTGTGAACTGGGGCCAGCCCCAGACCCCGGAGAATTTTGAGCCAAGAAAGATAGCAGGAGCGTTCCATGTTTTACCGTGAAGCAGGCGATTACAGCACAAGCTACGCAGAAGATCAGCAGACGTTTCCGATCAAGTTTGATCGCTATCGTTATTATGTGGTTTTGTTCATCGCTATTGTTGTGGTGCCATTTATGGTCAACGATTATTGGGTGAACTCACTGCTGTTGCCATTTCTAATCTATGCGATTGCCGCATTGGGGTTGAATATCCTGGTGGGGTATTGCGGTCAGGTTTCGTTGGGGACGGGCGGTTTTATGGCTGTGGGGGCGTATAGCTGCTACAAGTTTATGACGGGAATAGATATCTGGTGGGGGGGCGAATTGCTGTTCCGTTTGCCTGAATTCAACATCTTTTTCAGCGTGATCATGGGCGGTGTGATGACGGCCATTGTCGGGGTGTTGTTTGGGCTTCCGAGCTTGCGGATCAAGGGTTTCTATCTTGCTGTTGCGACCTTGGCCGCACAGTTTTTCTTGGTTTGGTTGTTCAACCGTGTAGCGTGGTTCTATAACTATTCGGCTTCAGGGCAGATCAGCGCTCCTGAGCGTGGGTTTCTGGGAGTAGTGATCACTGGCCCTTCGGTTGCGCCTTGGGCTGCCTATGTGTTTTGTTTGTTCTTCACGATTGTATGCGCCTATATCGCGCGCAATCTGACGCGTGGATCTGCAGGCCGTAAATGGATGGCAATTCGCGATATGGATATTGCAGCGGAGATCATCGGCGTAAATCCGTTGCGGGCCAAACTGACGGCCTTTGCTGTATCGAGCTTCTTTATCGGGATCTCTGGGGCGTTGTTCTTCTCAGTCTATTTGGGGGCTGTAGAAGTTGGCGAGGCCTTTAGCATCACCAAGTCGTTCTTGGTTTTGTTTATGATCATCATTGGGGGCTTGGGCAGCATTTTCGGGTCCTTTGCGGGGGCTGCGTTTTTGGTTCTGTTGCCTGTCGCGCTCAAGGTTGTGGGGGTGGATTGGTTGGGGTGGCCAACAGACATTGTCGCGCATCTGCAGCTTGTGATTGTGGGCTTGTTGATCATCGTGTTCTTGATCGCAGAGCCGCATGGCATTGCCCAACTGTGGCGGGTCGCAAAAGAGAAGTTGAGATTGTGGCCCTTCCCGCACTGATGCGGGGCGTGCCAACAAAAAGGGAGGCGGGTCAACCCGCCCATCAAGACCAATCGGATATAATCCAAGGGAGGAAACAACCGATGAAATATAAACTAGGTACATATGCGGTAGCAGCTTTGATGGCGGCTAGCCCTGTTATGGCGGACCTCGTGTTCCCGTCGCTTAGCTATCGTACGGGTCCATATGCGGCGGGCGGTATCCCGTTTGCGGATGGGTATGCGGACTATTTTGCGATGTTGAACGAACGTGATGGCGGTATCGGTGGCGTCGCGACGCGTGTTTTAGAATGTGAAACGGGTTACAACACCGAAAAAGGTGTGGAATGCTATGAAAGCACGAAGGGCGAAGGTTCGCTTGTGTATCAACCGCTTTCCACGGGTATCACATATCAGTTGATCCCAAAAACGGCGGCGGATGGCATTCCGATGCACACAATGGGTTACGGCCGGACCTCTGCCGCGAATGGCGAAGTTTTCAGCAATACGTTTAACTACCCTGCGAACTATTGGAATGGTGCCTCGGGTGCGATTAACTATTTGCTGGCGGAAAACGGCGGTGATCTGAAGGGCAAGAAAGTTGCTCTTGTTTATCACAACTCGGCCTACGGCAAGGAGCCCATCCGTACGCTGGAGGAGCTGGCTGCAAAGCACGGGTTTGACTTCAAAGGCGTGCCAGTTGATCACCCAGGCCAAGAGCAAAAGTCACAGTGGTTGCAAATTCGCCGTGACAAGCCTGACTATGTGATCATGTACGGCTGGGGTGTGATGAACCAAGTAGCGGTTCAAGAAGCAGCCAATATTCGTTTCCCAATGGAGAAATTCATCGGCATCTGGTGGTCAGGTTCAGAAAATGACGTGCTGGCGGCTGGTGCTGCGGCCAATGGCTACAAAGCGTTGACCTTCCACGGTGTGGGCGACGATTTCCCTGTATTTGACGACATCAAAACCCATGTTGTGGATAAGGGAAATGCAGCGGGTGCTGGCGATCAAATCGGGACGGTTTTGTATAACCGTGGTCTATACGCCGCGATGTTAGCCGCCGAAGCTGTGAAAACAGCCCAAGAGATCCACGGCGTTGCCGATATCACGCCAGCACAGATGCGTGACGGCATGGAAGCGTTGGAGATCACCGAAGAGAAAATGGCGGCCTTGGGTCTGCCGAACTTTGGTCCTTCGTTCAACGTTTCATGTGAAAACCACGGTGGAGACGGTCTTGTTGGGATGACCCAGTGGGATGCTTCCAGCAAAACCTGGAGCCTGATTTCAGATTTCGCACCTTCTGATATGGATGTCATTGGACCACTGATCACCGAAGACTCGGCCGCCTATGCAGCTGAGAACAAAATTGAAGCGGGTTGTAAGTAAGCCGCCGACCTCTGGCCGCGCACACGGCGTGCCGCGGCCAGAGATTTAGATAATTCAAGAAGGGTACAGGGTTATGTTGGACGCAAATACTGCCGAAGTTCAGGTGGAAAATCTGCTCGAAGTGAACAACATTGAAGTGATCTATAACCACGTGATCCTCGTGTTGAAGGGCGTCAGCCTGAATGTACCCAAAGGTGGGATTACTGCGTTGTTGGGCGGGAATGGCGCTGGGAAAACTACGACGCTAAAGGCCATATCGGGCCTGCTTGCGTCTGAGCGGGGCGAAGTCACCAAAGGGTCGATCAAATACCGCGGCACCCCAATCCAGCACCGTGATCCAGCTGAAACCGTAAAAAGCGGTGTCGTGCAGGTCATGGAAGGTCGTCATTGTTTTGAACATCTGACCGTTGAGGAAAATCTGCTGACAGGCGCGTACACACGCAGCGACGGTAAAGGGGCGATCGCTGCGGATTTAGAGATGGTATATAACTATTTTCCGCGGTTGCGCGAACGCCGCAAATCGCAGGCGGGATACACCTCAGGCGGTGAGCAGCAAATGTGCGCCATGGGCCGCGCATTGATGAGCCGCCCTGAAACGATCCTGTTGGATGAACCATCGATGGGGCTCGCGCCGCAACTGGTAGAACAGATTTTCGAGATCGTGAAATCGGTGAATGAAAAAGAGGGCGTTACGTTTTTGTTGGCCGAACAAAACACAAATGTGGCGCTGCGATATGCGCATTACGGCTATATTCTGGAAAGCGGCCGCGTTGTTATGGACGGCCCCGCTGCTGATCTGCGTGAAAACCAAGACGTAAAAGAGTTCTACTTGGGCATGTCAGATGAGGGGCGTAAATCTTTCCGCGATGTGCGCAGTTATCGCCGCCGCAAACGTTGGTTGAGCTAAGATGGAACCCTCTGCCCACAGTGACGATCCGCATCTGGTTGAGCGCGTCGGTTGGTTGCGCGCAGCCGTTATGGGCGCAAACGATGGTATCGTTTCGGTTGCTTCTATTATCGTGGGTGTCGCAGCCGCAGACCCCTCGCCGCGTGCTGTGGTGATCGCGGGTGCCGCTGGTTTGGCGGCAGGCGCAATGTCGATGGCGGCGGGGGAATACGTTAGCGTGTCTTCGCAGGCCGATTTGGAAGCCGCTGACATTGCCCGAGAACGCCAGGCTCTTTTGGACGACCCCGAGGGCGAGCTGATCGAACTGGCCAAGATTTATGAAGACCGTGGCCTGTCGCCTGAAACCGCAGCGCTGGTCGCGGGTGAGTTGTCCCAAAACAATGCCTTGGATGCCCATATCCGTGACGAACTGGGGTTAAGCGAAGCTCAAGTCGCCCGACCGTTGTTGGCTGCGGTGACCTCCGCGGTCACCTTCAGCCTATTTGCGGGCATCCCGCTGCTTGCCGCGATCTTTGCCCCAGCGCAGGCGATGATTGTGGTCGTCGTCTGTGTGACGTTGGTCGCTTTGGCTGGCCTTGGAGCGCTGGGTGCCGTGGCGGGCGGGGCGGCCTTGTTGCCCGCAACCGTAAGAGTGGTTTTTTGGGGCGGCCTTGCCATGGCGGTGACCGCAGCGGTGGGACGCTTGTTCGGCGTATCAGTTTAGCCACGTAACCTAAATCGTCAGGGATGGTCTTGATGAAGAAGTTTGATGAAGCAGGAAGAGCAAAATGACGAATTTCGATGCATTGGAAACCCGCAGCGCAACGCGGCGCGAGGCTGATTTAGCGGTGGCTTTGCCCGCGCAGATTGCCCGCGCGCAGGTGCTGGGTGGCTATGCTGAAACGTTGGCGGGCTTGGACGCGTCAGGAGTGACCACGCGGGATGCTTTGGCAGACCTGCCAGTGCTGCGCAAATCAGAACTAGGACGGGCGCAATCCTTGGTGGCGCCATTCGGCGGTTTTACGACAAAGCCCGCAAATGGGTTCTCTCATGTTTTTCAATCACCTGGTCCAATTTATGAACCCGGATCCACCGATCCTGACTGGTGGCGCATGGGGCGTTTCCTGCATGGCTTAGGGATTGGCAAAGGGGACATTGTTCAAAATTGCTTTGGGTATCATCTGACGCCTGCAGGCATGATGTTTGAAAGCGGTGCGCGCGCTGTTGGCGCAGCGGTATTGCCAGCGGGAACAGGGCAAACCGAATTGCAGGTGATGGCCGCCCGCGACATTGGCACGACAGCCTATGCAGGCACGCCGGACTATTTGAAGATTATTCTGGAGAGAGCAGACGAGATGGGCGTCACCTTGGGCATTACCCGTGCCGCTGTTGGGGGGGGCGCGCTCTTCCCGAGCTTGCGCGATTGGTACACGGCGCGCGGGATCACCTGCTTGCAATGTTATGCGACTGCCGATCTGGGCAATATCGCCTATGAATCCGAGGCTGCCGAAGGCATGATTGTGGATGAAGGCATGATTGTGGAAATTGTCACCCCCGGCACCGGTATTCCGGTTCCAGAAGGGGAGGTTGGCGAAGTAGTGGTGACGTCACTCAATCCTGACTATCCGTTGATCCGTTTCGCAACAGGTGATCTGAGTGCTGTTCTGGCAGGGACGTCCCCCTGTGGGCGAACGAATATGCGTATCAAAGGCTGGATGGGCCGCGCAGATCAGACGACGAAAATCAAAGGTATGTTCGTCCGCCCAGAACAGGTGGCGCAATTGGTTGCGCGCCATGCAGAGGTCACCCGCGCGCGCGTGATCGCCACACGCGAAGCCGAACAAGACGTGATGACGGTCCAAATCGAGAGCACCGCGCCAGATGCAGAGGCGTATGCAGCCTCGGTTGCGCAGCTGTTAAAGTTGAAGGCTAAAATCGACATAGTCGCGCCTGACAGTCTGCCCAAAGACGGTTTGGTGATCGAAGATCAACGGACTTATGATTGAACTGACCATGGTGGGTCAGCATGGGTCCTTTTCTTTCTGACTAAAATCGTCGACATAGGGCCATGACCGACGCAACGACTCCTTTGACGAAGACCAAACATGACGGCGCAAGGGCCCTGTCATGGGGGGCGATCTTGGTCGCGTGTCTGTGCGCGCTACCTATGCTGGCAGTGCTGTTGGCAGCGGTGTCAGGCGGAACAGACACCGTGCAGCATTTGGTTGAAACCGTTTTGGAGGGATACCTGCGCACGACGGCTCTGCTGGTATTGTTGGTGGCAACGGGTACGTTTTCAATTGGGGTGGGGGCCGCTTGGCTGGTCACGATGACCCGATTTCCTGGCGTTCGGTTCTTTGAAATAGCGCTGGTGCTGCCGCTTGCCTTTCCGGCCTATGTTTTGGCCTACGCCTATACGCATATTTTGGACCACCCAGGCATCGTGCAAACAACCCTAAGGGGCGTTATGGGATGGGGGCCGCGCGATTATTGGTTCCCCGAGATCAGATCACTGGGTGGCGCAGCGGCGATGCTGGTTTTGGTCCTTTATCCTTATGTTTACCTGCTGGCCCGTGCGGCGTTCCTGCAGCAAAGCGGTACAACCTTTCTGGCCGCGCGGGCATTGGGATCATCGCCTTGGATCGCATTCTTTCGGGTTAGCCTACCCTTGGCGCGGCCCGCCATTGCAGGAGGGGTGCTGTTGGCCGTGATGGAGACAATCGCGGACTTTGGCACTGTTGCATATTTTGGTGTGCAAACATTTGCCACTGGCATCTATACTAGCTGGTTCTCGATGTTTGATCGGGCTGGGGCTGCACAATTGGCCCTCTGCCTTCTGAGCTTTGCCTTGCTGCTGGCCATGTTGGAGCGTTGGCAACGTGGGAACGCGCGGTATCATGATCCCGCGAGACAAACTCAGGTTGCCGCGCGGCTGGAGTTGCGGGGATGGTCGCGCTGGATGGCGACACTTCTATGTGCCGTTCCAGTGGTATTTGGGGCCGTGCTACCTATTTTTGTTTTGTTTTCGATGGGTCTCGGGTCTGAGCAGAATTTGCTTAGCTCGCGTTATTTGGCCTTTATCCAAAATTCCGCTGTGCTGGCTGCGATAGCAGCAATGGTGACGGTCTTGGCTGCAATTACGGTTGGCTTTTACCAGCGCATGCGCGTCGGGCGGGTTTCGCGTACGGCGGCCTATGTTGCGCGTCTGGGCTATGCGGTGCCGGGCGGTGTGATTGCCGTCGGGTTGATGGTGCCCTTTGCTGCATTCGATAACGCGTTAGATGCATGGATGCGCGCAACGTTTGATGTGTCGACTGGGTTGTTGATCACCGGATCGATCTGGCTGCTGATTATTGCATATATGGTCAGGTTTTTGGCAGCGGCGTTGGGGGCGTATGAAGGGGGGCAGGCGATGGTACATATGAATATGGATGCGGCCTCTCGGTCGTTGGGGGAGGGGCCTATGGGGACATTGCGCCGCGTGCATCTGCCGATCCTGACGCCCAGTTTGCTCACAGCGTTGTTGATTGTCTTTGTCGATGTGATGAAAGAGCTGCCCGCGACATTGATCATGCGGCCCTTCAACTTTGATACTTTGGCGGTGCAGGCCTACCGTCTTGCCAGTGATGAACGCTTGGAGGGGGCAGCAGTTCCCAGTCTGGTGATTGTTGCGATGGGGTTGTTGCCTGTGATCCTGATTTGCCGTCAGGTGGGCCGCCGCTGAGGCAGCGGGATACCGTTCAATAGGCAGGCGGGATCGCGTGGAGAGGCCGTGGGATTGAGTTTATTTGCAAAATAAAGAAGCGAAGCGGCGCGCCCAGATTTCTGATGCGCGCCTTTTTTTTATTTAAGATTTTTCGATCTTGTCTTGTGTCTTAGTGTCAAAATCCGACGCATCGTGGCGTTCATGAAGTTGTAAAGACAGGTCATCGCCAAACGCGCGATTGACCATCCGGCCGCGGGTCACCGCGGGGCGCGCATCGATTGCTTCTGCCCACCGCATAACGTTTTTATAGCTGGCAACGTCAAGGAATTCTGCTGCGGAATAGAGGCGGCCCAGAACCAATTGCCCGTACCAAGACCAGATCGCGATATCAGCGATAGAGTAGTCGCCCGCAAACCATTCGTTATCGGCCAAGTGGCGGTCCAACACGTCAAGCTGGCGTTTGGTTTCCATTGTGAAGCGGTCGATCGGATATTGGAATTTTTCGGGTGCATAGGCGTAGAAATGGCCAAAACCACCACCCAGATAGGGGGCGGAGCCCATCTGCCAGAAAAGCCAGCTCATCATTTCGGTCTTATGCGCGGGGTCTTTTGGCATGAAGGCATCAAATTTCTCTGCCAGATAGAGCAGGATTGAACCACTCTCAAAAACCCGTTGTGGTGTCTCGCCTGAATGGTCCATGAGCGCTGGGATCTTGGAGTTTGGGTTCACTTCGACAAAGCCGGACCCGAACTGCACGCCTTCGCCGATGTTGACCAACCAAGCATCATATTCCGCGCCGGTGTGGCCAGCAGCGAGTAGTTCTTCGAGCAGGATTGTTACTTTGACGCCATTGGGTGTGGCCAATGAGTAGAGCTGTATCGGGTGTTTGCCGATTTCTAGTTCTTTTTCATGCGTGGCCCCCGCTATGGGGCGGTTGATGGAGGCGAATTTGCCGCCGCTTTCGGCTTCCCATGTCCAGACTTTTGGGGGGGTATATGTGAGATCGCTTGTCATTTCTGCACCCTTTCGGAGGAGTCATTGTATCTTACGAGATAGACTGGGGCAGGCGGTGCACAAGGGCCAGAGGAAAATGAACGGGGGAGTTGTATTGAATTCGTGATCACGAAGTCGTGTAGGGTCAGGCAGACCGAGGGAGGAATGCAATTCCACCACGCGGGGCGCTATAAACGTCGGCACGTAACAGCAAAAAGGCTGCTCCGTTAAGAGCAGCCTTTTTTAATAACCGTATCGGCGGCAACTTAACCCTGGCGGGCTTTGAAGCGCTTCTGCGTTTTGTTGATCACGTAAACGCGGCCTTTGCGACGCACAACGCGGCAGTCACGGTGCCGGTTCTTGAGCGAGCGGAGTGAATTGCGAACTTTCATCAGTTCATCCTTCCAAGTTGTGGCGCGGGCCAGCGCCGGGTTACGGGCGACCCAGAGGCAAGCTGCCAAAGGGCCAGTGAATACATGGTGGGCGATACTGGGATCGAACCAGTGACCCCTTCGATGTCAACGAAGTGCTCTACCGCTGAGCTAATCACCCACTTATATGAACGCGATGGCCGTGCCCCAAATCAAATGGGGCGCGAAAAGCACCGCGCCGTTGGGCTGCTATAAAAGGAGTCGTGCAGGTGATCAAGGGGTTTTGGCTTTGTAATAAACTAGGGTATGACTTTTCTTACAAAGGAGACCTTTATGCCCGCTGCAGCCTTTGATGTATCGTTGCCTACGACGTCCGAATCCTGTGTGGTTTTTGCCTCACCGCATTCTGGGCGCGACTATACGTGGTCGTTCATGCGTAAAACGGTTCTGAACGAGCATGCAATCAGGTCATCTGAGGATGCTTTTGTTGATTCACTTTATGAATGTGCGCCAGAATTTGGTGCTGCCTTCATAAAAGCAGGGGCACCGCGTGCTTTTGTAGACCTAAACCGTGCACCAGATGAACTGGATCCAGCCCTGATCGAAGGGGTGCGGCGTGTTGGGCATAATCCGCGTATCGCGTCAGGCTTGGGGGTGATTCCCCGCGTTGTTGCAAACGGGCGGGCAATTTACCGTGGGAAAATGACCCAATACGAGGCGCAACAGCGCATCAGCGACTATTGGGAGCCATACCACAACCGGCTCCAAGCATTATTGGACACGGCGCATAAACGTCACGGGCAAACGGTGTTGATTGATTGTCATTCGATGCCGCATGAAGCGATGGATGGTGTGGTGCGCGCTGGGGTGCCGCGACCTGATATCGTATTGGGGGACCGTTTCGGCGCTGCGGCCAGCAGTGAGGTGGTTGATCGAATCGAGCGCGCATTTGTCGATGCTGGTTTCCGTGTGACGCGCAACGTGCCCTTTGCAGGGGCATATATTACCCAAGCTTACGGCAAACCAAAGAGGGGCCAACATGCGGTGCAGGTCGAAATCGACCGGTCGCTTTATATGAATGAAAAGCTGATCCGCCCGAATGGGGACTTTGAAGCGGTGCAATCCGCATTGCGGCGCGTGATCGAAGAGGTCGCGAAGATCGGCGAAGGTCGCATCCCGCTGGCTGCGGAATAGAAGCCCTTTCGCGGCACGGGTTCATCAACGAAACGTTCGGCCTTTCACAATGGCCTTTGCGCCGAATCTGTCGCGGATGGCATCGGTTGCACGCTCTGCCTCGCTGCGCTTGCCGGCATCGGGATCCAGCAAATCCCCCAGTTTATCCGCGCCTTCCGCATCGCTAAGGTCTGATATGCCGCAACCGATCAATCGGTACGGTCCCTGATCGCCCAATTGGTCAAACAAGCCGCGTGCGGTGCGGTAAATCCGATCCGCCAATTGCGTTGGATCACTCAGGGAGACACGCCGCGACAGCAGTGAATGGTTTGACCGCTTCAGTTTTAGCGTCACGATCCGACCAGCAAGGTGCTTTGCCTTAGCGCGATCTGCAACTTGTTCAGACAACCGCCAGATATGGCCGTCCAGTAAATCGGGGTCTGAGGTGTCCTCGTAAAAGGTGGTCTCTTTGGAGATAGATTTCATTGGCGCATGGGCCGAGACGCGGCGGCGGTCCTGCCCGCGGGCCAGGTGCCAAAGGCGTTCTCCCATTCCGCCGAAACGCGCGATCAGGTCGGTTTGCTCCCAACGTCGTAAATCAGAAAACGTGCGGATGCCCGCTTTGTCCAGCGAGGCTTGTGCGGCGGGGCCGACCCCCCAAATCATCCGAACGGGTTTGTCGTGCAGAAAATCCATGGTTTCTGCTTCACCGATCACTGAAAAACCATGCGGTTTGTCCAGATCAGAGGCCACTTTTGCCAGAAATTTATTGTGGCTCAATCCGATGGACCCCGTAAGCCCCAATTCTGTTTTCATGCGCCGGACAAGCCGCGCCAGCATAACTGCGGGCGGCGCACCGTGCAGGCGTGTTGTGCCGCGCATGTCCAAAAATGCCTCATCCAAGGACAAAGGTTCTATCGCTGGGGTGAGTTCCTCCATCATTTCGCGGATCGCGCGGGACGCTTTGACGTATTCCTCCATGCGCGGCGGAATAACCACGGCTTCTGGACATAGTTTGAGAGCTTGGAACATTGGCATGGCAGATTTCACACCGCGAATGCGGGCGACATAGCAAGCGGTTGAAACCACACCGCGCCGCCCTCCGCCGATAATAACAGGCTTGCCCTCAAGGCTAGGATCATCGCGTTTCTCGACAGAGGCATAGAAAGCATCGCAATCCATATGCGCAATGCTTAGGTCCCACAGCTCGGGGTGGCGTGTCACGCGGGGGCTACCACAGGCGGGACAACGACGTGCATCGGAAAACTGTGTCAGGCAATCGCGGCAAAGTGCGGGCATAGTGGGGATTGTGATCTGTTGAATGATGGCCAATCATAGGCTTGTTGCACGGAGAATGACATGCATTTCGACATCAAACCTTACGACGGCGCGCCCTTTGGTGGGGCTAAAGTGGCTTTGTATTTGGGGGCGGATCTGGCCGTGATCCTCCGAGATGCAAAGCCGGGTCTGATTTTCGCTGATCATTGGGACCTTCCGGGCGGTGGGCGCGAAGGCGATGAAGCCCCGATGGCCTGTGCAATCCGAGAGTGTCACGAGGAGTTGGGCCTGATCGTTCCACAAAGCGCGATACGGTGGGGCGCAAAGTTCTATGAGGGGGCCACCGCCAAGTGGTTTTATGTGGCCAAATTGCCACAAGAGGCCGCTGAGGAGGTGGTGTTCGGGGACGAAGGCCAGCGGTGGGCGTTGATGGGGGAGGGGGAGTTTATGGCGCATCCCAAGGCGGTACCAGCCTTCCAGAAACGCTTGGGTGTCTGGTTGGATCTGCGTGACGCAAGCTGCTGAAACCATGTGTTTTTCATTAAAAACCCCCCGCTGCTGTTTAGCGGGGGGAAGGTGACGAACATCAGGAAGAGCGCGTTCGTCGGGGAGTATCACCATATATACAGTAGCACAAAACGGCTCGACCACATAGTCTGGTGTCATGTTGGTCAGGGTTAATCGATTTGATGTGTTCGATTAACCACACGTTTAGGTTGTCATTGCGCGCCTGCTATTTCTTGCTGAATGGCGCGGGCGGCCTCGGCGGGGTCGGCGGCGCGGTGAATTGGCCGTCCGACAACCACATGATCAGCCCCGTTCAAGATCGCCTCTGCAGGGGTCGCGACACGCTTTTGATCGCCTAATGCCGCCCCCGCTGGGCGCACACCTGGTGTTACGATCAAGCGGCCTGCCGCTTCGGGTTGGGCGCGGATGAGGGCGGCCTCTTGAGGGGATGCAATGATACCGTCCGCGCCTGCTTCGAAGGCGTTTACGGCCCGTTCAACAACCAGATCAGGCAGGTCACCCGCGCGGATCAGGCTGGCATCCAGATCAGAACGGTCGAGCGACGTCAGAATGGTGACGCCCAGAATTTTCATCTCCGTACCCGATGCCCCCTCTTTGGCGGCGCGCACCACATGGGGATCACCGTGTACTGTCAGGAAATCCAGATCGAATTGCGCCAAGCCGCGCACGGCTGCTTCGACCGTTGCGCCGATGTCGAACAACTTCATATCCAGAAAGATACGTTTGCCGTGTTCTTGCTTCAGCTCATTCGCAAGCCCCAATCCGCCCCCTGTGAGCATCCCAAGGCCAATTTTATAGAAGTTCACAGAGTCGCCCAGCCGTTCAGCCAGCTCCAGCCCTGCCACAGCATGGGGAACGTCGAGGGCTACAATCAGGCGGTCATCAATCAAGCGGTCATCTTTCTTGGGCTCGGACATAGTGGCACTCCTTTAGGGAAAAATTGGCAAACGCCTGAGCACATATGTTAATGTGGAAGGGCTGTACAGAAAAAAAGGTCCGGTCACCGAATGGCGAACCGGACCCAAGTGTCACAGACAGTGCAGGCAGGCATGCGTCTGTGTGTTTGCGCGCCGCATGCGCCCTGTGGGGACAGGTACAGGCCAGCGATTGCGCGCAAATAGGAAATCAAAGGACGTTAAGCAGCCTGATCGGTCGCGCCAAACCCCAGCTGGGCCAGCCATTTGCGCGGATCAAAACGCGGGCGCCCTGCACGCAGCATTGGGGCGTGGTGGCGCATTTGTGATTGCAGGCCGTCGCGTTGTTTGTGGCGGCGCAGGGCTTGGGTCGTCAGCCCTGTGGATGCATCTTCAAAGCTCATCGTGATGGGGGCTTTGATGGCGCAGGGGTATTTTGCAGCCCGCATGCCAGTGTCCACGCTGACCAAGGCCTCAAAACACTGAGTGCTGGCGTTGTAGATGACTTCGTTGATCTGGATGATCGGTTTTTCAAAAGCTGTCTTTGTCATTTCATTACCCTCGTTTGCCCCTGTGTTTTTTATCGGGGTTTGTTTGCCGCTGTTACTTACATGGGGGCTGTGTTGTTTGAATAAACTGTTAAGATGCATCAAAGTTTCCCCGTCAGAGGTTTAAGTAAGCTGATAAAAATTTATTCAATTTAAAACAAAGGCTTAATGTTGGCGAATTTTGGCCAGTGGTGCAGGCACGTTCGCGTGAATCTTTGTAATATTTATGGGTGGATGACAAAAATCAGGACGGTATTGATCTAAATCAAGCCTTGATCAATGCTGATAGTCTACCCAAATACACACGGTGAGGTTCACACCAGAGATATGCCGCCAAGCGGGTAGCTCAAAGACGTGAACGCTTTTTAATAAGGAGACGACCATGGACCTGAGTAAGTTCACGGAACGGTCGCGCGGCTTTGTGCAAGCGGCCCAAACAATAGCAACGCGTGACAGCCATCAGCGGCTGGCACCCGAGCATCTGCTAAAATCACTGATGGATGACGAAGAAGGATTGGCCAGCAATCTGATCAATGCCAGTGGCGGTAATGCTGTGGCTGTGAAGCAGGCCGTTGATCTGGCTCTGAGTAAAATGCCGAAGGTGACGGGGGACGCAGCCCAGACCTATCTAGACGGCGCCACCACCCGCGTTTTGACCGAGGCCGAGGCTTTGGCAAAAAAGGCGGGTGATAGTTTCGTTCCGGTTGAGCGTATCTTGATGGCGCTGTGTATGGTGAAATCTGGCGCGAAGACGGCGTTGCAGGCGGGTGATGTCAGCGCACAGGCGCTGAATTCATCTGTGAATGACCTGCGCAAAGGACGTACCGCGGATAGCGCCAGCGCCGAAGATGGCTATGACGCGCTGAAGAAATACGCCCAAGACCTGACCGAACGTGCCGAGCAAGGCAAGATCGATCCGATCATTGGCCGCGACGAAGAAATCCGGCGCGCTATGCAGGTTCTAAGTCGCCGCACCAAAAACAACCCCGTTCTGATTGGCGAACCTGGTGTGGGTAAGACCGCAATCGCTGAAGGGCTTGCCTTGCGCATTATCAACGGTGACGTGCCAGAGAGCCTGCGAAACAAGCGCTTGCTGGCGCTGGACATGGGGGCGTTGATCGCGGGTGCCAAATACCGTGGTGAATTTGAAGAGCGCTTGAAGGCTGTTTTGACCGAAGTGACCGAAGCCGCTGGCCAGATCATTTTGTTCATCGACGAGATGCACACGTTGGTTGGCGCGGGCAAGGCAGATGGCGCAATGGATGCGGCGAACCTGATCAAGCCTGCTTTGGCGCGGGGTGAATTGCACTGCATTGGCGCAACCACGCTGGATGAATACCGTAAGTATGTAGAAAAAGATGCAGCCCTCGCGCGGCGTTTCCAAACCGTTTTGGTGCTGGAGCCAACGGTAGAAGATACCGTCAGCATTTTGCGCGGCATTAAAGAGAAGTACGAGCTGCACCATGGTGTGCGCATTACCGACAGCGCGCTGGTGGCGGCGGCGACGCTCAGCCATCGCTACATTACGGATCGCTTTCTACCGGACAAAGCCATCGATCTGATGGACGAAGCTGCAAGCCGTCTGCGTATGGAAGTGGATAGTAAGCCAGAGGAACTGGATGCGTTGGACCGTCAGGTTCTGCAATTGCAGATCGAAGAAGAGGCGCTGAAGCTGGAGGATGATCAAGCCTCCAAGGACCGTCTGGAAGCGCTGCAAAAAGATCTGGCCGAGCTGCAAGAGCGTAGTGTGGAAATGACAGCCAGCTGGCAGGCTGAGCGGGACAAGCTGGAAGGCGCGCGCGATATCAAAGAAAAGTTGGACCGTGCGCGGGCCGATCTGGATATCGCTAAACGCGATGGCAACCTCGCCAAAGCGGGGGAGCTGTCCTATGGCGTGATCCCCGATCTGGAACGCCTGCTGGTCGAAGCCGAGAGCCGCAACAGCGACATGTTGGTAGAAGAAGCTGTTCGTCCCGATCAAATCGCATCGGTGGTTGAGCGTTGGACAGGCATTCCAGCAGGTAAAATGCTGGAGGGCGAGCGCGATAAGTTGCTGCGCATGGAAGAGCAGCTGCACGCGCGGGTCATCGGCCAAGATGCGGCTGTGCGTGCCGTGTCAAACGCTGTGCGCCGTTCGCGCGCTGGCCTGAACGATGAAGATCGTCCGCTGGGCAGCTTTTTGCTTCTTGGACCTACAGGTGTCGGTAAGACCGAACTGACCAAAGCCGTGGCAGATTTCATGTTTGACGATGACAGTGCGATGGTACGGATCGATATGTCGGAATACATGGAGAAACACGCAGTTGCGCGTCTGATCGGTGCACCTCCTGGTTATGTCGGGTATGACGAAGGCGGGATCTTGACCGAAGCCGTGCGCAGGCGTCCCTATCAGGTTGTTCTGTTCGACGAGGTTGAAAAGGCCCATCCCGATGTCTTCAACGTGCTGTTGCAAGTTCTGGACGATGGCGTGCTGACCGACGGTCAAGGGCGCACGGTAGACTTCAAACAAACGCTGATCATTCTGACGTCAAACTTGGGGGCCCAAGCGCTGAGCAATGCGCCAGAGGGCAGCGATATGGCGCAGGCCAAGCAGGATGTCATGGATGCGGTGCGCGCTCATTTCCGGCCGGAATTCCTGAACCGTCTGGATGAGACGATCATCTTTGACCGCCTTAACCGCGAAAATATGGATGGCATTGTTGATATCCAGATGGCGCGTTTGCTCAAACGGCTTGCAGCACGCAAAATCACGCTGCAGCTGGATGAGGGCGCGCGCAAATGGCTGGCCGATGAAGGGTATGACCCCGTATTCGGTGCCCGTCCGCTAAAACGGGTGATCCAGTCGGCGTTGCAAAACCCGCTGGCAGAAATGCTGCTGGCTGGGGATGTGAATGACGGGGATACCATCCCCGTGAGCGCTGGCGCAGAAGGGCTCATCATTGGGGAGTTGATTGCCCAAAGCAACAGGCCAAAACCCGATGATGCCACGGTCCATTGATCATGACGCCGCCGAAGGAAACTTCGGCGGCGTATTTTTGTCGACCACCAGATAAACGCCCCATGGGGCAGGGGCCGCGAAAGCGCAGGAATTATTGCATTGCACTTTTCCATGCCCCAGATACCCTTGGCCCATGACCAAACCTGATTTTGTAATCTTCGATTGTGACGGCGTGCTGGTAGATAGTGAGCTGATTACCTCCCGCGTGCTACGGGATGACCTTGCCAAATGGGGATTGGACTTGGCGCTTGACCAGATTGAGGCGTTGTTTGTCGGAGGGACAATGGCGGGGGTGATGCGCACTGCCCGCGAGATGGGCGCGCGCTTGCCTGAAGATTGGCTCGACCGCGTGTATGAAGAGATCTTTGCTGCGCTAGAGGCCGAATGCACCCCAGTACCAGGGATCGAGGCGGTCTTGGACGCGTTGGATGCTGCAGGTGTCGGTTATGCCATCGGATCAAACGGACCGCTTTCTAAGATGGATGTCACCCTGCGGTGTTGCGGCCTGAAGGCCCGTTTTGAGGGGCGTGTATATAGTGCCCATGATTGTGCCGCCTCTAAACCTGCGCCAGACGTCTATCTAAAGGCCGCCGCCCAATCAGGGTATGACCCCGCGCGATGTGCCGTTATCGAGGATAGTGCAACAGGGGCAAAGGCCGGCGCCGCCGCAAAGATCCCCGTGTTCGGTTTTGTGCGTGGCGGCCCACGCGACAAGATGGCGCCCCATTGCGTTGCGCTGTTTGATGACATGGCAGAGCTGCCGCGCCTGTTGGGGGTCGCCTAAAAAGGGTGCGGGTCAGCAAACGGGCTGGCTGACAAAACAGTGTGCGAATTGAAATGTAGCGCAAATTGTTTGGTCCTTTGCTGCCGAGACCTTAGATATAGCGTAACAATCAAGGAGACGACCCTATGGCCATGCGCTGGAAAAACACGCTCACAGATTCCCATGTGACAGACGAGGCCGCGTTTCTGAACCGCCGCCAACTGATGGGCAGTGCGGCTGCTGGGCTGGGGCTGGCGGCCATTGGCGCGCGCCCTGCTGCTGCGGCCACCGATACTTTAGAGCCGAATTCATATGAGGACATCACCCAGTACAATAACTACTATGAGTTCGGCACCAGCAAAGAAGACCCTGCGCGCTATGCCGATAGGCTGACCACCGCACCATGGAGCGTCACAATCGACGGTTTGGTCGACAAGCCCGGCGCCTATGCGCTTGAGGATATCCTGAAGGCGATGACCATCGAAGAGCGGATCTACCGTTTCCGTTGTGTGGAGGCGTGGTCAATGGTTGTCCCGTGGAACGGGTTTGAACTGGCCGACCTGCTCGATATGGCAGGCGTGCAATCTGGCGCGAAATACGTGGCCTTTGAAACTGCTTTGCGTCCGGACGAGATGCCGGGCGTACAATTCCCTGTTCTGGATTGGCCATATGTCGAAGGCCTGCGTCTGGACGAGGCTTTGCATCCGCTTACGATGATGGCAACGGGCATCTACGGTAAAGATATTCCGAACCAGAACGGCGCGCCTATGCGTTTGGTGGTGCCGTGGAAATACGGGTATAAATCCATCAAATCGATTGTCCGGATTACGTTGACCGATAAACAACCCCCCACCAGCTGGAGCAAAGCCAATGCGCGCGAATACGGGTTCTATAGTAATGTGAACCCAGAGGTCGATCACCCGCGATGGAGCCAAGCAAGCGAGCGCGCCATTGGCGGCGGGTTGTTTGCATCGCGCATCCCTACACTGATGATGAACGGCTATGCCGATGAGGTTCTGCCGCTTTATGCGGGGATGGACCTGACGAAGGACATCTAAGTCCTTTGCGTAAATAGAGGGGCCGCGAACTTGCACAGTTCCGGCCCCTTTTCTGTCGTGACGATGCACCGCGAAGAGGCCAGGCCGTGAAGACTGTTATCGACCCCATCAATTCAATTCTACGAAAGATCCCAAACTGGCTTCTTTATGGCTTTGGGGTGTTGCCCGTTCCGTGGCTGCTCTATCTGGCCCAGACAGGGGCGTTGGGCCGTGATCCTATCAAGGCATTAGAACACAAACTGGGTGAAGTAGCGTTGCAGCTGCTGATCGCTGGGCTTTGTGTGACACCTCTACGTAAATACCTTGGCCTGAACCTACTCAAGTTTCGCCGCGCAATTGGTGTGCTGGCATTTACCTATGTGGCACTTCATCTTGTTGTCTGGGTGGTTTTGGACATGAGCCTGCTGTGGGGCCAGATGTGGGCAGATGTTTGGAAGCGCCCCTATATCTCAATCGGCATGGCTGGGTTTGCTGTGTTGCTGCCTTTGGCTGTCACATCCAACAACCTTTCCGTTCGGAAATTAGGTGCCGCTACATGGCGCAAGCTCCATAAGCTGACCTATCTGGCAGTGCTCTTGGGGGGGGTACACTACTTGTGGCTGGTAAAAGGCATCCAATTGCAGCCGATCCTCTATATGGCGGCGATCTTGGCCCTTCTATCCCTCAGACTCTTCAAGAAGCGCCGAATCTGAACAGCGTGAGTCGCAATTTCGAACGGGATTCGAATGAATTTCGCCTCAACTTGTGGGTAAGCCTGTGGATAACCCGCACATAGGTGTCGGTCGGGCCGTTAGCCATAACATTGATGGCCCAACTTCTGGGGCGCCCAGTATTTCCGTCAAAACAGACCTTCCGTAACTATCTGAAATAAAACGAAAAAATTTAAAATCCAAAAAAATAGTGATTTCCTGAAAAAACGTCTTGCGTGTTTGAGTAACAAACCCTAGAACGCCCCTTACCGAAGCGCAGCAACGTGCTACGGGGCAACGGACGGGACGCGGCGGAGACGCTAAGTTGTTGAAGTGAAGAAGAAATTCAGAG
>JBDVSG010000255.1:0-2718 GCA_039967155.1 Sulfitobacter sp. | reverse complement strand
GCCCCGATCGCAGGCTTTTGCCACCTCATAAACATAGGCACGGGCCGAATTCATCGCCGTGTACATATCCGCCATCTTGCCTTGCATCAGCTGGAAGTTCCCAACTGGTTCGCCGAATTGTTTACGCTCGGCCATATAGGGCATGATTTCATCCAGACAGGCGGCCATCAGCCCCAGTCCAATCCCAGCGAGCACCACGCGCTCATAATCGAGGCCCGACATCAGAACACGTACACCGCGCCCCTCTTCGCCCAAGACATTTTCAAACGGCACTTCGCAATCGTCAAAAATCAGCTCAGCCGTGTTTGAGCCACGCATGCCCAGTTTGTCAAAATGCGCGCTGGTGGTGAAACCTTTCATACCCTTTTCGATCAAGAACGCTGTGATCCCCTTGGAGCCCGCGTCCCTATCCGTCTTGGCATATACCACCAAGGTTTCCGCATCACAGCCATTGGTGATCCAGTATTTATTGCCACTCAGACGGTAATGATCATTGCGCTTTTCTGCGCCCAACTTCATCGAGACAACATCCGATCCCGCATTGGTCTCTGACATGGCCAAAGCGCCCACATGTTCGCCTGAACACAGTTTGGGCAGAAATTTCGCCTTTTGCTCTGCAGTGCCATTCAGGCTGATCTGGTTCACACAAAGGTTCGAATGCGCCCCATAAGATAGCGATACCGAGGCACTGGCCCGCGCGATTTCTTCAACCGCAACAGTATGGGCAAGATACCCCATGCCCGTGCCACCGAATGCCTCATCCACCGTCATCCCCAGCAGACCCAACCCGCCAAGCTCCTCCCAAAGCTCGGCGGGAAACACATTCGCGGTGTCAATATCATGGGCCATTGGCCGCACGCGCTCTTGCGCCCAGCGGTGCACCATCTCGCGCAATGCACCGACATCCTCACCCAGATCAAACTGCATGGTGGCGTTGAACATGGAATACCTCCCCGTAATCCGCATTTATTGAACACTTGTTCATTACTTGCAGATCAAACCAAATGCGTCAAGCGCCACAACGTCAAAACCCGCAAACGATCTGTTTGCGGGCAACGGCACCCCAACGGGTGCAACCGGAAAAATAGCAGGCGTGTTAACGCGCGTTTAGGTCAGGCTTGGCGCTCAGGGCGCTGCTTGGACTACTTGCCCCACTTCATTGCGGATAATGCGCGCGATCTGCTCGCAATCTTCAATGCTAAAGGTCAGCGGCACCCGCATATCTACAATCCCCGCCAACACGCGGTCACTGTCAGGCATGGCGGGCGCATCCACATAGCGCCAGCTGTCATAGCGGCTGGTAAAACCGACAGGCTCAGCCCCGCCGAACCACTTCAGCTCAACCCCCCGCGCGGCACAGCGCGCGATCAGCTCTTGCACATCTGCCCCGTCCCAATCCAACAGCAAAAACTGGATGGAGGAGCCAACGATGCTTTCCTCTTGGGGGCGCTCAATCACGGTCAGCCCTGCTGTGCCGCGCAGGCCTTTCTCGACCGTGCGGTAGCGCACATTCCAGCGGTCGCATTGCCGCGCCAGATCGGCCAGCTGCGGGCGCAGGACCGCGGCGCGCAAATTATCCATCCGCCCCGAGATATTCGGTGTCTCATAGCGGATATCGGCGAAGGCCTCGCTCGGCGGGCCCGCCAAATGGCGTTCATACAACATGTAGCTGCCAGAATACATAATCGCCCGTGCAGTGACTTCGGCATCGTTTGTGACAAGCAATCCGCCTTCGCCCGCATTCATGTGCTTGTAGGTCTGGCACGAATAGCAACCGACCTTGCCCCATGTTCCGCTTGCCTTGCCCTTCCACGCAGCCCCCATCGTGTGGGCGCAATCCTCTATCACGGTGATGCCTGCGGCGTCACAGATCTGCATCAACCGCTCCATGTCACACAGGTGCCCGCGCATATGGCTCAGCAGCAGCACCTGCGCTTGATCGGCTTTGGCCGCCAGATCATCCAGATCCAGCACCAGATCACGGGTCACCCCCACAAACACCGGCACAGCCCCAACCGCAGCAATGGCACCTGGAACTGGGGCCAGCGTAAAGGCGTTGGTCAGGACGCGGTCCCCCGCCTTCACCCCAACGGCACGCAGCGCTGTGGTCATCGCATAGCCACCAGACGCGACCCCAAGGCAGTAATTCATCCCCACATAAGCAGCGAATTCCTGCTCCAACAGCGCCGTCTGGGCGGTTTCGCCTTCAACCGTGTTATAGCGATGCAACCGCCCACTGCGCATCACGGCGACGGCGGCCTCTATTCCCGCCTCTGGGATGGGTTCTTGCTGGGTGAAACTGCCAGTGAAAACTTCCGTCATTCGCTCAGGCCTTTCCCAACAATTGCTCCACCAGATCAGGTAGGTCGCTGTAACGCTCTAACAGCGCCTCTGGCGCCAATGCGGCCATATCGCCACCCGCTGGGCCAAATGTCACCAAAACCGAAGGCACACCTGCCGCCTTGGAGGTGTTTCTATCGGTGTCGCTGTCGCCAACCAACAAACACTGCGCCGGATCGCCCCCTGCGCGGCGCACGGTCTCAAGCAAATGTTCTGGATCCGGCTTGCGTACCGGCAGCGTATCGGCCCCCAACATGGCCGCAAACGTGTCGCGGATGCCTAGACGGGTCAGCAAATCATGGGCCAGCCCCTCGGGTTTATTCGTGCAAATCGCCACC
The DNA here is from genome assembly GCA_039967155.1 of Sulfitobacter sp. GTDB lineage: Bacteria > Pseudomonadota > Alphaproteobacteria > Rhodobacterales > Rhodobacteraceae > Sulfitobacter. The sequence continues at coordinate 40 of JBDVSG010000255.1, read as the reverse complement.
AGATAGCCGCGCGCCTTGATTTCGGCCACGGCCTCCATCG
>JBDVSG010000254.1:0-79734 GCA_039967155.1 Sulfitobacter sp. | reverse complement strand
ACCCCGCCAAAGGCGTTCAAAAGCGCCCCTGCGAGATCGGCAAAACCTTCAAAGGGTCGCGGTGTGATCCCCAAAAGCCCTGCAACATCGGGATCGCCCTGCAAATGCGCTTCTGTTTCTTTGACCAACGTCATGGCGGTGCCTTTCTGTCTGTGTCCATTCCTCAGCACCTTATTCCAGTTTCTCAACCCGCCCAAGTCTGGCCAATGCTGTCACCCAGATCATGCCTTGGTACAAAAGGCCCTTGCGCCCATGTTGGTTCTGGCACCGCGAATACACATGCGATCGGCTTCTTGCTGCATTGCGTCTTTGAGCAGGCTGCGCGTTACACCCTGCCCTGTTCCCTTCATCAAGACACATATCCAAATGCAATCTTGGGCGTTTCACCGCTGTCCAGCCAGACCGATTTAGGGCTGGTATATTCCATCAGCGCGTCGCTGCCGCTGGACCTGCCAAAGCCCGAATTGAGTGATCCACCAAAGGGCGAGGACACATGGATTGCTTTGTAGCTGTTGATCCAGAAGGTGCCCGCGCGCACCGACGAAGACACCCGATGAGCGCAACCGACATCCGAAGTCCAAACCGCGCCCGCGAGCCCAAACATTGTGTCATTGGCAATCGCGATCGCCTCTTGCTCATCCGCAAAAGGAATGGCCGTAACGACAGGGCCAAAGATTTCTGTCTGGGCAACAGTTGCGTTATTGCCCAGCCCCGACAACAAGGTTGGCGGCACAAAAAAGCCTGTCTCGGGCGTGGTTGCACGCATGCGTACGGTGCCCCCTGCGCCCTTTGCAGTCTCAATCATACCGGTGACATGGGCGAACTGGCGGCCGTTGCTGATTGGGCCCACTTCGGTGGCCTCATCCAGCGGATCTCCCAATGTGATGGCGTCCATGCCTGCAGCAATCATATCTGTCAGCGCGTTATAGGCCGATTGCTGGACCAGCAGGCGCGATCCCGCAACACAGCTTTGCCCCGCCCCAGAAAAGATCGCCGCCTGCGCACCAAGTGCTGCATGTTTCAGATTGGCATCCGCAAAGACGATATTCGCGGATTTCCCGCCCAATTCCAGCACCGCAGGTTTCAACGATTGCGCGGCAGCCACGGCCACACGGCGGCCTGTTTCTGGCGAGCCCACAAAGATCACTTTGCGCACCTTATCGTGCTCGATTGCCGCCTGACCTGTTGTCGGGCCCAATCCACACAGCACATTCACCAGCCCTTTGGGCAGGCCCGCGTCTTCTGCGATGCGCACAAGGGCCACGGTTGTCAGCGGCGTCAATTCGCTGGGTTTGATGACCACGCCGTTGCCTGTGGCGATCGCTGGGGCGATTTGCCAGCCCGCGGTAAAGATCGGCGCATTCCAAGGCGTAATTTGGAAAACCACGCCTAGTGGTTCGCGCAGCGTATAGTTCAGGTGGCCACTGGGAACGGGGATGACTTCTCCGTGTAGTTTATCGGTCCATCCCGCGTAGTAGCGAAACATCTCTGCCACTTTGGCGACCTCGATCCGACAATCTCGGATGGGTTTGCCCGCGACCAATGCTTCGATCTTGGCCAAAGGTTCAGCGTGATCAAGGACCGCGCGTGCGACGTCTTGCATGACATCGCCGCGCCGCGCCGCTGAATACCCCAGCGCCCAGTCTTTTTGCGCAGCCGCCGCCGCAAGACAGGCCTCAGCGGCCAGTGCAGCGCTACAATCGGCATATTGCAACAGCTCTGTTTGGGTATAGGGATCTTCAAGGATGATCGGCGCCCCCGCGCCGTCGCGAAGTTCACCACCCACAAGGCTTTGCACTGTGGTGCCAAGCCCGAGATCCGACATAAGTGACGTTAAAAGCGCGCGACGATCAGACATTTTCAGAAGCCTCGTATTTGAATATTTCATTAAAATCAGCACTATCTTCCAACAGCGCACGGCTGTTTTCCCAGATTGCAACGATCGCTTGGGTTGCTGGCAGATCAAGACCGCCCTGCTCGGCCAGTTTCGTGGCAAGCCCCACATCCTTGCGCATCAAGCCCATCGTGAACCCTGAATCGTAGGCGCCATTGAGAATCCATTTGGGGAAATTCACCTCACTGACGCCACTGCGCCCTGAACCAGCGTTGACCCCTTGCAGCAAGCTTTCCAACGGTATGCCGTTACTGTCAGCCAACCGCGCCATTTCGCTGACCAGCACAAGATTTGCAGCACATAGCAGGTTGTTGGCGATTTTTGCTGCATGCCCTGCGCCTGCGGGACCTACATGCACTGTTTTGGCGGTCAGATCATCCAGCACGGGGCGCAACGTCTCTATTGCTGCGGCTGGCCCGCCCAGCACCATGGTCATCGTGCCCGCCCGCGCGCCTGCAGGCCCGCCGCTGACAGGGCCATCCAGAAACGTGTAATCCTTTGCTGCGGCGGCAAGTGCTTTGGTCGTGTCAGGCTCTGACGTTGATGTGTCCAGAATGACGGTGTTTGCGCGCAGATGTGGGGCAAGCTCTGCCATGACGCGGGTCACGATATCGGCTTTGGGCAGGGACAAGATGACCTGCTCACATACCTGCGCGAGCTCGGCAAGGTTTTCACAGATTTCCCCCCCCAGAGCTTCCGCCCGCGCGCGCGCCTCTGGCGAGGCGTCATAGCAGTGGACCGCATGCCCCTTTTCAACCAGCCGCGCGATCATGCTGCCGCCCATGGCACCGCATCCTACTAACCCTATCATGTCTCTCTCCTCAGTTCGTTCTTGTTCTATTTACGTTTTATCAATGCTGGTTTGCACGGGGCGCAGTGTCCAACAGCATCCGCGTATAGCTGTTTTCAGGTGCATCATACAAAGCCTCCGCCGCGCGACATTCGACGATTTTTCCCTGTTTCATAACCGCGACGCGGTCTGACACCTGACGCACAACCGCCAAATCATGGCTCACGAATAACATCGTTAACCCCAGCGACCGACGCAATTCCATCAACAGGGCCAGCATGTCAGCCTGAATGGAGACATCCAATGCGGAAGTTGGCTCATCACACAGCAGAAAACGGGGGCGCACCGATAGGGCGCGCGCAATGCAGATGCGCTGGCGTTGCCCCCCTGAGAACTGATGCGGGAATTTGCGCCCTGCATCTACAGACAGCCCCACCCGTTCCAACAAATTGCCCACCGGCTGCGGAATATCTCCGCGCTCGGCCAACCCGTGAAAGCGGATCGGCTCGGCCAGAATTTGATCGACGCGCATCCGGCTATTGAGGGACGAATATGGATCCTGAAAGATGACCTGAACATCGCGGCGGAGCGCCTTGCGCGCCGCGCGCGTGCGCACATCTGCAAAAGGACCATGATCGGCAAAGGTCACCTGCCCCGAACTGGGCGCAATGAGGCCTGTCATCATGCGGCCCAGAGTGGATTTGCCCGAGCCGCTTTCCCCGACAAGGCCTAGGACCTCGCCGCGCTTGATGCTGAGCCCCGAGATATCCACCGCACGGAACATGCCTGCCTGTCCCCAGAAGGATTTCTTCTTGGTGGCGAAATCCTTGGTCAGCGCACTGGCGGTGACGTAATCGCCGCTGCCTTCGTCCTTGTCGCCCTGCAGCAGCCATTGATCGATCTTACCGGTCTTTTTCACCGGATTGCGGAACCTTTGCTCGCGCCGCTCAATGCTGGGAATCGCGGCAATCAGGTCCTTGGTATACTGCTGACTGGGCGTGTGGATCACCTGCGCAGTCGGGCTTGTCTCGACCAATTCACCGTGGCGCATAACATAAACCCGATCCGCCGTTTGCGCGATAACGCCCATATCATGCGTGACCAATATCACCCCCAAGGCGCGCTGGACACAGATGCTTTTGATCAGATCAAGAACCTGCTTTTGCACGGAAACATCCAGAGCGGTCGTCGGTTCATCCGCAATCAACAGGTCAGGATCCCCCGCCATCGCAAGCGCGATCACAACGCGCTGACGCATGCCGCCCGAAAACTCATGCGGGTATTGATCCATGCGGCTGGCAGGGTCTGGGATGCCGACACCGTCCAACCTCTCGATCGCCATCTGGCGGGCCTGTGCCATTGGGATATCTTGCAGAACAGAAATGGATTCAGCCAACTGCCTACCCACCGTCATCAACGGGTTAAGCGAGGTCATAGGATCCTGAAAAATCATGCCAATCCTACGCCCGCGCAACCGCGCCATGGCCGATGCAGGCAGATCAATCAGGTTTTCTCCCTCAAGCTCAATCCGGCCGCCCGACACTTGTCCAGGGTGGGGTAAGAGCCCCATGATTGCGTTGCCGACAGTGGATTTGCCAGCGCCGCTTTCGCCAATCAGGCCGACGATCTCGCCGCGCCGCACCTCAAGGTCGAACCCTTGCACAGCCGTAAAATCCCCCAGCCGATGTGGGAAGGTGATTTTGAGGTCCTTGGTTTCGCACAAAAAATCGGTCATCGCAGCCTCGGGTTTAGATAGTCGCGGACCCAATCGGCCACGAGATTAAATGCAACAACCATCACCAGCAACATCAGATCAGGAAAGATCACGACCCACCACACACCAGAGAACAGGTATTGACTGCCGATCTGGATCAACGCCCCCAGCGAAGGTTCCGTCAGCGGGGTGCCAAGGCACAGAAACGACAGCGTCGCTTCTGTCACAATGGCCACCGCGATCTGCAACATGGCTAAGACCAGCACCGGCCCAAGGATGTTGGGCGTGATGTGGCGCACGATAACAGTGATCGTTGGCAATCCGATGGCATGGCAGGCGGTGACGTAATCCTGCGTGCGCTGCACCAGCGTCGAGGCCCGCACGATCCGCGCAAATTGCACCCAGCCCGCCAATCCAATGGCAAGGATCATGATCGGCACAGCCGCCTGCGCAAAAACATCAGCGGACAGCGAAGCCTTCAGGATCCCATTGAACAACAGCGCAATCAGGATGGGCGGAAATGCAAACTGGATTTCGGTGACACGCATCAAAACTGCATCGGTCATCCCGCCAAAATATCCCGCCAGCAGCCCCACTGTCATGCCAATTGCAACAGACACAGCAACCGCTCCGATGCCCACCAACAGCGATATCCGCCCCCCAAAAAACATGGCCGACAGAACGTCGCGCCCTTGAAGGTCGGTGCCCAATAGAAAACGCGGATCGGCACCGTCAGGCCAAACGGGGGGCATATTGTTGTCCATGATCGAGATTGTGGCCGGATCAAAGGGCGTATGGGGTGCAAAAATCGGCGCAAAAGCACAGCCTACAATCATAAACACGATGATAACGGCTGAGACCACCGTGACAGGTGAATTGAGCAATTCATACCAAAAATCAGAGCGTATTTTATCAAACATATCAAAGTGCTCCGTGCCGAATACGCGGATCAATCAGCACATAGATTGCATCCACAACAAGATTGGAAAGGGTGAACACCAACCCGACAAAAATCAAATAGGCTGCCAGCAGCGGGATGTCGCTTTGACCGATGGCATGCAACAATAAGGACCCCATGCCCGGCCATTGGAAAACCCGTTCAGTAATGATCGAAAATGCAAACAATGAGCTGAATTGAAGACCGATCGCAGTGACCACAGGCACCAGCGTATTCTTCAACGCGTGGCCAAAATAGACGCGGCCGCTGGGCAGCCCGCGCGCCCACGCAAAGCGGATGTAATCCGTGCGCAGCACTTCCAACATCTCGGCGCGGATCAGGCGTAAGATCACGCCAAGCTGGAAAAGACACAGCACTGCCGCAGGCATGAGCGCATGGCTCAGGCCATCCCATGTGAACAAGCTGGAGCGAAAGCCAAAAACCGTTTCCACATCGCCGCGACCAAATGATGGCAGCCAATTCAGCCAGACGGAAAACACCAAAATCAGCAAGATTCCCAACAGGAACGACGGGATGGACACGCCGACAACCGAAATCGCCATGATCGTCTGGGCCAGCCCCCCCTTGCGCCGAATGCCTGTGAAAATGCCTGCGGGAATGGCCAACAGCAGCGACAACACACCTGACAGCATCACCAGCTCAATTGTCGCAGGCAAGCGGTCCGCGATCATCTCGCTCACGTCGCGGTTAAAGCTGTAGGAAATCACGAAATCACCCTGCACTGCATTCAGGACATAGCGGGCATATTGGATCAGGATCGGGTCATTCAAACCAAGGCTTTCGCGCAGTGCTTCGCGGTCTTCGATCGTTGTCTCCTGCCCCACAAGAGACAGAACAGGATCGCCCACAAATTGAAACACCAAGAACCCAACAAGGGCAACGCAGAGCATAACAACCGTGGCCTGAGACAATCGGGCCAACAGAAAATACATTTCAGATTTCCATTCCGTCTGGGAAAAGTGAGGGGATGCGGCCCGAAATTTGCGGACCGCACCGCCAAGTCTTAGTTGACGTTGAAATATTCCAGCGGGAATTCAAAGGTCGGGTGCTGCACTACGTCGATATTTTCGGCTGCCCCCCAAACCAGCTGCTGAACATGCAGCGGCACAAGACAGACGTCTTCCACCATCAGCGCCATGGCGTCTTGCAACATGCCTTCGCGTGCGGTTGCGTCCATGGTCACCGCAGCCTGCGCCGCCAGCGCATCCGCCTCGGGGACCGAGCACCCCGAAATGTTCCACGCGCCCACACCCTTGTCCAGATCACGGGTACCCAAGACGTTTTGGAACACGTTCAGACTGTCCATCGTGGACGGTGTCCAGCTGAGCAGGAAGAAGGACGTACCGAAATCAGGTGCGACCACTTTGGGAAAGAACTGCGCCTTGGGCTGGGCGATCAGATTCACTTTGATGCCAACCCGCGCCAGCAGGCTGACGGTCGCCTGACAAATCTGACCATCGTTGACATAGCGATCCGTCGAACAATCCATCGTCAGCTCAAATCCTTCAGGATACCCTGCTTCGATCAGCAAGGATTTTGCGGTCTCTACATTGTATTCCAACCGCGTCAGATCAGGGTTAAAACCGTTGACCTTATCCATCACATATTGCGTGGCCAGCGTTGCCTGCCCTTGCATCACACGGTCAATGATTGCCTGTGCATCCACCGCGTGGGCAATGGCCTGACGCACGCGCAGATCAAGGAAGGGATTGCCCGCAACGGGGCTTTCGATGATTTGATCCCGCCATTGGTCCGTGCCGATGTACATCGTGCGCGCCTCAGCGCTGGAGACCACTTTGACGCCCTCGCCCTTTTCAACACGCTGGATGTCTTGCAATGGGAGCGGCATCACCAGATCAACCTCACCGGACAACAGCGCCGATACCAGCGTTGCCGCGTTGTTGATGGGCGTAAAGACCACCTCGGTCAGATTGCCTGTCTCGCCCCAGTAACTGTCAAAAGCGGCCAGTGTTGTCCGTTCGCCTTGGGCGCGGGACACAACCGAAAACGGACCCGTGCCGTTGGCATTTGTCGCGCTGAATGCTTTTTTTCTGCCTGAAGGTTGATCGGCTCGGCTGCGCCGTTTGCCTCAGCCCATTGTTTATCAAGGATCATCAAATCCAGAAGATCATTGAGCAAAATCGGGTTCGGCGCCTTTGTCACGATCTCGACCGTCATGTCATCGACCGCGCTGTAACTTTCGACAGATGCCAGCACGTGTTTGAAGTTCGAGGTTTCAGACAGCGCGCGATCCATGCTGAAAATCACATCATCGGCGGCAAATGCGGACCCGTCATGAAAGGTCACACCTTTGCGCAAGCTAAAGCGCCATGTTGTTGCGTCAACCTGTTCCCAGCTTTGCGCCAATTGGCCCGCGATTTCAAAGCTTTTGTCGCGCGCAACAAGCCCCTCGTAAACATTGGCCAGAAAATAGTTTGTAAAGATTTCATTGTGACTATGGGGATCAAGGCTGGTTGCATCCCCTTGTGACGCGATGCGCAGCGTTTCTGCCTGCGCGGGTGCGACCAAGGCAGTAGAAAGGACCAAGGCCGCACAAAGCGGTCCGAGATACGATTTTAGCATTTTTTCACCCTGTTGAGATTTTTGATCTCCCATCAGATTAGTTTCGAAATGCCCCCTCTGGAATTGCAGGTAAAAACAATTAACGTTGCGCCAAGCGCAACATCAACGCCTTGCCTGAAACGCCACCATCGACCGCGTGATGTGATCCACCAGCCGTGTCGCCCCTTCTGGCAGGCGCCTGCCATGGCGCACAAACGCCGATGCTTCGCCCTTTCGCAGTTCAGGCACCGCAAGTTGCTTTGTGATGATTGTCCCATCTGCGATTTCACGGGTCACAACAAACGCAGGCAGCACCGTTACCCCCAGCCCTTCGCGCACAAAATTACGCAGCACAGCCAATGAGTTGGACTGCATAAGCGCCCGCAATCTAACCCCATGGGCCCCTTCGGCAACCGAAATCATATCGCCAACGCCTGAGCCCGATTTCAGCAGCGCTGAGGGCAAGGTTTCAAGCTGCGACATCTTGATCGGCCCCGCCAGATCAGCCCATTGTGAGGTGGGGCTAACCAGCAAATCCAACGGTTGTTTGGCCTGTGCCACTATGCGGATCGCGCGTTTTTTGCCCGCATTATAGGCCAAACCAATATGCGCGCGGTCGGTCCGCACCGCATGCAAGAGCTGTTCAGTTGATCCGCTCAGCAGGTCATAGGTAAAACCTGGAAATACCTTCGCATAGGATTTTACCGCATTGCCAATAAAATCACTGATAAACCTATCGCCGACCGCAATCACCAATTTGCCGCGCCGCATGCCTTTGAGTTCGTCAAACTGCGACAACAAGGCCTCTTCTTCGCTTTGTTGGTGTTTGAGATAGGTTTGCAGGATGATCCCCGCTTCGGTTGGGCGCACGCCCTTGCGGCCCCGTTCAATCAATGCGGTGGCCAATGACGTTTCAAGCGCCTTGATTTGGCGGCTTATGGTCGAAGGTTCGACCCCCAACCGTTCCTATGCAGACCTGATTGAGCCCTCTTCGCAGGCAACAAGGAATGAAGCGGACTGAACCGAATCAATTTTTGACATTGAGGTTCCCTCTTCGACGTCAGATGGTTTCACGCCCCGCTCAAAAAAAGGGGAGCCCTTGCCCAGTATATGGCCCGCTCTCACCGTTGGCGAGCACTGCAGCAGCCTTTGCGCCCCAATCCAGCAGAGGGCCGCAGAACAGACCAGACGCGATCACCCAATCATGCGGTCCATGTGGCCGCGGCAGGGAGGCGGGCTGGTCAGTGTGATTTCTGTTGCCCTTTGGCTTGCAGGCGCTCCACGGCCACTTCCAGCTAATCACGACATTTCTGGGTATTGGTATTCTTGCCTGAATGAGCAGCATCTGCCCCTCAACTATGTGGTATTGTGACGAAGTCAGAGCAATCCAATTGGTCGGGGGTACGGGCTGAGACGTCAGTCCAATGTCCGCCAAAGACGCTCCCCCACAGCTGCCGCGCGCCAAGTTGCGGATTGCCCTGCATCACGCAATCGATGTGCACGCAAATCAGTCGGCGTTCGCAGGCTTGATGTCGTCGCCGACATTAATTTTGCCGCCCTGTATGATCGCACAATTCAACCCCGAACGGTGCAGCAGAATGTCGTTCACCGGTTTCCCTGTCACCAAATCAAGATACCGGCACGGCGTGTTGAGCCGCCCGCCCTCCAGCAAAACACCGCCAACCCAAAACCGTTTCCCAACCAAATGGTTGAGCGGCACATCCTGAGTGGTGAGGTTCCTACGGTGTTCCTCCAGCGGAAGATCGATGTCGTGATCGCGCTTTAGTGCAATGATCGTTTCGATTTCGATCAACGTCACTTCTCGGATGTCTGGAAAAGGAGAGTACTTTCCCGTTCCCAGCGCATAGCGATCCCCTTGCACGCCAACCCCCTGAAGAAGCTGTGCAGATTGATGCGCAACCATGGGCTGACGCCCTGCGGGGGTTGTATGAATATGCAACAGTTTGCCTTGCCACATGGGAAAACCTCAACGTCAAAATTTCAAGAAATTCAACAATCAAACAAAACCCACATGCCCACAAGGGCCAAACCCACAACCGCCTTTCGCGGCTTGTCGCCATCCCGACCATTCCCCAACAGCCATGGGCTGTTTTCATCACATTCAGGCACAAAACGGGCCATCGCGAACTCCGATTTCACGTGGGCCCTGCAACGCATGCGTCAAACCAGCGCCCCGTTAGAGATCGCATGCCTATAAAAGATCCTGTTTTCATTGAGACGCCGCTTTATAAAGATCCGGCCCTATAAAGATCCCGCACCCACTCCAAAAACGCGCCTATCTCGCTGCGGTTTGCCGATCCCTCTCGTTCCACTAAAAAATGGGCGGGGCGAATGGCCAATCTTTCTTCGGATGGACGCACAACAAGCCCCTGATCAACAAATGATTGGGCAAAGCTCTCTAGGACAATGGCTGTTCCAGAGGTCTTGCTCATTGCTTGCAGCGCCAAAAGAGAGGAATCGAACCGCGTGATTTCCGTATGGGCGGGCATGGTGAAACCGCACTGCGACAGCAGGTTGGGCCAGTCAGCTTCGGATCCGTGGATGGTATAGATGTGCCCAGCTGCAAGTTCTTCCAGCGAGGGCGGCCTCTTGAAACTGGCCAAATAATCCGGATGGCAGACGGGCACCGCAAATTCTTGGCCCAGATGCGAGACATGGCCATCCGTCCAATCCCCGTATCCAAACCGAATGTCGATGTCGCTCAGGCCTTCCTGAAATCGGTTTGCCCAAACAAATGTAGACAGCTCGACATCGATTTGGGGATAAGCCGCGCGGAATTCATGCAAGCGCGGCGCAATGATTAGGGTCGCAAAGGAAATTGAGGCCCTGACCTTAACCTGCTGCCGCCTTGGGCTGCCAAATAACCCCACCGTGGCGGTCCGCATCTCATCAAAGCTCTTGCGGATGGGTTGGGCATAGGCCGTCCCCATGTCGGTCAAGGCGACACCACGGGGCAATCGTTCGAACAAAGTGGTCTTAAGGTGCTGTTCCAAAAGGCGCATCTGCTGGCTGACGGCAGCAGGGGTCAGGCCCAATTCAGCCGCTGCGGCGGAAAAACTGTCCAGCCGTGCTGCAGCTTCAAATGTGCGCAACCAAGTGGGATGTGGCAATTGCATGGGCCGTGACCTTTAAATATTTTGATGCCAATACCATAAAATCCATTGTTTGAGTTAACAATAGCGGTGTGCGACCTCTTTACGTGCTCGGCCATACGCGGCTGAGACCGACGCGAAACGCAACCGGAAAGCAAGCAATTGGCGCGCTACGATTTCATCATTATCGGTGCCGGTTCCGCTGGCTGTGTTCTGGTTGACAAGCTAACGGCCTGCGGGCGTTTTACAGTTCTGCTGATCGAGGCCGGCGGCAGTGATCGACGCTTTTGGATCAAAGTTCCACTGGGCTATGGCAAGACATTTGATGATCCAGCTGTAAATTGGCGCTACACCGCCAAGGCCGATCCCGAATTGAACCAGCGCCGCGCATATTGGCCGCGCGGAAAAGTAATCGGCGGTTCCAGTTCGATTAATGCCATGGCCTATTTGCAGGGGCTTCCGCAGGATTTTGAGGATTGGGAACGCGCCGGCGCCAAAGGATGGAACTGGGCCAACTTGCGCGAGGTTTATCAGCAAATGGAAACCCATGAAGAACCAGACGGCGCCCATGCCAAGCGCTTGCGCGGCAACGGCCCTGTGCATGTCAGCGATCTGCGCCACCGGATGCATCCGTTCTCGCGCCATTTCTTAACCGCCGCAAAGCAGGCGGGTTGGGCTACGCCCGATTACCACAACGCAGATCAACGCGAAGGCATCGCCCCCCTTCCTGCCACCGTCAAAAAGGGGCGGCGGTGGTCGGCGGCGGATGCGTTTTTAAGGCCAGCCAGCACACGCAAAAACCTACGGATCGTTTCAGGGGCGCTGGTTGAGCAGATCATCTTGGAAAACCGCGCTGCAACTGGTGTTAAATACCGCCACGGCGGCGAAGAGACGGCGGCAACTGCGCAGCGCGAAGTAATCGTCTGCGCGGGCGCTATTAATTCGCCGCAGCTGTTGCAGCTATCGGGCATCGGCCCAGCCGATCTGCTGCAAAGCCTTGGCATAAAGGTGCATCACGCCGCGCCGCAGGTCGGTCGAGGGCTCCAAGATCACTTGGGCATTTCGCACCAATTTGCAGCGACTGAGCCTACGTTGAACAACAGCCTGCACCCTTGGTCTGGGAAGATTTTTGCGGGCATTCAATACCTTGCCGCACGGCGCGGACCGCTTTCGGTTCCAATCAACCAGATCGGCGGATTTATCCGCTCGGGACAAAAGGCACATGCAGATGTGCAGTTGTATTGCAACCCTATGTCTTATGGGATCAGCGCAGATGGCAGGCCCGAGGTGGACAGCTCCGCTGGCTTTTTGATCTGCGCGCAGCCCTGTCGCCCCACCAGCAGAGGCGAGGTTACACTTGCATCGCCCTGCCCTCATACGCCCCCCGACATACGCCCCAATTCCCTGTCTACACACGAGGATCGCGCGATGGCCATTGCAGCCGGACGCGCGGTTCAACGGCTTGCGGCAACCCCTGCGATGCGGGCTGTCACAGCACAGGTTTCGGCGCTGGAAACGATGGGCGATGCGGCATTGCTGGAAGACTTTCGCGCGCGCGCAGCTTCTGTGTTTCATGCAAGCTGCACCTGCCGTATGGGCCGCACCGCGCAGGATTCGGTTTTGGATGCGCGGCTTCGGGTGCATGGGATTTCTGGGCTGCGCGTCATTGATGCCTCATCCTTTCCCAATGTGACCTCGGGAAACACAAATGCGCCTGTAATGATGCTGGCCGCGCGCGGCGCGCAGATGATCCTGCAAGACGCCAAACATCAGATCCAATCAGGGGGTAGCTTATGAAACTCGAACAAATCGAAACCTTCGTTGTTGGCAATCCTCCGCCGCGCCATGGCGGGCGCTATTTCATCTTTGTGCGTCTCACAACGTCCTGCGGCATCACGGGTGTGGGGGAAATCTACAACGCGACCTTTGGGCCCGATCTTTGTGCCGCAATGGCGCGGGATGTCTTTGAACGCCACTTTGCAGGTCAGGACCCGCATCATATTGAACGGCTGTGGCGTCAAACCTATGGGGCTGGCTTCACCATGCGCCCCGATGTGACGGTTATGGGGGTTCTCAGCGGATTGGAGATGGCCTGTTGGGACATCATCGGCAAAGCCGCCGATCAACCCGTCTATCAATTGCTTGGCGGCAAGGTGCATGAGCGGCTGCGCAGCTATACGTATCTCTACCCTGCTGAGGGGGATGTGTATCCCGACCCCAACCACCCCAATGTCTTTAACGATCCAGACATCGCAACCCAAGCAGCTGTGCGCGCCGTAGAACAGGGGTTCACAGCAGTGAAATTTGACCCCGCAGGCCCCTATACGATCTTTGACGGCCATCAGCCGCGCCTGTCTGATCTAGACCTATCCGAAGCCTTCTGCCGCCAGATCCGCGCCGCAGTGGGCCAACGGGCCGACCTGATATTTGGCACCCACGGCCAGTTCACCGTGTCAGGCGCCAAGCGCATCGCGCGGCGGATTGAAGCCTATGATCCGCTGTGGTTCGAAGAACCCATCCCCCCCGAAAACCCCGCCGATATGGCACAAATTGCCCGCCACACCTCGATACCAATCGCAACGGGTGAACGGCTGTGCACCAAACATGAATTCGCACGCATTCTTGAAACGGGCGCGGCATCAATTTTGCAAATGAATCTGGGCCGTGTTGGCGGCATATTGGAGGCCAAAAAAATCGCCTCAATGGCGGAAACAAGGCAGGTTCAAATCGCACCACATCTCTATTGTGGGCCGGTGGTCGCGGCTGCAAACATCCAGATCGCCACCTGCAGCCCTAACTTCCTCATCCTTGAATCCATTGGGAAATTCGATGGTCCCTTTATGGGTTTTGTGACCCCATCCATCCGTTGGGAGGCGGGGTATGTGCTGCCGCCGACCTCTGCGGGGTTGGGCGTGGAGCTGAACGATGCAGTGATCGCGGCGCATCCCTACACGGGGACAGATCTCCACCTGACTTTGGCCACTGATCCAGTGACGACATGAAGGACAGCTTGAGAGCTTCAGTCACAAATAATCTGATGCGTTTCCGACGCTTGAGGCCGCATGCGCCTAGCGGGTGTAGACAACATCTGCGCCCCCCAAGGCAAAGCCAACCTCCAACAGGGTCAGGCGATCTGGCATCAAAATATGTAAGTCATGCGAAGGGATCCATACGGAACCGTATTGATTTTGGGAATCCCAATAATCGTCGCGATGGCGTCTCGAAAAACTTCTCTTTGAAACAGGATGTGGCATTATGAAAATCGGATTCATCGGTCTCGGCAACGTAGGTGGAAAACTGAGCGGAAGTTTGCTGCGCAACGGCTTTGACTTAACTGTTCATGATCTGAACCCAGATTTAGTTGCCCATATGGTGGCGCGTGGTGCAACAGCGGGCCTGACCCCCGCCCAAATGATGCGCGACTGCGATGTGGTGATTACCTGCCTGCCCTCACCGGCGGCGTCGAATGCGGTGATGCAGGACATGCTGCCAGAAATGCGAGAAGGCAAAATCTGGATGGAAATGTCCACCACAGATCAGGCAGAGGCCGAGCGGCTTGGCGGGCTTGTCATTGCGGCGGGCGGTGCGGCGGTGGATTGTCCTGTTTCGGGGGGATGCCACCGTGCGGAGACGGGTAATATTTCAATCTTTGCTGGTTGTGACCGCCCCACGTTTGACCGCATCTTGCCTTTGCTCACGACATTGGGCCGCCGTGTGCTGCACACTGGCGCGCTTGGCACAGCCTCAATGTTGAAGGTCCTGACAAATTATCTTGCGACCGTGCATCTGGCCGCAAACGCCGAAGCACTGGTCACTGCAAAGGCGGCAGGCATGGATCTGAACATCACCTACGAAGCCATTGCGATTTCGTCCGGCACCTCCTTTAGCCATGTCACAGAAAGCCAAGTCATCTTGAATGGCTCTCGCGACATTTCCTTTACGATGGACCTTGTCAAAAAGGACATTGGCCTGTTCCAAGAAATAGCGCAGCGAAACAACGTCCCCTTAGAAATATCGCCGCTGATTTGTCAGATTTTTGACGATGGCATCGCGCGCTATGGCGATCGCGAACTGTCGCCAAACATCATTCGGCGTCTGGAAGATGCCACTGGATTGGATATCCGCGCCCAAGGCTTCCCTCCCGAAATGACCGACGATGAACCCGAAGAACCCGGATACGAGGTCATCCCCACAGGGGGTTAGATTTCGATACACCTCATGCCCGCCTAACAAAGCACGGCGTCAAAGGCCAAACAGACAGAACGGCCATAGACCCGCAGTCGCTTTCATGCCGTGCCATCAACACTGAAGGGCAAAATGGCCCTTCGGTGGACAAGCCCCTTGCTCCTGTGTGCCGCAGCCCCATATTAACCCTATGATCAAAATCATTCCAATTCTGCTTGCCGTGCTCTACGGCCTTGCCATGTATCGTTTTTCCGTTTGGCGCACGGGGCGTGAACTGGATCAAAAATCAACCGTGCTTGCTGATCCTCAGCTGGTAGAAATGAGCAACAAAATGGCGCAGGCGCTCGATCTGCCGCGCATCAAGGTCCACATCTATGAGATTGAGCCGGTGAATGGCCTTGCCGCGCCTGACGGGCGCATTTTCATCACCCGCGGCTTTTATAATAAGTTCCGCGCGGGCGACGTCACCGCGGATGAGCTGGCCAGCGTAATCGCGCATGAGCTTGGCCATGTCGCACTGGGCCATTCGCGCCGTCGGATGATCGATTTTTCCGGCCAGAACGCCATGCGCGCAGTCCTTGGCATGGTGCTTGGCCGGATCATTCCCGGGATCGGGGTGTGGATTGCCAGCGGTCTGACCTCGCTGCTGGCCGCTAAACTGTCGCGCAATGACGAATTTGAGGCCGATGCCTATGCCGCCGCCCTGTTGACAAAAGCAGGCATCGGCATTGCGCCGCAAATATCGTTATTCAAGAAGCTGGATGCCCTAACGCAGACCGGTGGCGGCCGCCCGCCAGCTTGGCTTTTGACCCATCCTCACACCAAGGACAGGATTGCCGCGCTTACCAAGATTCAGGTAAAATGGGATAAGTAATTCAACACATTAGAAGGCTATTCTAAGGCAGAAATCCAACTGACACTCAGAATTTCCTAACTGGAAGTCAGGGCTTTTCCAAGACGCGGCAGGCGCGCTTTCTTCATCAAGGAGCGCAAGTTCCAATCCGCGCCCGACAGGCGCCGTGCTTCGGTCAGGACGGCTTGGGCCACGGGCATCACCGTCTCGGGGGATGCTTGGAAATGGCCCAGCAAAAACGCATCGGGGTCGTTTCGGCTCAGCCCCTCTTCGGCCAAAATCCCGCGTGGGAAATCTTTGGCGTTCATGGTGATGATGCCTTCTGCATTGCCATGGACTGCTGCCGCGAGGACGTGAATGTCGTTGGCATCCGGCAACCACAGGCGCGCCTCTAGCCCTGCATGGCGCGGCACGCAGGCCTTGGGAAAGGCTGCTTGGATCATCGCCACCTCGCCGCGCGCAATCGTCTCCCCTTCGGGGCCCAGCTTGCGTGCGGCCAGCGCCCATTCTTCCAAGATACGGTCCGACCACAGCGGCGTATAGGCCCCTGTGCGCGCAACGCCCAGCAACATCTCCCGCATGACAGTGGGATAGATCACGCAGGCATCCAGAAGCATTTTCATCGCGCTAGAGGTGGAAAAACAGGGATTTCAGATAGCCCGTTTCCGCCAATTGCGGCAATTGCGGGTGATCTGCACCAGCAAAGCCCGTGTGGATCAGGCTGGGCCGACGCCCGGCACGGCCCACTCCGCGCACAGAGGCGCTGCGAAATGCCGTCAAATCAGCCGCGTGAGAACACGAACACAAGCCCAAAATGCCGCCCTCAGCCACCAAAGGCGCTGCAAGCCGCGCGATGCGTTCATAGGCACGCAGGCCGGCCTCTAGCGCCGGTTTTGCAGGTGCAAATGCGGGTGGGTCGCAAATCACAACATCAAATTCAGCGCCTTCTGCACGCAGTGCAGCCAGCACATCAAAGGCATCCCCTTGACGGGTGCTCACACGGTCAGCCACACCCATCGCACCAGCCCCTTGTTCAGCCAACGCAAGCGCAGGCGCGGATCCATCAACACAAAGCGCCGACGCAGCGCCGCCTGCCACAGCCGCAAGGCCAAAGCCCCCCACGTGAGAAAAGACATCCAAAACCCGCGCATCGCGCGACAGCGAGGCTGCAAAAGCATGGTTCGGGCGTTGGTCGTAGAAAATACCGGTTTTTTGGCCGCCCGTCAGGTCCGCCATATAAGTCGCGCCGTTCATCAAAACGGGTACAGCCGCATCTGGCGCAGCGCCCGCTAGAACGCCGCTCACGTCGTCCAGCCCCTCAAGGCTGCGCGTGCGCCCCGAGGCGTTTTTCAGCACGTTTTTAACGCCCGTCACCTCAATCAGCGCGGCTGTCAGCGGCGCAATCAATGCATCAGACCATGCCGCATTGGGTTGGATCACGCAGGTATCGCCAAAGCGGTCGATGATCACCCCCGGCAGCCCGTCGCCTTCGGCGTGGACAAGACGGTAGAACGGCGCATCATACATCCGCTCACGCAGGGCCAGCGCGCGGCGCAGATGGTTAGCCATCCACGCTTGATCGATGACCGCCTCAGGATCGGCGTCCATCATGCGGCAAATGATTTTGGAGTTCGGGTTAACCGTCACCACGCCCAATGGCTGGCGCAGGCTGTCCTCCAGCACCGCGATCGCACCAGCGGCAAGCCCCTTGGTGCGGCGGTCTGTGACCAACTCGTTTGCATAAACCCAAGGCGCACCATGTCGAATGGCGCGCGCGTTGGCCTTTGGCATAAGGCGTACAACGGGGAGCGGGGCGGATGTGGGAAAGGGCGCTGTCATAGCGCCCTTCCCTAATCGGTAAATCTGGTGATGGAAAGCTTAGAGTCTGTTGACCAGCTGGTAAAAGCCGAGCGAGGCGTTCTTATACCCGTCTGGTTCGGTCATTTCTTGGCGGATCACCTCGGCCAAGTGGCCTGAAATGCGCACCTTTTGGGTCAGACCGCGGGATTCTGCTGCGATGGCCTGCTGGCCACCAAAAGCTTCGAGATCGCTTTCAATGCGACGTGGTTCTGACAGGAATTCCCCTGTGCGCGCGTCGCGCAGAACCATTTTGAACACCATATGGTGCACACCACCAACGGTATAGCGGGCCTTTTCGCTCAATGCATGGAAGCGGACGACTTCGACATCAAGGATCACAGGAACGGGGCCGTCAAACCCAGCGGTCCCTGCTGACATCGCGCTGTGCATGATCTTGGAGACCTGTGCGTGGCGGTTGCCCATCGGGTCTTCGCGCCAAACGATATCCCCACCTGGGTAGTAGCGGTTGGCTTCGGATACTTTCAGCGAGGTCGGCACCCGCACGTTGATTTGAGCAACGTTGATCTGACGCAAGATCGCTTCGGGTAGAATGGTCTTTGGCGTGTTTTCCTGAATGGAAACTGTCCGCACGGTCCGCTTTATGTTTGGTGCGGCAACGGCGGCAACATCAGCGTGGGAAAAGGCAACCGCTTGGGGCGCTTCAAACGGCGCATCCCGCGTCACCACGTCGGACGCACCACAGGCGCTAAGGGCCACGCCAATGCTCAACACTGCTGCTAGTTTGATCATCTTCATCACTGGTACTCCTCGGGTCAGGTGACCTTGAACTTGTTACAGTGATAGGTTTGCCCATCGAATAAGGCAGGTTTGAGACAACTTCACGCCCAAGTTGGATCAAATTTGAGATTTTAACATTTTATTGACCTTTGCGCCCGCAAGCCTTTGCCCGCCCCCCACAGATGCGCTTGCTTAGTCTCGCGCACGGCTGCGCCATCCTCCTCGGCGGCGCGGCGTCGCGATACTGTGCAACCCCTCAGCCAAGACAGCGGACATCGGGTGGTTTTCATCTGAGCCATAGGTTTCGAGCAGAAGCCGAATGGCTTTATGCGTGTCTTGTCCGGTGTTCAGGCTGAGCGCCCAATCTAGAAAGATCGTGCGGCATTCGCTTTGGCTGATCCCATCGATCCTATAGGCCTCATAAATTAGGCCCTTTGGATCTTCGGGCTGGGATTTATCCATTTTCGGTTCCTTCATCCACATATGCGCTAAGAGCTGATGTAATGATTTCATCTGCGCGGGCATAGGTCTGCTCTAGCTGCGCCTCTAATTCAGCGGCTGTGTTGTTTTGAGGTGATTTCGCAACCGCATTCAACAAGAAACGTTGAGTGGCCAACCGCAGCCCCTCCCCGCGCAACGGTTGGGCCGACAGCAGCCGTGTTGCGGATTGCAGTGCCCATAGGGTGTCATACCCTTGTGCCAACGCCGTTTCCTGTGCTGCATCGATCAATCCAACCGCCCGCGCTGCTGCCAGACCTGCAGGAATGTCGCGCGCTGCGGTGCCGCCAACCAGCGCACCTGCTTGGGCAAAGAGCTCAATATCTTGGAGCCGCCCTGCCCCGATTTTGGCATCAAACACCCCGTCAGCAGATTTTGCACTGGCAATGCGTGCGCGCATTTGGGCGGTCTGCGCGCAGACTTTGGCCTTGTCTTGCCCAGTGCTCAGAACCTGCACGCGCAGGGTTTCGACCTCTTGCGCTAAATCATCAGGCCCTGCCACCACCTGCGCACGGGTCAGTGCCAAATGCTCCCAGACCCATGCTTCATTTTTCTGATAGCTTGAAAAACTATCAAAAGATGTGGCCACGGGACCTTTGTTGCCCGAGGGGCGAAGGCGCAGATCCAGTTCATACAGCCGTCCTTGGGACATCGGGGCGCTCATCGCGGTGATCATTGTTTGGGTCAGGCGCGCATAATATTGACGGGCGGCCAGCGGGCGCGGCCCGTCTGACATCTCAATCCCATCAGCGTCATAAATCACGATCATGTCCAGATCCGATTGCGCGGTTAGACGTGCCGCCCCGAGCGACCCCATCCCGACAATCACAGCCCCCTTACCAGGTGGCGGGCCATGCCGGCGGGAGATTTCAGCAATGACAACAGGCCAGAGCGCGCGCAGAACCGCGCGGGCCAGATCACTGTATTGCGTGCCCGCCCGTGCCCCATCAATCAGCCCGCGCAAATGATGCACACCAATCCGAAAATGCCATTCGCGCGCCCAGATACGTGTACTGTCAAGCTGCGTTTCATAGTCGTCCAGCCCCGCCAAACGGGCCGACAGCGCATCAGCCAAAGCATCCTCCCCTGGCCACTTATCAAAAAACGTCCCCCCAATCACCGCATCCAACACCCCTGCGTTGCGCGACAAATGGGCCGCCAGCGCGGGCGATACCGACACGATGGTGATCAACAGATCCGCCAACTGCGGGTTGGCTTTGAGCAGGGAAAACAATTGCACCCCAGCAGGCAGCCCGCCCAGAAACCCGTCAAAAGCCAGCAGAGCCTCATCCGGCCTGTCCGCTTGTTCTAACCGCGCCAGCAGTTCTGGCTTTAACGTCTCAAACAGTTCGGCACCGCGTTCGGTGCGCAAGGCAGGGTAACTCAGCCAGCGTTGCATGATCGTGGTGTCAAAGACATGGGTCGTCTTGGCGGGCGGCGGGCCGGATCCTTCGGCAAAGAACCCTTCTGTCACGTCATGCACCGCATTCAACCTGTCGCGCAGATCATGCTCTAGCGTGGTCAGATCCATATCCATCAGGGCTGCAATGCGCGCCATGCCTTCAGGCGATTTGGGCAGGCTATGGGTTTGGGCATCGCGTACCATCTGCAATCGGTGTTCGACCGTGCGGTGGAAGGTGTAATGGTCGCACAGCGTCTCTGCGATGTCATCGCTGACCCATCCTTTGGCCGCCAAGACGCCCAGCCCTTCTTTGGTGCCGCGCACCCGCAGATCCGCATCGCGTCCCCCAGCGATCAGCTGGCGTGTCTGGGTGAAGAACTCGATCTCGCGGATGCCGCCACGGCCCAGTTTCATGTTATGGCCGGACAGGGTGATCGGCCCGCCCAGACCTTTGTGTTCGCGAATGGCCAACCGCATGTCATGGGCGTCTTGGATCGCGGCAAAGTCCAGATGCCTGCGCCAGACAAAGGGGCGTAGGTCGGCAAGGAAAGCTTCGCCGACGCCGATATCACCTGCACAGGGCCGCGCCTTGATATAGGCGGCCCGTTCCCACGTCCGACCAAGGCTTTCGTAATAGCGCTCGGCCGCTAGCATGCCGACGCAAACGGGTGTCACGGCAGGGTCAGGGCGCAGGCGCAGATCGGTGCGAAAGACGTAGCCCTCGGCGG
This sequence comes from Sulfitobacter sp., assembly GCA_039967155.1. Taxonomy (GTDB): domain Bacteria; phylum Pseudomonadota; class Alphaproteobacteria; order Rhodobacterales; family Rhodobacteraceae; genus Sulfitobacter. The sequence continues at coordinate 58,439 of JBDVSG010000254.1, read as the reverse complement.
TGATCTCGCTCAGGCTGGCGGACATGGCACGGGTGGCTTTGACCAGCCCTGCCCGTGCGTCGTGAAAATCATCCATGCCATAGCGGCTTTCGTCGAACAGGCAGATCAGGTCGATGTCTGAGGAATAGTTCAGCTCTCCCGCGCCCATCTTCCCCATGGCAAGCACCGTCATGCCGGCGCCCGTTTGGGCGTCCTCCTCTGACATGCCAGGAAGCTTGCCGCGTTTGATCTGCGCCGTCAGTCCAACCCGCAACGCTGCATGGGCCGCCGCGCCTGCATAATCCGTCAGCGCGCCTGTGACCTCTTCCAGCGACCACGCGCCGCCCAGATCACAAAGAGCGCTCAACAACGCCACGCGCCGCTTGCCCTGCCGCAACCCCGCCATCAGCGTATCGGCCTGCAACGCCTGTGGTGCTTTGATCACAGCCGCCAATGCCGCTTCGGGCGCATCTACCGCGCCTTCCAGCCAGTCGGCCTCTTTGGCGATCAGCGATGACAGGTAAGGGGCCAGCGCCGCAGTGCCAGTCAACAGCGGGTGCAGCGCTGTATCAAATTGGGCCAAGGGAAAATCCACCTCTCCCCCAGCGGTATTTCTAGGGCATCGTGTCAGGCGGTTCAGGAGTGCTTCATGGGTCATTCCCCCACAGTTGCCTGTGTTCCCGCTGACGTCAATCGAATGAGTGAAGAAAAATCACGCCCCTATCCTGCTGTTTTAAATATACAAATAAAGTTAATGTAAATAACTTTTACATACCCTCTTGCAAAACCACGCCCCATCCCCAAATTGAGTGATGTGAAGGGCATTTACATTAAGGTCTTTCTCCGGTGAAGCACCGCCAATCACGGCAGCCGCACACCGCCACTCCAAGGGGACAAAATGACCACGATGACTGACACAACTTATTCTTCCCAAACCACCGGCCAAGAAAATTGGTTTGTACGCTCAGAACGCTGGCTAGACGCCCGCGGCCGCGGCGCATGGATCGCGGCAATGGTGCTTGGCTTTATCTGTTTCTGGCCCGTTGGCCTTGGCCTGTTGGCCTATATGATCTGGAGTAAACGAATGTTCACAAAACCTTCCCGCCCCTGCGGCCGTCAAATGAGCCGGCACATGTCCATGAGCCGCCCCACGGGCAACGCTGCTTTTGACCAATACAAGTCTGACACATTGCGCCGCTTGGAAGAAGAGCAAGACAGCTTTGAGAGCTTCTTGGAACGTCTGCGCGCTGCAAAAGACAAATCCGAGTTTGACGCCTTTATGGACGAACGCGCATCGCGCGGTGACGACACAGCCGAGGCATAACTTGACACGCGGACCGCGCCTTCCCACATCGGGAGGGCGCAGATGACACATACAACGAAAGACCCACATGACACCCGATCCCGAAATGCAGCCCCAATTTTATGATGGTGTCCCAGCCAAACGCCTGTTGGCGTTTTTTGTGGACACATTGATCATCCTTGCGCTGACTTTGGTCGTGCTCCCATTCACTGCATTTATTGGCCTGTTCTTCTTGCCCTTTCTCTACATGGTCTTGGGCTTCGCCTACCGTGTTGCGACCCTTGCGCGCAGCTCTGGCACATGGGGTATGCAGCTGATGGCGATCGAATTGCGCACCCATGACGACAAGCGTTTGGATCTGCCTATGGCTTTTTGCCACACGGCGGGCTTTGCGATCTCGCTTGCAATCCCGATCCTGCAACTTATCTCTGTTGTCATGATGCTCGGCAGCCAGCGCCGCCAAGGTCTGACCGATTCAATCTTGGGCACCGTCGCCCTGAACCGCCGCGCCTGAGGGAAAACACCAGCACCGCCCTTGCACCGAATAAGGGCAATTCACCGCCACCCCATCCAACTTTGCTGCATTTAGGGTTTGCCCTCTGGCACAGTCGCGTTAACATTACGCCATAACAACCGGATTTCTTGATGCGTCATTCGCTTCCTCTTGCGCCCCAATTCTATGTCACCGCTCCTCAGCCCTGCCCCTATCTGGATGGCCGGATGGAGCGGAAACTGTTCACCGCATTGCAAGGGCAAAACGCCGAGAAGCTGAATAACAGCCTGTCTTCCCAAGGCTTCCGTCGCAGTCAAAACGTGCTCTATCGGCCCTCTTGCAGCGACTGCTCTGCCTGCCTTTCGGCCCGCATTGATGTGGCTAAATTCACCGCCAGCAAAAGCCAACGGCGCACGCTTAAACGCAACGCCGCGCTGAAACGACGCGCGACCTCGCCTTGGGCGACCGAAGACCAATACGACCTCTTCCGCCGCTACCTCGACAGCCGCCACTCTGACGGCGGTATGGCCGATATGGATGTGTTTGAATTCGCCGCCATGATCGAAGAAACACCCATCCGCAGCCGCGTGATCGAATACACCCAGACCGAAACCTCGGAACTGATCGGCGTCTGCCTGACAGATGTTTTGGCCGATGGGGTCAGCATGGTCTATTCCTTCTACACCCCTGACCGGCCGCGCGACGGCTTGGGCAATTTTATCATTCTCGACCATATCGAAATCGCCCGCAGTGCCGGCCTACCTTATGTTTACCTCGGCTATTGGGTGCCCGGCAGCCAAAAGATGGGGTACAAGGCAAAATTCTCGGGCCTTGAAGTTTTCAAAGGCGGTGTGTGGACCCCCATGCACGATCCAGACGCTTTTCAATCAGACCGGCACCCGCTCAACAACGATCCCATCGCCGAACAAGTCGCGAATATCTCGCTGCCCGATTTGGCCCCCAAAAACGGCTGATGGACTAGCGTTGCTACTGCCCTGAAGCGATCAGTGCGCGTATTTTCACAGCCTTTTCAAAATGATCCAACCTGTGGGTTTCTATCCACCATGTCGCCGCTTCCATAAGCCGCGCGGGATCATCATTGCGGTTGGCAAAAAACGCATAAAACGACAGGCCAACCGCCTCGCCCTTTTGCGCGATCTTCTTGTCACAGACCGCGATGGCCTTGTTTCGTAATGTCTGCCGCATCTCATTCTCCTCAAACGACCGCTAAAAAGCGCGCCCCCCCCCTTTTCTTTTTTTGCCCTTAAACTCAAGCCCGCCCTTACCGCACGCACCAAAGGTCCGCGTTCAACCAAAAAGGGCGCCCCAACAGAGCGCCCTTTTCCATTTTTCTACCAGCTGCCTTTAGGGGATCAGCTCGGGGATAATCGTCACGATCGATGGGAAGAACCACAAGATCGCCAGACCTGCCACTTGGATCAACACAAACGGGACAATGCCGCGGTAAATGTGCTGGGTCGTCACGCTCGGCGGGGCAACCCCGCGCAAATAGAACAGCGCGAAGCCGAACGGAGGCGTCAGGAACGAGGTCTGCAAGTTCACCGCGATCATGATCGTCACCCATTTAGGATCAAACGAACCGCCGTAAATCACAGGTCCAACAATTGGCACAACGATGTAAATGATTTCTAGGAAATCCAGAACAAAGCCCAGAACGAAGAGCACCAACATCACCAACAAGAAGACCGTCAATTCGTTATCAAACGATTTCAGGAACTGCTGGATGTAATGCTCTCCACCAAAGCTGATGACCACAAGGTTTAGCAACTGGGAACCGATGAGGATCGTGAACACCATCGAGGTCACTTTTGCTGTCTCACGGACAACAGGTGTCAAAACACCGTTTGCAAACAGAACCCAGCAGCTGAACAGCAAGCCAAACACCGCATAGAGATAGGCGCCATAAGCCACAAAGAAGGCGACCCAGTTCTCAAAACCAACCTCGTCTTGGTTGATCCGCAGGTCAAAGTTCACCCCAACGAGGATACAGATGATGATCGCAAGCGTGGACCAGATGACGATCTTGGGCGAACGGTCGATGTCTTTCAGCTTGCGATAGGCCGCCAACATGATCGCACCCCCCGCACCCAATGCCGCAGCAGGCGTCGGGTTCGTGATACCGCCAAGGATAGAGCCCAGAACAGCAACGATCAGAACCAGTGGTGGGAACACCACGCTGATCAATTCGTTTCTGGCACAAAGCCCCGTCGCATAGACCACACCGTACATCACAGCTGCAAAAGGCACAGCCATCAGGACAACCATTGTCCCCGGCGTTGTTGAAGGTCCAACCAACACGATATCGACCAACAGCAACAACACCACACCGATACCACCGATGATCAGTGGTTTAGGATCAGAGGACGGGGATACACCGCGCGCAGTTGTCATGATCAGACCCAAGAGGATCATAATGACAGCAATGCCTGTCCCGATTGGTGCTGCATCGTCGATTTTCGCCTTCTGAGCCGCCGCAAACTCTTCGTCCGACAGTTTCTCACTGGCGGCCAAACCGCCCGAAGCATCAATCGCCGCTTGTTGTTCAACCGCAAGATCCCAACGTTCCTGACCGTGCAAATCGATCATCGCCGCCTGACAGCTTTCGCCTACATTCGTACGCAACGTGGCGCTTTCTCCAATGTCAGAGAAGCTGGAGATCCGCGTGTCTTGCGACCCGACAATGCCCATGCTGCCCAGAACGATTGTCCCGACAATCATCAAAACAGGTGCACCAACAAACCATGTGAACGCTTCCGAGCGCGTGACAGGTTCGCCATTGGTGCCGCCCATCTCAACCGCAGGGGCTTTTTCAGGGTTCATCAATGCGTAGCCAAAGGCATATAGCGCATAAAGAAGCGCCAGCATGATACCCGGCAACAGCGCCGCTTGGAACAATGTCCCAACAGACACAACCGCAGGCTCACCCAGATAGGTCAACGCGTCCGTACACCCGAAAGAGCTCGCGCGGGCTTCTTGTGCGGCAGAATAGAGATCCCCCGCCAAAGTGCCCAACAGAACAATCACAATCGAAGGCGGAATGATCTGGCCCAATGTCCCAGAGGCCGCAATCACACCTGTCGCGATCTCGGGCGAGTAGTTGTTGCGCAGCATCGTCGGCAGCGCCAACAGACCCATTGTCACAACCGTTGCACCAACGATCCCAGTAGAGGCCGCAAGAAACGCGCCCACAACCACAACCGACACGGCCAAACCGCCCGGCAGCGGGCCAAATACTTTGGCCATTGTTGTCAGCAGATCATTCGCAATTTTGGAACGCTCTAGCGTGATGCCCATCAGAACGAACATCAAAACCGCCAGCAATGTCTCAATCGACTGCCCCGCCAGAACACGCTCATTCATCCGGTTCACGATAAAGGACACGTTCCGGTCCATGGCCACGTCCCACCCTTGCGGGAAGACAGGTTCGGCTATGCGCGGTAAATCAGGATATCTGAACAGCGATACCGTGTCCTCCTTGATCCCTGAATTCACCAAGGCACGGTAAGCCTCGGAGGAGGTATCAATTGCTTGGTGGATCAGCAAACCAGCGCTGTCCATCGCGGCAATAATACCGAAAGAAATGATCCCAGCCCCGCCAATGGCAAAGGCCACTGGGAAACCAGATAGAATGCCGCCGAAAAGGCACATGAATACGATTATCAGGCCGACTTCGACCCCATCGAGACCAAAAAACATCAGTGTGTTCCCTCATAGGCTTCTTCACCTTCGCCAAGGGTATCCTTGTCGAGGTATTTTCCTTCGCTCTCCGGACCTTCGCGGAATTCGCAGAAAGAACGGTAGAACATCGCAATTGCTTGCAGCATCACCATGACGCAGAACATGCAGAGCAAGATTTTGAACAAGAAATAGCCGTTGAACCCGTTCGGCGAGAAGCCGATCGTTTCAACATTCCATTTCAACAGCCGCGCTTTGCGCAGCAACAACTCCAACCGGTCCGAGGCAGACGGGTTTGGCGTTACCAGATGGCGCCACAGGAAGAACCAGCCGTACATCCATGTCACCAAAGCGAATGGCAGCATGAAGAAGACAGCACCAATCATATCGACGATCTTCTTGGTGCGGAATTTTGCGCCCGCATAGAAGAGATCAACACGCACATGCCCGCCTTGGACGAAGGTATAGCTTACACAAAGACATACGACCAACGCGTTGAAAAACTTCAATTCTTCTGCAAACCAGCTGATGTCGAATTGCAGCGGGATACCAAAGCCAACCGAAATATCAGGCCGCGTGAAAATCCGCTGCATGAACACGATGATGATCTGCTGCAAAACCATAATCAAACCGGCCCATGCAAACAAGCGCCCCATGCCATTGGCAAATCCTTCAAGGCCCCGCACAACTGCCCACATGACTTCGCGTTTGCGAATGCCCACGACGGTCAGGATCACAAGCGCTGTCGCCAACACAAAGAACAGCTCGATTGAGCCCCCATAGTAGATGAACCGCATCATCGCCTGCGGATCGGACCAGTTCAGCCACATCCCCGGGTTCAGCAAAGCCGCAAAAAAGTTGTAAAACGCCTCAAGCACATTGCCCGAGACAAACTGGATAAACCCGCTATCCTGGAATTTATCAAGACAGCTGAGCTTGGCGCCCTCAGCTGCACGGAAAAATCCCGAACATACAATATCGTCAGCCATGTGTCCCCTCCCCAATTCGTGCTACGCACATCAAAAAGTGTATTTATATCAGCATAATAGAGGGTACCCCCCACCTATTTCCTACCGATTGTGTGGTGATAATAGATCAAGGGCCGCAGCACATGCGCCGCGGCCCTTGACCAAAGTTCGTCAGCTTACAGCGAGGCGCGTACACGCTCGCGCTGTGCAACGTAATATGCGTCGGACTTGGATAGCCATTCGGCGGAGGATGTCAGTGATTCCTCAAAGCTCTTGCGTGTTTTCGCGAAGAGTTCGTCGCCCATGTTTTCGTCCATAACTTCAGCAGACGCTTTACCAAACGCATCCCAAACATCGTCGGAGAATTGCATGGTTTTAACACCTTGCTGTTGCAGGCGTGACAGTGCGGCACCGTTGTTGGCAAGTGTTTCAGACAGACCGATGTGCGTTGTCGCCATTGTTGCATATTCCATGATCTTCTGGTGCGCTGGTGACAGTTCGTTGAAGACATCAAGGTTTACAGCACATGATAGGGCCGAGCCTGGCTCGTGGAAGCCCGCTGTGTAGTATACTTTTGCAACTTCTTGGAAGCCGGCGCGCTCATCCGCGAATGGGCCAACCCACTCCAGACCATCCAAAGCACCAGAAGACAGCGCTTGGTACAGTTCGCCACCTGGGATGTTTTGAACAGATGCGCCCAATTTACCCAGAACTTTGCCGCCCAGACCAGGCATACGGAATTTCAGACCGTTGAAGTCCGCAGCCGAGTTGATTTCGTTGCGGAACCAACCACCAGACTGGGAACCAGAGTTACCAGCAAGGAAGGATTTCAGGTTAAAGATCTCACCCAGCTCGTTGTGCAGCTCATGGCCGCCACCGTGGTGGTACCAGTTTGTAACTTCCTGTGCTGTGCCGCCGAATGGAACGGCAGTGTAATAGGCGTATGCAGGGTGCTGACCGATGAAATAGTAATCGGCAGAGTGGTACATATCGGCCTGACCAGAGGATACAGCGTCAAATACTTCGAAAGCACCAACCAGTTCACCGGGGGCTTTTTTGTCGATGGTCAAAGTGCCATCGGACATTTCGTTAACCATGTTGTTCAGGTATGTGGCCGCATCGTCCAGCACGGCGAAACCGCGTGGCCATGATGTTACCATTGTCAGTGTCTTTTTGCCTTGGGCATAGACAGGTGCTGCGAGTGTGCTCGCGGCTGCGGCTGTACCGCCAAGTGCAGATGTCTTCAAAAAAGAACGACGATCCATATGTGTATCCTCCCGGGATGGTATCGCCTGCACACCGCCCAAAGGCCCGTGCAGGTCGTTTCAAGTCCGGTCACAGTAGCAAGGCTCTGAAAATTTAAAATACCTACTACTGCGTAGAAACGCGCAAACTCACTGCATCACCGCTTAAATATTCAACAAATTTCTAAAAATGAGCATAAATCCTCACGTTACACTCATAATCTCTTTGGCAGCCACTTTCGCTTAACCTTTGCGCTGGAACGTCAAAAAGCGTATCGAATCAGGATGCCCCACCTTTTCAGAATGCCTCGCCTCTTACGCTTTCATATCCCCTATGCGCAAAAGTTGACGCTGCTGGCCGCCCTGCCCCTTATTGTGGCGGTTGCGGCGATTGCGGTTGTTGTGGCCGCGCAGTCGCGCGCCTTGGCTGAACGTGAGATTTCTGCACTAGAGACACAGCTGATCGAGGCCAAGAAAGCAGAGCTGCGCAATTACGTGACCCAAGCGCGCAACGGGTTCTACTTTATCTACGGCAGCGCGTCACCGCAGGACGAAGAGGCAAAGCGGCTGGTGTCCCAGATCCTATCGGCGATGATTTACGGCGAAGAAGGCCAGTTTTTTGTCTATGACTATGAGGGCAACGCCATCGTCAGCCCGCGGGAAACCGAACGCATCGGCGGCAATTTCTTGGACGAATACGACAATGCGGGCACACCTGTTGTTGAACGGTTGATCGAAATTGCCCGCGATGGTGCGGGGTATCACACCTATATGTGGCCCAAACCCTCAACGGGGGAAATGGCCCAAAAGATCGTTTACGTGACCTCCTTTCCGTCATGGCGGTGGGCAGTGGGCACGGGGGTGTTCATCGATGATGTTTTATCCTCTGTCGCCACCTCACGGGCCGAGGTCGAGACCCGCGTGCAGCGCACATTCTTCTACATCGGGTTGATCGCGTTCATTGCTTTGTTGGTGGTTTTTGCCACGGGCATGGGGCTGAACCTGCGCGAACGTCGCCTTGCTGATGCAAAGCTGAAAAAACTGACCCAAAGGGTGTTAGATGCCCAAGAAGAAGAACGCGGCCGCGTTGCGCGCGAACTGCATGACGGGATTAGCCAGATTTTGGTGGGCGTGCGGTATGCTTTGGACAGTGCGCGGCGGCGGATGGACCGCGGCGATCCACGCGCTGGCGCCCATTTGGCCAAAGGGAGTGAGACCCTCGCTCATGCGATTTCCGAGGTCCGCCGCATCAGCCGCGATCTGCGCCCGGGCGCATTGGACGATCTGGGTCTTGGCCCTGCCCTGCGCACATTGGCCGAAGAATTTGGCCTGCGGAACGGGATCGAGGTCGACTACTCCACCGTTGTTTTTCGAAACCGTCTGGACAGCAACGCAAAGATCGCCCTCTACCGCATTGCCCAAGAGGCGCTGACCAACATTGAACGCCATGCGGGCGCAACCCACGTCAGGATCGATCTCAGCGGTCACCGCCGTGGCGCGACATTGCATATCTCGGACAACGGGCGCGGGTTCTCACCTGATGATACAAAGGCGCAGGGCCTTGGCCTGCGCAACATGCAAGAACGGATGGACCAGTTGGGCGGGCAGTTCCATATCCGGCCTGTCGCTGGTAAAGGCGTCCTGATTGAGGCCGTGGCCCCCCTGACCCACATGCTGCAGCCTGATAAGACAACAATTAAACACGCTGACACTGACCGCAAAAAGGCCACCTCATGACCCAGACCCTGCGCATCGTAATCGTAGACGATCATCCGATGGTTGCTGAAGGCATCCAGAGCATTCTCGAAAGCTATGATGATGTAGAGGTTGTCGGAACCCTCACCAGCGGCCGCGCGGTGATTGAACAGCTCGAAGCACTGAACCCTGATGTGATCTTGATGGATTTGAACATGCCCGACATGGGCGGCCTGTCCGCCACGGAACGTGTGCTGGAACAGCGCCCCGGCACGCGGGTGGTCATCTTATCCATGCATGACAGCCCCGAATACATTTCCTCAGCGCTGAACCATGGGGCGATGGGCTATCTGCTAAAAGACGTGCCCACGGATGAAATCAAACTGGCCATCGATACTGTCATGAAGGACGAACGGTATCTGTGCACAGGCGCGCAGGGATCACTGACGCCAAAGGGCGGCGGCGTGCGTGAAACGCTGACGGGCCGCGAACAAACCATCTTGCTGCAATTGGCCCAAGGTCAGTCCAACAAAGAAGTGGCCATCGTATTGGATATTTCTGTGCGCACGGTCGAAACCCACCGCAAAAACATCAAACGCAAACTGGGTATTTCCAGCACCGCTGGCCTCACCCGCTATGCGATGGAGCATGGCGTATTGCAAGGTACTGGCGTTGATCTGTGATCAAATCACGGCGCAGCGCGGCGATTCCCGCCGGATTCCTTTCGAAAATGTCGCCGATTTTCCAGTTTTTGAAATAATAGTGCGCAAATTATAGCCTCAGAGACACTTTTCGCTGCAATTGTTGGTTGACGGCCCGAAAACACAGTCATAATGTCTGCCCACACAAAGCGGAGAAAACGTGCATGTTGCACCTTGTCGTCATTCTAGTTCGAAAGCGCATGGGCCGGTAACGGTAGACCAGATCTGATCCCATGCGCCCCCGACACAATCGGGGGCTTTTTTATGCCTAGAACCTATGACGAAGAAACCTCTGACAGCGACTAAGACGCCACAGAAAAGGACCAAACCATGACGAACCAGATGACCGGAGCGAAAATGATCGTTCAAGCCCTGATTGATCAGGGTGTCGATACCGTATTCGGGTATCCTGGTGGCGCTGTCCTGCCGATCTATGATGAGATCTTCCAGCAAAACAGCATCAAACATGTTCTGGCGCGCCATGAACAAGGCGCGGTTCACGCCGCTGAAGGCTATGCGCGCTCTACTGGCAAGCCGGGTGTGGCACTTGTGACCTCTGGTCCTGGGGCGACGAACGCGGTGACTGGGCTGACGGATGCGCTGCTCGACAGTATTCCGCTGGTGGTTTTGACGGGTCAGGTGCCGACGTTCATGATCGGATCAGACGCCTTCCAAGAGGCCGACACCGTTGGCATCACCCGCGCCTGCACCAAACACAACTGGCTGGTAAAAGAGACCGACAAACTGTCGGGCGTCATCCATGAGGCCTTCCACATCGCGACCAACGGCCGCCCCGGCCCTGTTCTGGTCGACATCCCCAAGGACGTCCAATTCGCAAGCGGCGCCTACGCCCCGAAGACAACCGTCTCAACTCATTACGCGCCTCAGCTAAAGGGCGATATGGATGCGATTGTGGAACTGGTCGAGGCATTGGAAACCGCCGAGAAACCCGTTTTCTATACGGGCGGCGGTGTCGTGAACTCTGGCCCTGCAGCGTCCCAATTGCTGCGCGAATTGGTTGAGGCCACAGGTTTTCCGATCACATCCACGTTGATGGGCCTTGGCTGCTATCCTGCGTCAGGCGACAAATGGCTGGGCATGCTGGGCATGCACGGGCTTTTTGAGGCAAACATGGCCATGCATGGCTGTGATCTGATGATTAACATCGGCGCCCGCTTTGACGACCGCATCACGGGTGTGGTTGAAAAATTCAGCCCCAATTCGACAAAAGCTCATATCGACATTGACCCGTCGTCGATCAACAAAGTCATCCGCGTTGATATCCCGATCATGGGCGATGTGGGCCATGTGCTGGAAGACCTGCTGAAGGTCTGGAAATCGCGTGGCCGCAAAACCAACTCTGCTGCCGTGGCCAAATGGTGGAAACAGATTGAGGAATGGCGCGCAGTTGATTGCCTGAAGTTCACCCAAAAAGGCAAGATCATCAAACCGCAATACGCATTGCAACGCCTTGATGCGCTGACCAAAACCCATGACCGCTACATCACCACCGAGGTGGGCCAGCACCAAATGTGGGCGGCGCAATACCTCAATTTTGAGGACCCGAACCGTTGGATGACCTCTGGCGGGTTGGGCACGATGGGCTACGGCTTCCCTGCGTCTTTGGGTGTGCAAATGGCCCATCCTGAGGCCTTGGTGATCAATGTCGCGGGCGAAGCATCTTGGCTGATGAACATGCAAGAACTGGGCACCGCCATGCAATACAACCTGCCCGTCAAACAGTTCATCCTGAACAATGAACGTCTTGGGATGGTGCGCCAGTGGCAAGAACTGCTGCACGGGGAACGTTACTCCTCCAGTTGGTCCGAGAGCCTGCCCGATTTTGTGAAGCTTGCCGAGGCCTTCGGCGCCAAGGGCATCCTGTGTTCTGATCCCGATGATCTGGACGATGCGATCATGGAAATGCTGAACCACGACGGCCCCGTTTTGTTTGACTGCCTCGTTGAGAAACACGAAAACTGTTTCCCGATGATCCCGTCAGGCAAGGCCCACAATGAAATGATTATGGGCGATGTGGACACACAAACCGCCATTGATGCAGAGGGAAAAGTGCTGGTCTAAGCGATTATTTTCAAACCTAAATCGCTACAACTGCACCCTTCAAAAAGGACAAAAAAATGTCAGCTCTTAAAATCAAAAAAGGCGCCACCAGCCATTCCGCCTATAACCTGCGCCCGAATTTTTCGGACGTCGAAGAACGCCATACCCTCGCCCTTTTGGTCGAGAACGAACCAGGTGTCTTGGCGCGCGTGATCGGTCTTTATGCGGGGCGCGGCTATAACATCGACAGTTTGACCGTGGCCGAGGTGGACCATGAGGGCCACCTAAGCCGCATCACCATCGTCACCCGTGGCACACCGCAAGTGATCGAACAGATCAAAGCACAGACAGGGCGCATCATTTCGGTCCGCGAAGTGCATGATTTGACGGTTGAGGGCGACACGGTAGAGCGTGAGCTGGCGATGTTCAAAGTGTCTGGCACTGGCGACAAACGGGTAGAAGCCTTGCGTTTGGCTGATATTTTCCGCGCAAATGTTGTGGATAGCACCCTCTCCAGCTTTGTCTTTGAGATCACAGGCGCGCCGGATAAAATCGACGCATTTGCTGAATTGATGCAGCCGCTTGGCCTGACGGATGTTGCGCGCACGGGGGTTGCAGCCCTGTCGCGCGGCGAAGGCTAGGATCACTTTCGCAGGTGGCTCTATTGGGCCGCCTGCACGTCCCTACCATTGGTCATATGGGTCCTGTCATTGACCGGACAAGTTCATGTCGCGGTTAGACATTCCGCGTCGCAACCAGCCGCCACTCTCCAAACCCGCCATGCTAGCCTCCCTCATATCAACAGGAGAGCATGATGGCACAAACCGACCTCAAGACCGTGCGCCAACCCATTGATAAAGCGAATGGTTTACCCAACGCTCACTACACCGACTCTGGCGTTTACGACGAAGAACGCCATGCGGTGCTGTTTGATAATTGGTCCGGTGTTGGGGTGGCTGCCGATCTGCCTGAAATAGGAGATGCCGTCCCCGTCAGCTTTCTGGGCATGCCGCTGCTGCTGATCCGTGACCGCGGCGGTCAGGTCAGGGTGTTCCAGAATATTTGCCGCCATCGCGGGATGATCCTAGTCTCAGAGCCGCGCAAAATCGAAGGGGCTATCCGCTGCCCTTATCATTCGTGGTGCTACAGCACGGCTGGCAAATTGGTCAGCACCCCCCATGTGGGCGGCCCAGGACAAAACACCCACGACGCCATTGACCGCGCGCTGCTAGGCCTGATCGAAGTGCGCAGCCACATCTGGATGGATGTCATCTGGGTCAATATCTCTGGCACCGCCGCACCGTTCGAAGAAGCAAACGCCGATCTTTTGTCGCGGTGGGCCGAATTTGACGCCCCCCTGCACCATGGCGGCGCTGGCAGCCGGTTTGAGCTGGAGGTCCATTGCAACTGGAAGCTTGCGGTTGAGAACTACTGCGAGAGTTACCATCTGCCTTGGGTTCATCCCGGCCTGAACAGTTACTCCCGTCTGGAGGACCACTATCCGATTGAACAATCGGGGCAGTTTTCAGGCCAAGGCACGTTGGTCTATCGCCAACTGACAGATGATGCGGGCGCCCGCTTTCCTGATTTTGACGATCTTAGCGATCACTGGGACACGGCTGCGGAATATGTCGCGCTCTATCCCAATGTCTTGCTGGGGGTGCACCGCGACCATGCTTTTGTGATCATCCTCTCGCCGCAAGGACCTGAGCGCACGGTCGAGCATGTGCATCTGTATTATGCGCATCCCCAGACAGATTACACCCTGCGTTCGCGCAACACCGCCCAGTGGAAAGACGTGTTCGAGGAAGACATCATGGTGGTTGAGGGCATGCAGACCGGCCGCCATGCAATCGGTTTTGACGGTGGGCGGTTTTCCCCCGCAATGGACGGCCCGACGCATATGTTCCACGCTTGGGTTGCCACCCAATTACAGCGCCGCCCCCCGCAGTCTGCATCCAAATGAGTGGCTTGCACGCACAAATATGCCAAGCGCATGCTGCATCAGATCTGGGCCAGCTTGTTACGCTTTATGCCCAAGCAGCCAATGAAGCGCCGGATCTGGATGCCAGTTGTTTCTTCCTGACACATGCCTTTGTTTTTGCCCTAGAATCAGGTGATGCACGATCGACGGATCTGCGCCAGCAACTGGTCGCACAGGGGCGTGAAGCGCCCGATTAATCCCGCCGCAACCCCGCATAGACATGCCATGACGCATGGCCCAACCATGGCAATACCACCAACAACCCCAAGAACGCAGGCACCATCGCCAGCATCAAACTGCCTGCGATGAACACAGCCCAGCCCAACATGACAACAGGGTTGTTCACCACAATTCCGATGCTGGTAATCAATGCCGTCACATAATCGACCTCGCGGTCCAACAACATGGGCAGGCCGATCACGCAGATCCCGAACAACAGCAAAGCAAAGCCCCCGCCCAGCAGCGACCCGATACCCATCATCATCACCCCATTCGCACTGAGGAAAACTTCGGCGGAGGTCATAATATGCGTCATCGGCTTTAGCCCAAGAAACAGTGCAAAAATCATATGACCCAGGAAAAACCAGAACAACAGCATGAACATCATCAGCGCACATAGCGGCGGCAGCTGGCGTCGGCGCTCAGCCCAAAGCACGCCAAAAACACGCCCGACCGTCGGTTTTTCACCCAGCCCGATCAGCCGCGATACCTCATAGGTGCCAAGGGCCGCAAAGGGTGCGATCAGGGGAAACCCGAACACCCCAAGAACAAACCAAAACGTATGCCCAGCCCATGCCGTTAACGCCCCCATGCCCCAGCCCGCAACCAATGTGAAGGCCGCAAGCGACAGTCCAAAAACGGGCGCTTTCAAGAAATCTTGCCAGCCGTTGCGCAAGGCTGCGATCAGGATCGGTACTGTTGGCTTGGCAAAATTTGGGGCGCCGTGCTGTTTTGCAGGTATGTTTTGGGTCATCTCAAACGTCTCTTCCGCGCCGTTTCTGGGGCCAAGCCGTTGCACTGTGCCAGTGTTGTGCCAAACGTAGCAGCATCGCGTCGCTGCCTCTTGGGCCAATCAGCTGAAGCCCCGCTGGCAGGCCATTATCCCCAAAGCCAATAGGCACATTCACAACCGGCAAACCGATCAATCCCGCAGGCACAACCACCTGCATCCAACGGTGGTACGTATCCATGCTGCGGCCTGCGATCTGGGGCGGGTGGGTCCATGTAACATCAAAGGGCCAGAGCTGCGCCGAGGGCAGCACAAGCACGTCCATGGTTTCAAACAGTTGCGTCGCGCGCCGGAACCAATCGGACCGGATTGCGCTGGCGTTTTGGATTTGGCTCGCGCTGAGGGCGAGGCCCCGCTCGATCTCCCAGAGGGCGGCGGGTTTAAGATGGGCGCGCCGCTCTGGTACATCATATTCCACCCGCAACCCTGCACTGATCGCAAAGGACCGCAGGTCCGTCCACGATTGCCACATCGCATCCGCATCAAAAGGCGAGGTGATTGGATCAATCCGGTGGCCCAAATCCCCCATTTGCAACAACGCCGCCTGTGATATTTCGGTGATGCCCGCCTCATAGGGAAAGGCCCCGCCCCAATCGCCAAGCCAACCAATGCGCAGGGCGTCGGGCGCAGGCGTGATGCCGTTTAGAGTTGCTGGGCTGCTGGTGGACAGAGGGTGGCGCGGATCAGCCCCTGTCATGACGTCTAACAAAGCAGCCAAATCCGCAGGGCTTCGCGCCATCGGCCCCGACGTGGACAACTGGTGCATAAACATATCGCCCACAGGATCGGATGGCACAGTGCCCCAAGTGGGCCGCATGCCATAGACGTTATTCCATCCCGCAGGGTTGCGCAGACTGCCCATCATGTCCGACCCGTCTGCGATGCTCAGCATGCCCGTGGCCAAAGCTGCTGCCGCCCCGCCGGACGATCCCCCCGCCGAGCGGGTGCTGTCATAGGGGTTAGTGGTCGCACCGTGCACAGGGTTAAACGTATGAGAGCCCAGACCAAATTCCGGCGTGTTGGTTTTGCCAATCACAATTGCGCCCGCCGCGCGCAAGCGCGCGACCATCACATTATCAGCTGTTGCCACCTGCCCCGCAAAAAGTGGCGATCCGAAGGAGGTAGGAAAGCCCGCCGCATTGGCCAGATCCTTGATCGCGATGGGCATCCCGTGCAGCCAGCCAGTTCGGGGGGCACGATCCGCACTACGGGCCTGATCCATCAGCCAGCTGGGGTCAGCCATGCTTACGATGGCATTCACACGCGGGTTCACATCCGCGATCCGTGCCAATGTGGCTTCCATCAGCTCTGCCGCTGATAGTGTGCCCTGCTCAAGTGCCGCAGATTGCGCGCGCGCATCCAAATCTAAAACATCCATATCCAACTATGCCCGCGCGAATGCTCGGGACGCAACACGTTAGCTGGGGATAAGCCAAACAGAAGATAAACGCCCCCTTCTCCCTCAGGCTGGCAAGCACAAATGGAAGGGCGAAATGCCCACTCCGCCGCCCGAACTTGCGGCCGAGAGGGCATCATGGGCGTCCATTTCCCCATGCTTGTTAGAAACGTGAAGGATCATGCTTGCTGTGGGAAGAAAGCCTGGCGATCACAGGTGATCAGCTAAAAAGCCCTTTCAGAGCCTCCTTATCGATGCCCAAACATGTCTTGCCTTTTGGCTTGAAGGTCGGCGTATCCTCGCCCGCAACAATGGCGTTCACGACAGATTCCTCCACCGCCTCAACTGCGGCCAAATAGAACGGATCAAGCATTTCTGCATTCAGCTCTTCGCGCGTGACCACCGTTGTATCCAGTTGCGGCATCGGGCGATCGTTTGCGACCGAAAAGGACAAGAAAATATCGCCCGAATTATTGCCCCCTGGGCTGCCGCCACGGCCAATGCCAAGGGCCGCGCGTTTTGCGACCTGCCGCAAGGACAACGCCGACAGCGGCGCATCTGTCCCGAGGATCACAATGATCGAACCGGTTTCCTTGCCCAGAAGACAGCCCTCAGACAGCACTTCTCCGACTGGTTTTCCAAGAATATTCAGCCACGGTCGAATGCCGTGATTGGCCTGAACCAAAGCGCCGATTGTATAGATCTTACCCCCCAAGGACACTTGCCGCGACGCGGTGCCAGTGCCGCCTTTGAATTCGTAACAGATCATCCCGTTGCCGCCGCCAATGGATCCTTCGGCCACGGGTCCGGATTTTGCAGAATTTAACGCCTCAACCGCGTGGTCTGCGCTGACATGCTGACCATTGATGTCATTCAAAACACCGTCATAGGTTTCAGCCACCACAGGCATCGCCCAAGCATGCTCCTTCTGGTAAAACTCGGAATAAGTGTCGAGCATCCAGCGTGTGGCCCCGTGGTGAACCATGCCCACAGAATGGGTGTTGGTGATGCAGATGGGTCCTGCGAAATAGCCCGCGTCATTGATCCAATGAGTTCCCGTCATTTCGCCATTCCCGTTCAGCGCATATTGCCCTGCCCAAACGGGCTTGGGTTCTGTATCGCCGCCGCGCGGGATGATGGCTGTGACACCTGTTCGGATGCCTTTGGCAGGATCGGTCAGTGTTGAAAACCCGACCTGAACGCCAGCCACATCAGTGATGGCGTTATTGGGGCCGGGTGTCCCGCGAAAGGGTAGGCCAAGGTCGCGGGCGCGTGTTTTAGGTGTATTCATGTTTAGTCCACTCGGCGTGATCTGATGTAAAGGCCAACCGCTGCGATGATCAATGAGGCCAAAATGAGAAGTGTTGCAATGGCGTTGATCTCGGGTTTCACACCGCGCCGGACCATTGAAAAAATGAACATAGGTAGAGTCGTCGAATCCGTTCCAGCAACGAAATAGGTGATCACCAGATCATCCATCGAGATAATAAAGGCGAGCATCGCCCCCCCAATGATCCCTGGCATCAGCTGCGGCAGCAGCACCTTCTTGAAGGTGATCCATTCATTTGCCCCAAGATCGGCGCTGGCTTCTTCCAACGCTGGATCCAGCGCAGACATGCGCGCTTGGACCACAATGAAGACATATGAGGTGAGGAAGGTACAATGGCCAATGATGATCGTGAGCAGCCCCAGCTGAAAGCCAACTGTCACAAAGAAAATCAACAACCCAATGCCCAGCACAATGTCCGGCATCATCATCGGCAGCATCATCACACCTTGGTAGGTATTGCGCAGCCGGAACCGGAACCGTGACATGGCAACCGCCGTCGCTGTCCCTATCGTGGTTGAGATGAATGTGGTGCTGGTTGCAACAATGAGACTGTTTTTGAGCGCAGCCAAAAGTTGATCGGTGCTATCCACATAGATCGCCGCAGCCCCTGTCGAGGCTTCAGCCCCCTCAACGCCAAACAGCCCAAGGTACCATTGAAACGTGAAACCCTGCCATGTGGTCATGTCGATCAGGTTGGAGTTGAAGGAATACACAATAACCACGCCAAGCGGCAGATAGATAAAGGCGAAGAAAATCATGCTATAAAGTGTCAGCAAGGCCCATTCAGGGCGTTTGAAACGTTTCATCTTGCGTCCTCCTGACCCATGCGCAGAACGCGGGTGACGTAAAAGAACATGCCAATCAGAACAACTGCCATGATCACCATCGACAAGGCCGCACCAAAGGGCCAGTTGCGGGCGGATAGAAACTGTTGCTCTACCAGATTACCGACCATCAAGCCTTTGGCGCCTCCTAGAACATCGGGGACGATAAAGTTCCCGACCGAAGGGATAAACACGATGATGGATCCCCCCGCGATCCCTGGAAGGGTCTGCGGCAAGATCACTTTGATGAAAGTCTGCCACCCGCGTGCCCCCAGATCAGCCGAGGCTTCGATCAAGGAACGATCAAGACGCTCAACGCTTGCAAATAACGGCAAGAACATGAACGGGATCATCACATAAACCATCCCCAAAACCACAGCAAAGCGGGTAAAGAGCATGTCCAGCGGTTGATCCACCAGCCCCAATCCCATGAAGAGGTCATTGAGCACGCCAGAGGGTTTCAAGATCATGATCCATGCATAAAGGCGCACAATCAGGCTGGTGAAGAAGGGAAGTGTTATCAAGAACATAAAAATCATCTGCGCGCGCTGGGACAGGCGACTGACCCAAAATGCAACGGGGTACACAATCACCAGACAAGCAGCCACCGTGAGCAGCGCCAACATCAAAGAACGCCACAAGATGATCAGATAAATGGGCTCATAAACCTCGATCAGGCCGTCGGCCCATCCAAAAATACGCCCATAGTTCCAGTGGTAGAAGTTCCAGACCACACCGCCGTATAGCCCCGGTTCCAGCAGGGAAAAGACCGCGATAATCAGCAGAGGGCAAAAGAAGAAAATCCCCAGATACAGTGTTACAGGCGACAATAACGCCGCAAGAAAGAGTTTTTGCCTATTCATCGGACTGCCCCGCAATGAGATGAATGGAATTGGGATCATAGCAAAGCGTAATCTTATCGCCTTTTGCATAGCTCTTGCCGTCATCCCGCGCTGTGATGCGCAAATCTGACCCACTTGCATCCAAGGTGATTATGTAATGCAGTTCAGACCCCAGATAGATTTCTTGTTTCACGACCCCCCGCAGCACGTCAGGCCGCGTTGCATCGTCCCCCGTGATCATCAGATCCGCAGGCCGCACGACCGCCGTTGCAGGGCCTTTGGCCGCAGTATTCGAGACGGCCAACGAAATGCCGCCCGCGCTTTTTGCAAAGCCTGCGCCATCACACACAACGTCGATCATGTTGGAATCGCCAATGAAGTCAGCCACAAACCGCGTTTTGGGCTGGCGGTAGACCGCGCGCGGCGGGTCGATTTGTTCAATCTGCCCTGCCCGCATCACGACAATCCGGTCAGACATTGTCAGCGCTTCTTCTTGATCATGCGTGACAAAAACAAAACTGATGCCGATTTCATCTTGAAGGTTTTTCAGCTCAACTTGCATTTGTTGCCGCAGTTGTCGGTCTAGCGCTGAAAGGGGTTCATCAAGGAGCAAAATCTTTGGCTTCGCGATCAGAGACCGCGCCAATGCGACCCGCTGACGTTGGCCGCCAGAAAGTTGAGACGGCTTGCGCCCGCCCATGTCTTTTAACCCAACAAGTTCCAACTGTTCCGCGACTTGTGCGGCGCGCTCGTCTTTTGCAACGCCTGCAATTTCCAGCGAATACCCCACATTTCGCGCCACGCTCATATGCGAAAACAACGCGTAGCTTTGAAAGACGGTGTTCACTGGACGGCGAAAGGGAGGCACGCCGTTCATATCGGCACCATCGACTTTGATTGTGCCCCCATCTAGTTCTTCGAAACCCGCAATCGCCCGCAACAGAGTGGTTTTGCCACACCCCGATGGGCCAAGCAGGGTGACAAATTCATTTTCATTCACATCCAAACTGACCCCATCCAAGGCCCGTACAGACCCACCCTCCGGAGTTGCAAAAATACGTTGAGCGTCAGTTACCTTAAGAATTGGTGCCATGTCATTCCCTCTTCAGATCCAGCGCTGTCCGGCGGTCAGCAGCGCGACCGCCGGACAGGAAATCGAATATTGGTTAGTTGGCTGACTATTCAGCGATTTGGATAGTATTCCATGCCCGATCATAAAGTTTGACCGCAGTCCCAATATCCCCAAACATCTGAAGTCTCTCCAGAGTTTCTCCTGACACGTTGATGTTCGGATCATTCTTGATCACGTCAGATATCAGTTCACGCGCAGGAATGTTGACCGACCCGTTGAACTGTTGGTTGGTGTTCAGTGCTGCAATCTCAGGGCGCAGCATGAACTCCATGAATTTACGCGCCGCGTCTTTGTTTGGCGCGCTTTCAAGAACGCACATGGCTTCCTCGAACATGGTCGCGCCCTCGCTGGGGATCACATATTGAAGGTTGTCATCAGCGACAGTCGCAATAGAAAACCCGACAAAGAACTGCCCAGCGGCCACGTCCCCGCCCGAAAGCAAAGGTGGAAACGCATACGTGAATGCAGAGACATCCGGTTTATGCTCCACAAGCCAGTTTGTCGCGATTTCGATCTCGGCGGGATCTTGTGTGTTCACCGAGAACCCGTTGGACATCAGCCCAATCGCCAAAACTTCGCGCATGTCATCCAGCAGGGTGATCTTTTGGCCGGTCTTGGACGGGATCGCAAAAAATTCTTCCCACGACGTGATATCGCCACCCGCCAATTCGCGGTTATAGAACAAACCAACAGTGCCCCACGCATAAGGCATGCAGTATTCGCCAGACGGATCCAATTCAGAGCGCAAGAATGCGGGATCGATATTGCCCCAATCGGTGGCCGTGTTGATGTCCGTTTTTGCCAACAGTTTTAGCTGAAGCATGATGTCGGCCATATGGATTGACGGGAAGATGATATCATATCCCGTGGCCCCTGCCTGAATTTTGGCAAGCATTTCCTCGTTAGAGGAATACGTATCTAGCCCAACATCAATCCCTGTTTCTTTGGTAAAGGACGTTAGAATTTCAGGGTTGATGTAATCACCCCAGTTATAAAGCCGCAGCTCTTCGGCACTTGTAGATGTTGCCATAAAGCCCAATGCGCAGAGCGCGGAAGCGGAAAGGTTTCTCAGTTGCATTTATTACTCCCAGAAGTTGCCCGAATTTTGGAATCGGTTTTTTTAATACGAGAAGCCTTGCATCAAAAGACAGATCGGCATAGCAATTGATGCAAATGACAGAAAGATAACACTTGGGGGCTCCCGATGGACGTAAACCCTGTCTTTGAGAACATCCGCGCGCATCTTCCAAACCTCACTAAATCCGAGGCGCTGGTCGCGCGGTACATCTTGAACAATGAAACCAAGGTTGGATTGGGAACGGGCGCCTCTTTAGCGGCAGCAACGGGCGTCAGCGAAATCACGGTCAGCCGCCTGTTGCGAAAACTGGGTTACAAGGGATTGCGCGACTTCAAATTGCGTTTGGTCTCAGTCGATCCTGAAGGGTATGTTCACAGCGAAGAACGTTTGGCGCGGTTGCTCTCCATTCCCGAGAGCGCCCGCATTGAGGCAGAAAGCCGAGCCATTCAAAAGCTGTCCAGCCAGCTGACCCGCCCCGAATGGCAAGAGATGATCAACTGTGTTTTCAACGCCGAGCGGATTTTTGTGACCGGTTTCCAAACCGTGCGCGGCATGGCCGAAGATTTCACTCGTCGGTTGGGCATTGTCCGAGACGGCGTCAGGTTTATCTCGGTGCGCGAAAGCGGGCTGGCAGAATGGGCCCCGCCCGCCAGCTCCATCGAGAACACCCGCAACGTGCTTATTCTTGTCGACATCCTGTTGTATGCAAAGGAAGCCGAAATAACCTGTGCCATTGCGCGTAGAATGGGATTCGACGTTGTCGTGCTGAGCGATGAATTCAATAACTGGGCTTATGAGCACACAGATTTTGTGTTCCACGCAGAATCTAAAACCGGATTGTTTTTGGAATCAACTGCTGCGCTGAATTCGCTGTTGAACTTTATTGTCCATTCCGTCGCCGAACGCTCTCCCGTTCAATCCCGAGAACGCATCGACAATTGGTACGCTTTGACCAAAGAGCTGGGAATGTTCTAACACCGCATCAAGCCCGCACTATCTCGGGCGACCGTGTTCTATGGGCGGCGCATCCCGTTGGCTATGCCGCCCGATAGGTTTTAGTCGGCTTGCGCCTCGGCGCGGCTTTTGCCCGATACGGCCAGCGCCAATGTCGCGCCCATCAACCCGTCCAGATCCCCGTCTAGCACGCCTTTGGTGTCCGAAGTCTCATAGCTGGTGCGCAGATCCTTGACCATCTGGTAGGGCTGCAAAACATAGGACCGGATCTGGTTGCCCCAGCCCGCATCGCCCGCGTTTTCATGGACTTCATTCACCAGCGCCGAACGTTTGTCCAATTCCATCTGATACAGGCGCGATTTCAGCGCCTTCATGGCGATGTCCCGGTTCTGGTGCTGGGATTTCTCGGAGGAAGTCACAACGATGCCCGTGGGGTGGTGAGTGATCCGCACGGCCGAATCCGTGGTGTTCACGTGCTGACCACCAGCACCCGAAGACCGGTAGGTATCAATGCGAATATCGCTTGGGTTCACCTCAATCTCGATGTTGTCATCCACCACGGGATAAACTTTGACCGAGGTAAAAGACGTATGCCGCTTGGCCGCGGAATCGAACGGCGAGATACGCACCAAACGGTGCACGCCGCTTTCGGATTTTAGCCACCCGTAGGCGTTGTGGCCGCTGATCTTATAGGCGGCAGATTTGATCCCCGCCTCTTCGCCTGCGCTCTCTGATTGCAGCTCAACGGTATAGCCTTTTTTCTCGGCCCAGCGGACATACATCCGCGCCAACATGCTGGCCCAATCACAGCTTTCGGTGCCCCCCGCCCCCGAGTTAATCTCAAGGAAGGTGTCATTGGCATCCGCCTCGCCGTCCAATAGCGCCTCTAGCTCTTTTTGCGCGGCGGTGATTTCCAACTTGGCCAAGGCGCTCTCGGCTTCGCCCACAACTTCGCTATCCTCTTCCATCTCGCCCAACTCGATCAGGTCCAGATTGTCCTGAAGATCGGTTTTGATGCCATCATAAGTCGCCATCGCATCCACCAAACCCTGACGGTCGCGCATCAATTTTTGCGCGGCAGCTGGGTCATCCCACAGGGTCGGGTCCTCGACCCGCGCGTTGAATTCTTCCAAACGATAAGGCGCTGTTTCCACGTTCAAACGTTGGGCCAAAAGGTCCAGTGATTTTTGGATTTTATCGACGGTGCTTTGGATTTCTGCGCGCATGATCTGTCCCGAAATGTGATGCCCGAAATGACGTGGGCGGTCCTTGCTATTGCAGGGCCGCCCACCTGATAGACCAGCGTGTGCGCACGGGCAAGACGCGCTTAGTACAAACCGCCCGAACTCAGCGTGCCAAAGCCCGCTTTTGGACCCACAATTGCTTTTTTGCCTGAGGATGTTGTGACTTCCTTGGCCTTTGTGCCGCCGACTTCCTCGACCAAAGGCAGGTCCGCGCCCATGGCAAAACCACCATCAAAGGTCACACCAAAGTTGATGAATTCGCCGTCGCGGAAACATTCCGACACCACATTACCACCAGAGGCCCCAGAACCAAGGCGCGCGCCCGTGAAACGGTCGATCTTGATGAATTCGCACCCTTCAGGGGCGCGGAATTTACCGCCACCGTATTTCTGAACCGCCTTGGACATGAAGCGCTGGAACACAGGCCCACACATCCCGCCACCTGACGCCCCGCGCCCCAAGCTGCGCGGCTGATCATAGCCGATATAGCAGCCCGCAACGATGTTGGAGGTAAAGCCGACGAACCAAACATCCTTGGCATCATTCGTTGTGCCCGTTTTACCCGCAGCAGGCACCCGAAGGTTCACAGATTTCCGCGCGGTCCCCCGTTTGACAACGCCTTCCATCATCGAGGTCAGCTGATAGGCCGTAACAGGGTCCATCACCCGCTCGCGGTTGGAAATCACACGTGGGCTTTGCCCTGCGGCAAGGCTGATCTGGCCGCAATCCTCGCAGATGCGTTCATCATGGCGGTACACTGTGCGACCGTAGCGGTCCTGCACACGGTCCACCAAAGTGGGCACAACACGTTCGCCGCCATTGGCAAACATCGCATAGGCCGCCACCATTTGGTACAACGTCGTCTCCTGTGAGCCCAAAGCGTTGGCCAGAACCGGCGAGAGGTTCTCGTAAACACCAAAACGTTCGGCATATTCGCCCACAACATTCATCCCGACCTCTTGGGCCAGACGGATGGTCATCAGGTTCCGTGATTGTTCGATCCCTGTGCGCAGCGGCGTTGGGCCGTAGTAGCGGTTGGAGGAGTTCTTGGGCCGCCACACACCCTGCGGTGTGTTAATCTCAATCGGGGCGTCCACAATAATGGTTGCGGGCGTATAGCCACTGTCCAATGCAGCCGCAAAAACAAAGGGTTTAAAGCTGGAGCCAGGTTGCCGTTTGGCCTGTGTCGCACGGTTAAAAACGCTGGCCTGATAGCTAAAGCCACCCTGCATCGCAATCACGCGGCCAGTGTTGACGTCCATCGCCACAAAGCCCCCCTGCACCTGCGGCACCTGACGCAATGTCCAGCGAATGAAGGACCCATCGGCATCTGCAACCATGCGGCGCACCAACACCACATCGCCGACCTCGACCAGATCGCCGCGGGCCCCTAGACGGCCGTTTTCCTGACGCTTGCGCGCCCACTGCATGTCCTTTGGCGGCACCCAGTTGCCGCCGCTTGCTGTCTCGACGTTTTCGATCCCCAAACGGGCCCCTTTGCTACCGACCTCTAGAACCACGGCGGGAAACCACTGTGTTTCCAGCAAGATATCGCGTGGTACGCGCAGGTTGGACAGCGCTTCGCGCCACGTGGCTTCATCGACCAGCGCCTCGGGCGGCAGTGTTTCGCGGGTCCCGCGCCAAACGCCTGTGCCACGGTCATATTGCTCCAACTGGCGGCGCAAGGCATCAGCGGCGATGGGTTGCATTTCATTGTCGATGGTCGCACGGACGGTCAAACCGCCGGTAAAGAATTCACCCTCGCCAAAGTTTTCAGACAGCTGGCGGCGAATTTCATCGGTGAAGTAATCGCGCGGCGGCAGATCGGATTTGAAGCTGGAAAAATCACCGTTTTGCACGGATTTCAGCGGCAGATTGCGTTCTTCTTCATAGGCCGCCTCGGTGATATAGCCGTTTTCCTTCATCTCGCGCAGAACGAAGTTACGGCGCGACAGCAGGCGTTCTTTGCGCCGCACTGGGTGGAAATCAGAAGGCGCTTTGGGCAAGCTGGCCAAGGTTGCCGCCTCATGCGGGGCCAGTTCACCTAGGGTTTTGTTGAAATAGGTCTGGCTGGCTGCGGCCACACCATAGCTGTTTTGCCCTAGGAAAATCTCGTTCAGGTACAGCTCCAGAATTTTTTCTTTGTCCAAGGCTTCTTCAACACGGGCCGCAAGGATGATTTCCTTGATCTTCCGTTCGGCCCGTCTGTCACCAGACAACAAGAAGTTCTTCATCACCTGCTGGGTAATCGTCGAGGCCCCGCGCACGTCTTGCCCGCGCGAGCGCACCGCATCCACAGCCGCCGCCCCAATACCGCGCAAATCATAGCCGTCATGGTCGTAGAAATTCTTGTCTTCCGCCGAGATAAACGCCTGTTTAATCAGGTCGGGGATTGTATCTGCGGGGGCGAACAGACGGCGTTCTTTGGCGAATTCATCGATCAAGCGGCCTTGGCCCGAATAAATCCGGCTGATCGTTGGGGGCGTATAAGAGGCAAGGGATTCGTGGCTGGGCAAATCCCGCCCGTACATCCAGAAAATCGCACCAATAGTCAGCGCCACCATGCCAATAGACATGGTCAGGGTGGTAAAAATACCCCCAAAGAAAGATAGGATCATCCGAAACACGCGCGACAGCTCCTTAAATGGCTGCTTGAATTGCGGTATCTATAGCCTCAAAGGCCGCAATGGTCAAAAGCCTAGCGCGGGGAAAAGGGGCGAAATGCCGCCCAATTTACTGCAGTTATGTCCCTTGTTACTGGCGCACCAAGGGCGCGCGGGCTTCATCAGCGTCGCGCCATACAAGCACAGATTGTGCGATGCTCTCGGCCATGTCCTGTCGCCAGACGGGATCGCTAATATTTGCCAAATCACGCTTTGAGCTGAGAAAGCCGATTTCGATCAAAACCGATGGGATATCGGCGGATTTGAGCACTGAAAATCCGGCCCTGCGCAAGGGGCGGCGGTTCATTGGCCCCCCTGCTGCGGACATGCCCCCCACCAGCGTCTTGGCCAGATCCACCGAACGCGGCTCCGTCTCGGCACGGGCAAAATCCAGCATGATTTGCGCCAATTGATCATCCACCCCCGTCAGATCCGCCCCAGACAGGATATCCGAACGTTCATGTCGCGCCACCAACAGGGACGTGGCGTCTGCGCTGGCCTCATCCGACAATGTGTAGACGGTGGCGCCTTTGGCCCCGCCCTGCTGCAAAATATCGGCATGCAGCGAAATAAACAGATCGGCATTCACACGGTGAGCAATCGCCACCCGCGTCTCTAGCGCGACAAACACGTCCTCGTTACGGGTGAGCACCACATTCACGCCCTCGCGGCGCAAAGCATCCGCCAAAGTGCGGGCGAAACTAAGCATCAGTTCTTTTTCATTCACGCCGCCCCGCTCTGCGCCGGGGTCAATGCCGCCGTGCCCAGGGTCCAGGACCACGGTGAAAATATCGTCCTCGACCCGTTCAGGAAGGTCGAGGTTTAAAAACGCGGGCGCCCAGTTGGGGGCTTTGGGCGTGCCAGAGGCGGCAACGAAATCCGCCTGCTCCACCCCATCCAATTCGATCTGCAAGGTCGCGCGGCCTGTGTTCGGGTCTACCGGCATGCCGATTTCACGCGGCAACATAGGGGCCTCCAGATCCGCCACCAGCCGCGACCAGCCCGGCTGAAATGCGCCAAAGCGCACGGCACTTACGCGGCCCGATTTCTCTAGCAACTGCGCCGCAGTCACCCCCGTGAAGTCCACCTCGCGAAAATCGATCACCAGTCGCGCGGGCGCATCCAATGTGAACACGCGGTACGGCACACCTTGGCTCAGCTGGAGGGTGATGTCGGTGCGCCCCCACCAGCCGTCTTTGATGGTGCTGGCCTCGGCATCCACCCTTGCGAGGGCGCTCAGCCCTTGAGCCTGCACATGAGAGGCCAGCGATAAGGCACAGATAAGACTGATGAAAAGGCGCTTCATTTCTGCTCCGACCACGGGTTTTCAGGTGGTTCTTTTGCCAGAACCTATCACTTGTTGCCCCTTGCGGTCCAGTGGCTCAGCGCGCCTTCATAAAGGCGGTCAACCGCGCCAAGCCTTCGGCGATATCTGCAGTGCTGCGCGCATAGGAAAAGCGCAAACTGCGGTGGCCGCGTTGGGGGTCAAAATCCAGCCCAGGCGTGACAGCGACCCCAACTTTCTCAAGGATTTCAGCCGCTAAGGCACGGCTGTCATCGGTAATCTCGCTCACGTCAGCATAGACGTAAAACGCCCCATCAGGTGGCGCGATACGGGTAAAGCCCGCTTTGGGTAGGCCTTCCAGCATCAACGCACGGTTGGCGCGGTAGACATCCATATTGCCCTGCAGTTCTTGTTCGCACTCCATCGCGGCCAAGGCGGCAACTTGCGACGCATGCGGCGCACAGATGAACATGTTCTGGGCGATCCGTTCGACCACCCGCACCTGATCTTCTGGCACCACCATCCACCCGACGCGCCAGCCCGTCATGCTAAAATATTTCGAGAAACTGTTGATCACATAGCAATCGTCGGTGACTTCTAGGGCGGTCACGGCCTTTTTTTCATACTCGACACCGTGGTAGATTTCATCCGAGATAAAGGACGCGCCGATATCATCGCAGGCCCCGATCAGCGCCGACATTTCGGTCTTATCCAACATCGTGCCCGTCGGGTTCCCCGGCGAGGCCACAAGCAGGCCGCGCAAATCCATGCCCGCCAGATCACGCGGCACAGGCTGGAAACGGTTCTCGGCTGCGGTGGGCAAATCGACAGGCACCATCCCCAGCGCGCCCAGAATTTGCCGGTAGCTGGGGTATCCCGGTGCGCCAATGCCCACGCGGTCTCCACTGTCGAATAGCGCCGTAAAGGCCAGCAAAAACGCGCCCGATGACCCAGAGGTCACAACGACCCGCGCAGGGTCAAGATCGACGTTATACCATTCTCCGTACATCTGGGCGATCCGCGCGCGCAAGGCAGGTATGCCCAACGCCACCGTATAGCCCAAGGAATCCTGCGCCATCGCAGTGCTCAGCGCCGCCGTAGCCCCCTGCGGCGCGCCTGTGCCGGGCTGTCCGACTTCCATGTGAATAATATCGCGGCCTGCGGCCTCGGCAGCGGCTGCGGCCTGCATAACATCCATCACAATAAAGGGATCGACCGCTGATCGGGTTGAATTCCGCATGGCTACACTCCAAAACTATTCCTATGCGCTTTCACCTGATCCGCCTTGCCCCGTCAATAGTCGCCCTATGCGTTGTGGCCTTATTGGCCCTCCCCGCCCAAGCGATGAGCTTGTTGCGCGACGCGGATATGGAACATGCGCTGAAACAAATCGCCGCCCCCATTTTGCAGGCTGCTGGGCTGAACCCCAACCGTGTGAAGGTTTTAGTGGTCAATGACAGTTCGATGAATGCCTTTGTGGTCAGCAATGACGCAATCTTTGTCCATTACGGCCTGATCAACAAGATGCGCACCGCTACCATGCTGCAAGGGATTATCGCCCATGAGGCCGCCCATATCGTCAACGGCCATATCGCACGGCGTTTGGGGAATTTGGCCAATGCGCGCACGATCTCGGGGCTGGGGATTGCCCTTGCGGCGGCGGCGGCGGCATCGGGCAATAACACAGCTGCTGCTGGGCTGGCCATTGGCACGACCTCATCTGCGCAGCGCGCCTTTTTGGGCCATACCCGTGCCGAGGAAGCCTCGGCTGATCAATCGGGCATTCGCTTTATGCGCGCCGCTGGTGCGTCACCGCAGGGGCTGGCCGATGCGCTGGGTATTTTTGCAGGCCAAG
This sequence comes from Sulfitobacter sp., assembly GCA_039967155.1. Taxonomy (GTDB): domain Bacteria; phylum Pseudomonadota; class Alphaproteobacteria; order Rhodobacterales; family Rhodobacteraceae; genus Sulfitobacter. Next base: position 28,703 of record JBDVSG010000254.1, on the reverse strand, counting down.
AAGCGCTAAGCCTTTCGCGGCGCGATCCCTACACCCGCTCGCATCCGTTAAGCCGTGACCGGCTGCGCGCGGTTGCGGGATATGTGGCCAGCTATGGCACCCTGCCCGAAGATCACACGGCAGAGTATTGGTTTGCGCGCCTGAAGGGCAAGATCTCGGCCACGACCCGCGCGCCGAGTTGGACCCTGCGCCGCCTGAAATCCGAAGGCTACACCGATGTGCGTGCCCTACGCGAAGCCATCGCCGAGCACCGGAATTCACGCACCAAAAAGGCGCTTGCAGCCATTGACCGCGCCATCGCCCTGCGGCCAACGGACGCTTACCTGCGCGCTCAGAAAGGCGATATTCTGCTTGAGACCCGAAATTTCAAAGCGGCGGCACAAATCTATGCGAACGCGGTGAAACGCGCGCCATACGACCCGCTTATTTTATCTGGATACGGGCGCGCGCTGCTGGCTTCGGGGCAGGTGAAATCCGCACGCGCTGCGCTGGAGAAATCGCGCCGCCAGGATTTCCGCGACGGCTCCATGTTGCGGGATTTAGCAACTGCTTACGTAAAGTCAGGCCAAACCGGCATGGCCATTCTCATCACCGCCGAGCGTTCTGCCCTATCGGGGCGCCTGAAAGACGCCGGTATCCACGCCAAACGCGCATCTGGTCTGCTGCCTGAGGGTTCAGGCCCTTGGCAGCGCGCCCAAGATGTGTTGATTGCTTCTCAACGTGCTGCAAAACGAAAGTGAACATTTGATGAAACGTCTCCTTGCTTCTACCGCCCTGCTGGCCACGCTTGCGACCGGTGCCACCGCCCAAGACCTAACCCCGATGAGCGATGAGGAACGCGCGCTATTTCGCGCCGAGGTACGGGCCTATCTGTTTGAGAACCCCGAAGTGATCATGCAAGCCGTTGAAATCTTGCAAAATCGCGAAGCAGATGCCCAAGTGCAGGCCGATATCGATTTGGTCAGCCAGAATGCTGATGCGCTGTTCAACGACGGGTATTCTTGGGTCGGGGGCAACCCTGACGGCGACATCGTTTTGGTTGAATTCCTTGATTATCGTTGCGGCTATTGCAAACGCGCACACGGCGAAGTGGCCGAGCTGATCAGAGCGGACGGCAACATCAAACTGGTCGTAAAAGAGCTGCCGATCTTGGGGGAATCCTCGGTATTGGCGTCGCGGTTCGCGGTGGCGGTAAAACAGGTTGCGGGCAATGACAGCTACAAGGCCGTGCATGACGCAATGATGAGCGTGAACGGCGATATCAACATGCCCACGCTGCGCCGCCTTGCGGGAACCTTCGGGTTGGACATGGATGCGGTTGAGGCGCGGATGGACAGCGAAGAAGTCACCGCTGAAATCGCGGCCACGCGCGCGCTGGCCGGGGCGCTTGCGATTTCCGGCACGCCTACGTTTGTGATGCAGGACGAATTGCTGCGCGGCTACCTGCCGCTGGACCAAATGCAGGCACGCATCGCCGAAAAACGCGGCTAAGCAAAAGAAACGGCGCGCAGGAAACCCTCTGCGCGCCGTTATGCCATCTACGATCTGAAAATGCCCTAGATCACACCGACAAAGCGTTCCGGAAGCACGTATTGGCGGTCATGATCGGGTCTGTTGAATTCATAAAACCCTGTCTCACCGCGCGGCTTGAACGAACGCTGCATGCGTTTGCGCAAAAAGCTCAGATCAAACCCCTCTTCCAATTGCAGGTCCGCAAAGCCTTCGAAAATCGCGCGGTCTTCTCCCCGCGCAGCGCCGAACCAATGGCGCCCGATGGAAGTGCCTTTGATGTCATCGCCCATGTCTTGCGTCACCGCATTGCGGCGGTCCATTGCCCCAGCGTACTGATCAAAATCGCAAAATTTGAGGTGGAACAGATATAGATCATCTGGCGTGTGCAGCTTGGGGTATTGCGAAAAATGCCCCCCCCGCGACAATTTCGCCGCCGCGGACACCACACAGGGTTTTGAGTAATGCGGTGCAGGGCGCACGTAGCGGCGCGGCCCGATGATATGGTCACTGATCGCGTCTGGCTCCAATTCAACGCGGTGGATCACCTCTAGGCCCAATGGCGTCAGCACGCGCTTCTCTGGCGCCTGCTCTAGGAATTCTCGTAGGTTCAGGCCCCTTTTGGGATCAACCACCACCAATTCGTCCACATCACCGACAATCACATGACGGAAATATTTCCGCAGCCCGCTGACCAGACTATTAAGCAGCCCCCAGCGTTTCACATCAAAGTTCTTATGCGGATCACCCGGGATGCCGATGATATTGCACCCCTGGGCCAGCTCGGCCACTTCTGCGCCGTAACCATGATTGATAATATAGCAATTCTCGCGGCCCAGAACCTCGCCATAATGGCGCAGCCAAGCCTCCAGAAAAAACGCATCATCGCGCACCATTGTCACTGCGGCTGCTGTTTGCATGGCGCTTCCTTCTTTTCTTTTCCTGCCTGAACCCGCATGATGCAGATCCGAGCGCAGTAAGCCGTGAGAGACGTGAAATGACAATGGCCCACGCCCCAGAACCCATCGGTTTTGATGCATTTAGGACAACACTTGCAGCGGATATGGCACAGACGGGCTGGCATATCCATAAATCCCACGATGGTCCTGTAGATCGGTTTCAGGTTCTGGGCGAACGGGGCTGCGGCACAAATGTCATTCGCAAAACCGTACAAGACACCCTGATGATCAAACGCACCGAGGCCTTGGGATGGAAACACGCGGTGCCGTCGATGTTGGCGATCCCCCCAACATTCTTGACCATTTGCGCCGTGCGCGGGCCGCGCGCGTGGACCGCATCCTTGTTCCGCAGACCATGGCACGGCGCGCCCGAGATGCAGGCGCTTGATTTCCATCAGTTCATCCGCAGCCCGTGGCACGCCCGTGTGGACCGGACCGATCATTTTGAGATGATCCCCCCCAACCTGATGCCCCAAAATCATGAGCTGCAGTTCGACCGCCACCCCATTACCGGCGCGCGCTATGAGACAATTTTCGCCATGCGAAACCTCAAACACCGCGCGCTGATGTCCCTGCCCGAGCGCGGGGCCAGTGTTGTTTATGTTTCGCTCGATGCGTTCAACGCCGACCCTGAGGCCTTCCTGTTCGCCCTGTCAGAGGCATTCGATCTGGACGTGCGCCCCGATGGCTATGCGCCGGTTGAGCGCCGCATGGGCAACCGGTGGACCCCAGCGGTTGAGAACCGCCCGCCTCTCCCCAAAACTTGGGCTGCCGAAGATATCGCATGGATGAACAGCCAGCTTGATATGGCCACTGAAACGGCTTTGGGATTTCCACTGAAAAACGACTAACCCCAAGATCTGAAATGCAAAAAGATGGCTATGAATGCAAAAAGGCCCTCCCGAGGGAGGACCTTTTAGGCAGCAGTGGCGCGGTTGACGGGGCTCGAACCCGCGACCCCCGGCGTGACAGGCCGGTACTCTAACCAGCTGAGCTACAACCGCGCGCTGCGTCTCATCGGCGTTAGCCTCAGAGCGTTTGTGCGGAATATGCCAAGCCCCGTGATGCGTCAAGAGGTTAGTTGCGCGCGGGTGCGTTTTCTTTCACTTCAGCCCCCGTTTGCGCCGCCCGACCGAAGGGTGGGTGCAACCCACGCGCCCTGCCCGCCCCACCCCGATAAAAAAACGCGCCACGGTCAGACCGCGGCGCGTTTGATGTAACGTGGATGGTGTCGCACCTTATTTCACAGTGATGCGCCCATCCGTGTAGGGTGCATAATCGCCTTTTGCCGCCATATATTCCGCGACAACATCAGCAAGGTCAGGACCATAATCATAGGCATTCGCCGCTGCCTTAAACATCGCATACCCATCGCCACCATTGCGCACATAGTTGTTTGTCACCGCCAGATAGGTCGCAGCCAAATCAATTGGCGCGCCCCCAACCATAACGTCAGATACCCGTGCGCCCACTTCGGCAGAGGCATCAAATGCATAGGTCATGCCGGCCACTTGCGCAAAACGGCCTGCGCCATCCTCTAGCTGGCTCACTCCGTTTTCCAACGCTTCGACAATGCCCGCACCGGTCACGTCAAATGTTGACAGTGTGTTTTGGAAAGGCAGCACCGTCAGGACTTCGCCCATTGTGACTTCGCCCATATCGATCGACGCCCGAAGACCGCCGCCGTTCTGGATCGCGATCTGCACGCCTTGATCCGCCACACGGTCCAGCATCGCATCCGCGACCAAGTTGCCCATTGCGCATTCCTTGGCGCGGCACACATCGCGAGACCCATCCACCACGTCAGATGTCGCCCCGATCACACGGGTTTTCATTTCCTCAATCGGGCCTGCCAGCTCGGCGATGCGGGCCACGGCGGCCTCATCCTCTGCGACGCTGGAATCAAGCAAAATCGTGTCACCAGTAGCAGACACAAGATTGCCCGCATCATCAAAGGTCAGCTCAAGATGGCCAACGTATTTGGAATAGGCATAGGCCTGAACAACCGGCACATTCCCAACCATCGTGGGATAGGCCATAGCGCCTTCTTTGGTGTTAGAGAACAACGTGTGAGAATGCCCACCCACAACCGCATCAAGACCTGTGACAGCCTCCGCGATTGCCAAATCCTTTTTGACACCAACATGGGTCAAAGCGATGATTTTATTCACGCCTTCAGCTTCCAATGCGGTGACATCTGCTTGGAGGCCTTCAATCTCATTGGTGAAAACCACCGCCTCTGAAGGGCTAGAGGTCTCAACCGTGTCTACCGCCAGCGCCGAGATGATGGCGATCTTTTGGCCGCCGACCTCAAGGATCGTGTGGTCATCCACCTGCCCTGCCAGAATGTTGGATTTGGACACGTCGATGTTGCCCGAAATCACAGGGAAAGACACACGATCGGTCAAATCGCGCAGACCCTGATCACCGTCGTCAAATTCGTGGTTGCCAACGGCCATAGCGTCAAAGCCGACAATCTCGGCGAACTCGGCCTCAACCTCCCCCTTATAGGTCGTGTACATCAGGCTGCCCTGATATTGGTCACCCGCATCCAGAACGATGACGTTTTCGCCAGCCAGCTCTTTGCGCAGCTCGTTGATCTTGGTGATCACACGCGCATAACCGCCAAAACACTTCCCTTCGGCATTATCTTCGGCGCCACAGGTCGAATCGTATTTATTGATCGGTTCGATCCGGCTGTGCAGGTCGTTGATATGAATAACATGCAGCTTGTAGTCCGCCTGCGCGGCACCCGCGGTCAGCGCCAAAGCACAGGTTGTGGCCAAAATACGTGGGGTCATGTTGGGTTCCTCATTTGGTAGAATATGCACCAACTTGATCCTGCCCCCTGTCAGAGTCAAATCTATTAACCCAAAAGAACATCCAAGTACTGGCATAAGCGCATAATTGAACGCCACAGTTCTGAGGGAACGGGCCAAATACCTAGAGGACAATCAGAGCCACATTTTCAGCCCGCAAAAGGGATTGCGCGCCGGCAGCCGACAGGTTTGTTGTTTAGGATCAGGCACACCCACGCGATACGTAACGCAACGCAGCTGGGACCCAAATTGCCCAAAAAATACGCAAGTAATTTGAAAAAAGGAGAAGTGGCGCGGTTGACGGGGCTCGAACCCGCGACCCCCGGCGTGACAGGCCGGTACTCTAACCAGCTGAGCTACAACCGCGCAGTGCTGCCCCTTGGTGGGGGCAATATGACTCCCCTCCCGAGGGAGAGAATGGTGGGTCGTGAGAGGCTCGAACTCCCGACATCTTCGGTGTAAACGAAGCGCTCTACCAACTGAGCTAACGACCCGATGAGGCGTGATTTAGACTAACCTTTTAGGGATGGCAACCACATTCGAGACGTTTTTGTGAGCTATTTTTCAAGTGGAAGACAACGCCTTGCCCGCCGCCGATATTTTCAAGGCCGCAAGGCCCAATACCTGTCGCAACACAGCGCATCATGCGGGATGTAATTCCGTGCGTTATCAATACGCTAGGTCGCTTCAATCCTTCAAGAAAGCCGATGCAGCGTTGTTCCAACGCGGCAAAGCCCTCCCCCTCGGGTGCCATCTCATAAAGCGCCAATGGGCCGTCTGGGCCCTCAATCAGGTCCTTTCCTTCGGATAATTCGCTTCTCAATTTGCCAGCCCACAGGCCTACACCGATTTCACGCAGGGCATCATCGGTGCGAATATGGCTAACTTGCCGTGCCAAAGCGATCGCAGCGGTCTCAAATGCGCGCCCTTGAGGGCTGCAAATGATATCGAATCCCGACAAATCATAACCAGCAAGAATCGCTGCTTGTTGGGCGGCCTGACCGCGGCCGACCTCTGTCAGCGGTGAATTCAGCGCCCCTTGCATCCGCCCTTGGGCGTTCCATTCTGTTTCGCCATGCCGCAGCATAAAAATTTCTGGATAATCTGACATCGAAAAACACCGCCCTAACACAAACTAACTGTTCTCTACCTTCGTCCCTGCCCCAGAAGGTCGTGGGTTTCAACCGTTGCCCAAAACAATGCCCCTCCACCGACAAGGGTGAAGGGGCCAGAAAGAGGAGGAAAACCGGCGCACAATGGCCAGCTTAAGGCAAGCGCCTAATTATTCAGCAGCCGTCGTTGTGTCGGAAGTTTCTGTAGTTTCTGACGCCGCATTGAGCCGTGCGGACTTCTGACGCAGCTTCAACACCACAACACGGCCGTCTGACAGCTCTTTTCCGCGTTGTACTTTGATCTTACCCAACGGAGGGAGATTCATTTCGCGTTGTTCGGCCCATGCGTCGCCCAGAACGGCCAGCATCGCTTCTACAACGGGTTTTACATCTTTTTTCTTCATACCAGAGCGTTCAACAACCAATTCGAACAGCTCTTTTTTGCGCAGCTCATTGCTGACAACAACCGGAGAAAGTGTTTCAACCACAGAGGGTTCCACAACAACGCCTTTGGGCGCCTTGGAGCTATCGATGTCTGTCATCGGCTCTGCGCTGGGGGCCGGAACCGTGGTTTTGGTGGTTTTTGGCATCGTGCTTTTGCCTGTGCGTTTGGAAGATGTTGCCATGGTGCTCTCTCACTCATTATTGATTTTCCTAAATGCTACTCGAGCACAGAAAAAAAAGCTAGGGAGCCTTGACCAATCCCACATTTAGCGTGACATTTGGGCGTCAACACAACCTGGGGGACGACATGAAATATAGTTTGGCAGCATTGGCCATTGCCGCATCGGCAACAACGACACTGGCGGGATCACTGAGCGATCCGGTCATCGAAGCACCGATCATCATTGAAGAAGCATCTAGCTCTAGCAGCGGTACAGTTACCGTTGCCTTGCTGGCATTGCTTTTGGCGCTGCCAGTCCTAACCGACTAATCCCAAGCGCAGCCGCGTTTGATACCAAAAAGAAAGCCGCCCCGCAGTTTCCTGCAGGGCGGCTTTTTTACATGGGGTGCACCGCTTTGATGCCGTGCACCGCTTTAACACCTTACACTGTGCGCTTAGTGCGCAGTGGCAGCGTCACCAGATGCCGATTTTGCAGCCAATGCAGCAGCAGCCGCCTCTTCTGCGGCCTCATCCCAATCGACGGCCTCGGGCTTGCGGACCAGCGCATGCTCCAACACCTCAGAGACATGGGTGACTGGAATGATGGTCAGCCCTTCTTTTACGTTGTCTGGGATCTCTGGCAGGTCTTTTTCATTCTCCTGTGGGATCAGAACGGTTGTGATCCCCCCCCGCAATGCAGCAAGCAGTTTCTCTTTCAATCCGCCAATCGGCATCGCATTCCCGCGCAGGGATACTTCCCCCGTCATGGCAATATCTTTGCGCACAGGGATCTTCGTCAAAACCGAAACGATAGAGGTGACCATGGCCAGACCCGCGCTTGGGCCGTCTTTGGGGGTGGCCCCGTCTGGCACGTGCACGTGGATGTCGATTTTATCAAACACCGGTGGCTTCACCCCGATGGACGGGCTGATCGAGCGCACATAAGAGCTGGCCGCGTCGATGCTTTCCTTCATCACATCGCCCAGCTTACCCGTTGTTTTCATACGGCCTTTGCCAGGCAGGCGCAGGGCCTCAATGTGCAGCAGTTCGCCCCCCACAGAGGTATAAGCAAGCCCCGTGACAACGCCAATCTGGTCTTCCTTTTCGGCCAAACCATAACGGTGCTTCTTCACGCCAAGGAAGTCATCCAGATTATCGCCTGTTACGGTGATGCTGTCTGCCTCTTTGCGCACAATTTTGGTGAGCGCTTTGCGGGTTACTTTGGCGATCTCGCGCTCAAGGTTCCGCACGCCCGCCTCGCGGGTGTAATAGCGGATGATGCCGGACAGCGCGGAATCCTCGATCTCGAATTCTTTGGCCTTCAGACCGTGGTTTTTGATCTGCTTGTTCACCAAATGCTGCTTGGCGATCTCCAGCTTCTCATCCTCGGTATAGCCAGACAGCGGGATGATCTCCATCCGGTCCAGCAAGGGCCCTGGCATGTTATAGCTGTTGGACGTGGTCAGGAACATCACATTGCTGAGGTCATATTCGACCTCCAAATAGTGATCAACAAAGGTGCCGTTTTGTTCGGGATCCAGAACCTCCAACATCGCCGAAGCCGGATCGCCACGCATATCCTGCCCCATCTTGTCGATTTCATCGAGCAAGATCAGCGGGTTGGTTGTTTTAGCCTTCTTCAGCGCCTGAATGATCTTACCGGGCATGGAGCCGATGTAAGTCCGGCGGTGGCCACGGATTTCGGATTCGTCACGCACGCCGCCCAGCGAGATGCGAATAAATTCGCGCCCCGTTGCCTTGGCCACAGACTTCCCAAGCGATGTTTTACCAACACCCGGAGGACCAACAAGGCACATGATCGGGCCCTTCAGCTTGGAGGAACGCTGCTGCACCGCGAGGTACTCAACAATGCGTTCTTTAACCTTTTCAAGCCCGTAGTGATCGGCATCCAGCACCGCCTCGGCCTTGGCCAGATCCTTTTTCACGCGCGATTTAACACCCCACGGGATGGACAGCATCCAATCAAGGTAATTGCGCACAACCGTGGCTTCCGCAGACATCGGGCTCATGTTCTTGAGCTTTTTGATCTCGGCATCTGCCTTTTCTTTGGCTTCCTTGCTCAGCTTGGTGCCCGCAACGCGTTCTTCCAGCTCAACAACTTCGTTTTTGCCGTCTTCGCCATCGCCCAGCTCTGTCTGAATGGCCTTCATCTGCTCATTCAGGTAATATTCGCGCTGGGTTTTCTCCATCTGCGATTTCACGCGGGTTTTAATTTTCTTCTCAACCTGCAGCACAGACATTTCGCCCTGCATCAGCCCGTAGACTTTTTCCAGACGGTCAGAAACGCTGAGCGTTTCCAGCAGGTCTTGCTTTTGTTCGACTTCGATCCCCAGATGGCCCGCAACCAAATCAGCCAGACGCGCCGGATCAGAGGCTTCGCCGACCGCTGTCAGCGCCTCTTCGGGGACGTTCTTTTTCACTTTTGCATAGCGCGCGAATTCATCCCCAACCGAGCGTAGGAGCGCCTCGGTGGTGTCCGCATCGCCGGGCATTTCGGTCAGATATTCGGCGCTGGCTTCAAAGAAGTCATCGTTTTCAAAATATTCCGTGATCCGCACACGGGCCTGCCCTTCCACCAGCACTTTGACCGTGCCATCGGGCAGCTTGAGCAGTTGCAATACATTCGCCAGCACGCCAGCCTTAAAGATGCCATCGCTGTCGGGGTCATCAACACCTGGGTCAATCTGGCTGGACAGCAGGATCTGCTTGTCATCGGCCATGACTTCTTCCAGCGCGCGCACAGATTTGTCGCGGCCAACAAACAGAGGCACAATCATGTGGGGGAATACGACGATATCGCGCAACGGCAATACCGGATAACGCGCGTTCAGAGGCTCTTGCATGCTCTTTTCCTTATAATGGCAAAGCGGCTTTTGTCCCTACTACGAGGCAACATCTGGGCCGCTTCCTATGGATAGGATATTTGTGCACCCTACCCGCCTGTTTCAATGGTAACCCGTTATTTCGCTGATATTTGGCTCGGGCGTTTGTCCTAACATGAAGGGATCGCACGCGGTGGGCAACTGCAGATTGCCAATTGTTTGGGGGAAATTTGCCAATTGTTCGATGGATTGGCACATTCGCATCATAGCCTTCTACGGCGGGATCATCCGCCTGGAGGAAATGGCAGCAGAGCATGAGCAGTTGACGGTGACTGCATATGCTTCAAAATAGCGCTGTACCGCCCCGACCATCGGGGCCCACCGCCCAAATCCGGAGCCCCCATGACCTCATCGCATATCCTCCTCCAGTCTGATGCGCTCAGCCTTGCCGTCGCGCCCTTGGGGGCGGAAATGCAATATCTGCGCACTGCGGCGGGCGAGGATCTGTTGTGGCATGGGGATGGCGCATTCTGGAGCGGACGCGCGCCTGTGCTTTTCCCGATCGTCGGGCGGGCGGTGGATGATACGGTGCGCGCGGGCGGACAAACGGCTGCTATGCCGCAACACGGGTTTGCAAGGCGCAGTGTATTTGCGCTGGAAGAACAGACTGACACCATGTGCCGCCACCTGCTGAGCGACACCGAAGAGAGCCGCGCCAGCTATCCTTTTGCCTTTGGCCTGCGCATCACCCACCGTCTGGAGGGCGCAACCCTGCATGCGACTGCCGAAATCAACAACGAAGGCGATGCCCCGATGCCCTTTGGCTTTGGCTTTCACCCCGCGTTCAACTGGCCCCTTCCGCGTGCAAACGGACAAGCCCACCACGTGACCTTGAACACTGGCGGATCGCCCGACATGCGGGCCCTAGAGGACGGGCTGCTGCGCCCCGAACCGCTGGAGGGGCCCTTTAAGAAAGGGGATCTGGAAATAGCCGAACATCTATTCGACGAGGGCGCGCTTGTTTTCCCCAATGGCACAGATGACCTGCGTTACGGCCCAAAATCCGGCCCCGCGTTGGCGTTCACCTTCCACAACCTGCCCGATCTGGCCCTTTGGCGCCCCACTGGCGCGCCCTTCTTATGTATCGAGCCTTGGCACGGCACGGCGTCTTATCTGGACGATGGTCCAGAGATTGGCGAGCGGCCGAATAGTTTTTCTTTGGCGTCAAAGGAGAGCGTGACGTTTGGGTATTCGGTTACGTTTGAGGGGGAGAGTGGGAGCGATGGACTGCTTTAATCTCAAAATGAATAATGCTGCATGTCCGTGAATGAGGGGTGATCAAAAACGGTCAACAACCTGTTATGTTCAGGAAGGTGTTTTTGACAGCGGAAATCGAGGTAGTTTGCGGAGGTGTCAAAAACGAGGGTTTTTGGAACACTCTCGAATGGTATGTTTGCTGACTTAGCTACCGCTACAGGGAGTGCGGTTAAACTTATACAAGTAGACGTTGTTGAGGTATCCCTCATCCTGAATACGAAAGTGGGTCTCCCCAATGTGCTCGAAGCCCTGCGCAAGATAAAATGCGATTGCTGGGTCATTCTCAGCGTTGGTTGTAAGCCAAACCGACTGCACCGCCTCGTCACGGCAGTGTTGGAATGCAGCACTGAGAAGGCGTTTTCCGATGCCTTTACCATGATGGCGAGGCTGAACATAGAAAGTTGATATTTCTACTTCAGAGCAACCTTTCACAGGAGCTTCGCTCCCAGACGTTACCTGGATGAAACCGTCAATACCCTCTTCGTTCTCAGAAACCAGAATAAACTGGTTGGGGTCTGATATGAGCTTCTCAATCTTTTGTGGTGTAAATTCCTCCAAAGCATAGTCAGCGAAAAACCCGCTCACACCACGTTTTAAGTAAGTGCCGATCCACACCTGAATGGATATTGCTGCAATGCTGGAAGCGTCAGAGATGTTTGGTGTGCGTAATGTCATGTTGGAAAGATGCCAGTTTTTTACGACAGATCAATATCAATTCTCTCGTCAGTATTTGCTTTGGATAAAACACTCATCACTCTTCCACAAACGACCGTTTCTGGGAGGGGTTACAAAACCCGCCATTGGACCATTCGCGGCCAAGGTCAAAACCCGCGCTCAGCGGGGTCCCACCGCAATTTACAGCGGATCAATATCCCCCTGCGCGCGTTTGGCGTGGAAATCGCGTTGCCATGCCTCAAACGTGCCCGCCTCAATCGCGCCGCGCATGCCTGCCATCAGGTTTTGGTAGTAATGAAGGTTGTGCCATGTCAGCAGCATCGACGAGATCATCTCTTGGCTGCGAAAGACGTGGTGCAGATAGGCGCGCGAATAGTTCTGGCAGGTCGGGCAGTCGCAGTCAGGGTCTAGCGGGCGCGGGTCATCCGCGTGACGGGCGTTTTTGATGTTCAGCACACCGCGGCTGGTGAACACCTGCCCCGTGCGGCCCGACCGCGACGGCAGAACACAGTCCATCATATCAATGCCACGCGCCACAGCGCCCACGATATCATCGGGTTTGCCCACGCCCATCAGATAGCGCGGTTTGTCTTGGGGCAATTGCTCGGGCGCGTAATCAAGGCAATCAAACATCGCCTCTTGCCCCTCGCCCACGGCCAGACCGCCCACGGCGTATCCGTCAAAGCCGATCTCACGCAGAGCCTCGGCAGATTGCTGGCGCAGGTCTTGCTCTAGCCCGCCTTGCTGGATGCCAAACAGCGCATGACCAGGACGGTCCCCAAACGCCTCTTTTGACCGTTTCGCCCACCGCATGGACAGCTCCATGCTGCTGGCGATGCGGTCGCGGTCGGCGGGCAGCGCGGGGCATTCATCAAAGCACATGACGATGTCCGAGCCGAGAAGCTTTTGGATCTCCATCGAGCGTTCAGGCGTGATTTCATGTTTGGAGCCGTCGATATGGCTTTTGAAGGTCACGCCACGTTCGGTGAGCTTACGCAAGGACGCCAGCGACATGACCTGAAACCCCCCCGAATCCGTCAGGATCGGGCGGTCCCAATTCATGAATTTATGCAAGCCGCCCAAACGGTCGATGCGCTCGGCTGTAGGGCGCAGCATCAGGTGATAGGTGTTGCCCAGCAAGATATCCGCCCCCGTCTGGCGCACGCTTTCGGGCATCATCGCCTTCACCGTGGCCGCCGTGCCAACAGGCATAAACGCAGGCGTGCGGATTTCGCCGCGTGGCGTGTTGATCACCCCTGTGCGCGCGCGCCCGTCGGTTGCGTTAATCTGATATGAAAATCCAGCCATGGCGGGTTCCTTTGCATCTTTTGTCTTGGCCTATCTCAGGCAGCAGCATCTTGCAATCAACGGCTGATAGAACCACATTAGCTGTATATTTCAGAACAAAAGGATTACCCCGTTGAACATTGAAGACCTCATCCTGAGCATGGTGCAACAGAACCTCGGCTGGATATTGCTGGCAGTGGTGCTGGTTCTTGTTGTTCTGAAGGGCGTGAAAATCGTGCCCCAGTCAGAACAGCATGTGGTGGAACGCTTTGGCCGCCTGCGTTCGGTGCTTGGGCCCGGGATTAACCTGATTGTGCCGTTCTTTGATAAGGTCGCCCATCAGATCTCCATCCTAGAGCGCCAGCTGCCCATCGCATCCCAAGACGCAATCACCCGCGATAACGTGTTGGTGCAGGTGGATACTTCTGTTTTTTACCGCATCATCCAGCCCGAAAAAACCGTCTACCGCATCCGCGATGTGGACAGCGCCATTGCCACCACCGTGGCGGGGATTGTGCGCGCCGAGATCGGCAAGATGGATCTGGACGAGGTGCAGGCGAACCGCTCATCCTTGATCACCACCATTAAGAACTTTGTTGAAGATGCCGTGGACAATTGGGGGATCGAGGTCACGCGCGCCGAAATTCTGGACGTTAACCTTGATGCCGCCACCCGCGCCGCGATGATGCAGCAGCTGAACGCCGAACGCGCGCGCCGCGCCCAAGTCACCGAGGCCGAAGGATCTAAACGCGCAGTTGAACTGGCCGCCGACGCCGAGCTTTACGCCTCTGAGCAAACCGCAAAAGCGCGCCGCGTTTTGGCCGAAGCTGAGGCCTATGCCACCAATGTGGTCGCCGTGGCGATCAATGAAAACGGGCTAGAGGCCGCGCAATACCAGATTGCTCTCAAACAGGTCGAAGCCTTGGGCGCGATGAGCGGCGGCGAAGGCACCCAAACCATCGTTGTCCCATCCGAAGCACTGGCCGCCTTTGGCGACGCGTTCAAGCTGCTCAGAGGGCGCGGCTGATGGACGGCCTCTTGCACATCTGGTGGGTTTGGCTGTGCGCGGCATTGGTGCTCGCCTTCATTGAACTGCTGGCCCCTGCATCTGTTTTCTTGGGCTTTGCGTTGGGGGCATTGGCCATGTCAGGGATCGTGGCACTGGGCCTGATCGGCAATACATCGGCCCTTTTGGCGCTATTTGCGGGCCTGTCGGTGATTGCTTGGGTCGTTCTGAAACAGGTATTCAAGGGCCAATCCAGCGGCGCGCGGATCGTCACCCACGACATCAACGAAGATTAATTTCTGTTTCTCGCAGGGATTTCTTGACCTTACACACCCTAGGGGAGAAGCCGCTGGTTTCTCCCTTTTCGCTCAGCTCCCCGATCAGTCACATCCTTCAGGACGGCAAAATTGCCGGCCAAATTTATTATCCGTTCAGGGAGAGAGATCATGCAAAAATATATAGCAGAAGCGATCGGTACATTCACACTGGTGTTTTTCGGCGTAGGCGCGGCCGTTTTGGCGGGCGACAGCATTGGGTTCGTCGGCATCAGCCTTGCGTTTGGGATTTCAGTCGTCGCGATGGCCTATTCCATCGGACAAATTTCAGGCGCACATCTGAACCCTGCCGTATCCATGGGCATGTTGGTATCGGGCCGCATGACCTTGCCTGAATTCGCAGGCTATGCGGCGTTCCAAACTCTGGGCGCCACGGCTGCGGCTGCGGTGATCTACACCATCGCCGCAAGCTCTGTTGGTGGGCATGACATTGCCGCCAGCGGGCTGGGTCAGAACGGCTGGGGTGCGGGCTATGGCGGAGAGTTCCTCCTTCTGGGCGCGTTCTTGTTTGAGGTCCTTGCCACGGCGATCTTCCTTGTGGTGATCTTGGGGGTCACATCCGAAAACGGCAGCCCGTTGATGGCTGGTTTGGCTATTGGCCTGACATTGACTATGATCCATCTGGTCGGGATTCCTGTCACGGGCACCTCTGTGAACCCTGCGCGTTCGGTCGGGCCTGCGTTGTTTGTTGGCGGCACTGCCCTGTCCCAGCTGTGGTTGTTCATTGTGGCCCCGCTGTTGGGCGGCGCATTGGGTGGCCTTTTGCACCGCGCCCGCATTACGGGCACTGAATAGACCTTTTGGGGTATTCATGCTTTTGAAAAATACCGCAGGGCTTGTCGATCATTTCGGCAGGCCCTCTGGACCTCTGCCGCGCCAATCCATATATAAAAGGTCAAGTTTATGGATGAGGCGCAGATGACCAACCCAACACCCCCTCTTGAAGGTACACCGCTGATTGCGCCTTCCACCACGGACCACCCGCTGTTCGATCAAGTGGTTGCGGCCTGCCAATCCGTCTATGACCCTGAAATTCCCGTGAATATTTATGAGCTGGGCCTGATCTACACCATCGACATCGATGGCGAGAATGCTGTGAACATCAAAATGTCGCTCACCGCGCCTGGATGCCCTGTTGCGGGCGAAATGCCTGGATGGGTCGCTGACGCCGTGGAACCGATTGCTGGTGTCAAACAAGTTGATGTTGAGTTGGTCTGGGAGCCGCCTTGGGGCATGGAGATGATGTCCGACGAGGCGCGGCTCGAACTGGGCTTTATGTAATCACGCCGACATGTTGTTGTTTTTACGGGCCGTCCTTCTTGCAAGGGCGGCCCGATTGCGGTGTTGCCCCGCGCTGTTCGGCCTGTCAAACTGAAGCGGCAAGAATATCCATAATGTCTTCAAGGGGCGTCAATGCAGGACTGGGCAGTTTTCACTGGTGATATCGTTGGATCGACCCAGATGGGGTCTGACGCTCTGTCAGAGGCGTTTACCGCGTTAGAGGCCGCCGCAGCTGAAATCGCGTCTTGGCAAGGAACCCCCACGGCATTTGCCCGTTTTCGCGGCGATGGCTGGCAGATGGCCCTGCCCCCTGTCTATGCTCTGCGCGGTGCGCTGGTCGTGCGCGCGGCCCTGCGCAAAACAGGCAAGACCCACGACACGCGCATCGGTATCGGGATCGGCAACGGGACACTGTCAGGGGATGATCTGGCCAGCGCGGATGGGCCTGCCTTTCTAAATTCAGGCCGCGCGCTGGATAGGATCGGACGCGGGTCGCGCATGATGGCGCCTGATGGCCCGCTGGCCCTGCGCTGCGCGTTACCTCTGGCCGACCGCATCGCCCAAGGTTGGACCATGGGCCAAGCACAAGTGGCCTACGCCCTGCTTGCCCCCGCCGCACCGACACAAGAAGCGCTGGCGCAGGTTTTGGGGCGCAGCCGCCAGATGACCCAAAAGCAAGCAGATGCCGCCGCACTGGGTGCATTGCTCGAGAGCTGTCACGCGTTTGAAGAAGACGTCGCTGGCCCGCTCAAAAAAGCAACCAAATAAGGTTGCAACTATTGAAAGCAACAACTTAATAATGAGCCTCCCCCTCCTTCCCCTTCTCACGCTCGATCTATTGATCGCATTGATTTGTGCGCATCTGCTGGCTGATTTTGTGTTCCAGACCACCAATATGGTGCTGAACAAACAGCGCCCCGTCTTCATGCTGATGCATGGGGTGCACGTGTTCGCCCTGACCGCGCTGCTGTCGGGCGGTGCCATGCGTCTGAGCCTTCTCATCGCGGTCAGCCATGTGGCAATTGACAGCATCAAGGTCCATCTCGCCCCCGATAATTTACGAACATATCTGATGGATCAATGCGCGCATCTAGCCGTCATCCTATGCGCAGTGCTGTGGTTGCCTCAGGTCTGGGTGGCGCCGTGGTGGCCGCCGCTGAACACCGATATGATCCAGATCGCACTGGTCATCAGCGGGCTGATCACCGCCACAATGGCAGGCGGCCCTGCTGTGGGCCATTTGATGGCGCGGTATAAGTTCGACGCTCAACCAGACGGGTTGGAATATGCGGGCCGTATCATCGGATTGATGGAACGCGGGCTTATCTTTTTAATGGTCATGATCGGCGAACCCTCAGGCATCGGTTTCCTCATCGCTGCCAAATCGATTTTGCGCTTTGACACCGTGTCTCGCGATCAAAAGATGAGCGAATATGTCATCATCGGCACGCTGGCCTCTTATGGGTGGGCACTGGCCGCCAGCTTTGCCACAATGGCAACGATGCAGGCGCTGGGCTACTAACCTCTTGAGATAATCCCCCGCCGCGCCTATCTAGGGTACAAAGGAGCACGCATATGTTCGGCATTCCAGGCAAACAAGCGGTCACTATGACCGACAAAGCAGCAGCGCAAATCATCAAATTGATGGATGCAAAAGGTCACGCAGGCCTACGCATCGGCGTCAAAAAGGGCGGCTGTGCAGGCATGGAATATACCATGGAATACGTGGACGAAGCCGATCCCAACGATGAGGTCGTGACCCAAGAAGGCGCCTGCGTGATGATCGCACCCATGGCGCAAATGTTC
Organism: Sulfitobacter sp.; assembly: GCA_039967155.1. GTDB lineage: Bacteria > Pseudomonadota > Alphaproteobacteria > Rhodobacterales > Rhodobacteraceae > Sulfitobacter. The sequence continues at coordinate 11,150 of JBDVSG010000254.1, read as the reverse complement.
CTGTTCGGCACCCAGATCGATTACGAAACCTCGCTGTTGGAATCAGGGTTTAAATTCAACAACCCCAATGTCTCCGAGGCCTGCGGTTGCGGTGAATCCATCAAATTCGACGAATCCCTCTTTGCCAAATAAGCACGCAAATGGGCCTGTCTGACGCCGATATGGCCTTCGCCAAAGAACTTTTTGCCGACATCCCCGATCTGGTGACCCGCAAGATGTTCGGCGGTATGGCGCTCTATTCAGGCCCTACAATATTTGCGCTGATGATGTCCGACGCGCGGCTGATGCTAAAAGCTGAAAAAGGTCCCTTCGTAGATCACATGGCTGGCCTTGGGGCCGAACAATGGACCTATACCCGAAAAGATGGTGCGCAGTCCTCGATGCCCTATTGGACCCTGCCCGACGCCTGCCTCGACAGCCCTGAAGACGCCTGCGATCTGGCGCGCGCGGCCCTTGATATGCTGCGTTAAGGCGCAATTTCGTGTAATAATTGCGCGCGAAAGGCCTTCATAAAACGCACACGTTCTTGCGCCATGTCTCGGGCTGTTGCGGTATTCAATGTTTCGGCCACGCGCAGCAATTTCACCTCAAAATGATCTAACGCATAGGTTCGATCATCCAACGGGCGGTCTTGGCCCATCGGATCGCCCCCATGAAACAGCGATGCCCCCATTTGCCCAGACACGTTAAAACAACGTGCAATTCCCAAAGCGCCCAATGCCTCTAGCCTATCTGCATCCTGTACAACCTGCGCCTCAATGCTGCGGGGCATAACACCCGCAGAAAAACTATGCGCTTCAATGGCATGGCCAACCGCCGCGCAGCGCGTTTTTTCCATGCCTTGTGCCGTCAGAAAGGCCACCGCGTGGTCCGCTGACAGGGACGCCGCGCGGGCCCTTTCGGGGCTGTCTTTAGGCGGATTAACAATATCATGCAGAAAACACGCCGCCTCAATCACGCCCAGATCGCCACCTTCAACAGCGGCGATCTTCTGAGCCAGCGCCCACACGCGGCGCAAGTGCCAGATATCATGCGCCCCATCGATGTCATTGCCCCAAACCCGCAGCACTTCGGCCTCATAAACCGCGCTCATGGCTTGTTTAGATGCACATAGGTCTGCTCATACCGTTCAGCCAAATGATCGCCCGCCATCACGCGTTGATATGTGCCCAAAGCGCCGACATTTGTGTCATGCGAAGGGTTAAAGAACAGCGGCACGGAAATCCGTTCGTTATCGCCGCCAATCACACGGTGCGGTGTGGCCCGCACGCGGCCGTCGGTCCAGACCTCCATCATCTCACCAAAGTTAATCACGAACACGCCAGGCTCTGCGTTTACTGGAATCCAACCGCCGCCACGCTTGCGCACCTCTAGGCCCGGTGACCCATCTGTGGCCAGCAATGTCAGACAACCGTAATCGGTATGGGTCGCAATGCCAAAATCTTTGGCCCCTGCCCAGCTGGGCCGCGCAGGATAATAATTGCCCCGCAGCAGCGCCATCGGGGTCTCAAAGCCAGCATCAAACGCATCCACCGGCGCCCCGATAGCGCGCGCTACACCGCGTAAAACCTGCATCCCAACAGCGCATGCATCGTCGTAATACGTGCTAATCACTGATTGGAATGCAGCGGGTTCTCTTGGCCAGATATTTGGCGCATAAACCGGCATCTCGCGGCGCGGATCCCCTTTTGGTAAGGTCACACCACTGTCAAAAAACTGCTTGAAATCGGGATTTACATCTGGATCGACCTGCTCTGACCCCGCAGCACCCCATCCTCGGTTTGCGCCTGTCCCCCCCATGCCGCAGGCGCGCTTGTGCGCCTCTGGCAGTTTGAAGAATGCGCGGTACGTCTCAATCACCTCGCGCACATGCGCTGATGACAGCGCCGTGTTATGGATTGTCGCAAACCCGACCTTTGTTGCGGCCTCTTTCATGGCCTCCAACGCGTCTGGCGCGCCCGTGTTCAGGGCTTCTAGATCAATGGACGGGATCATCACTCACTCCTCACAATTCTTAAGCACATCTAACCTTTGGCGTATCAAGCGCCAAGCCTATCGTTGTACTGCCCCCGATCGCGGTGCTAAGGAAAGAAAGCAAACAAAAAAGGGGCAAGAAATGCGACGTAAAATTGCGGCGGGAAACTGGAAAATGAACGGCTTGTCGGCCGATTTAATTGAACTAGAAACGCTTGCTCCGCTTCTTTCTGCGGATGGCCCTGACGTCATCATATGCCCCCCCGCGCCCCTGTTGGATCGTGCCAACACCGCCACAAAAGGCAGTGGCATTCGCATCGGCGCCCAAGATTGCCACACAAAAGAAAGCGGCGCGTTCACTGGTGACCTCGCTGCAAAAATGATCGCAGACACAGGCGCAAGCTACGTGATCGTCGGCCACTCTGAACGCCGCGCGGAGCATAGCGAAAGCGACAGCGATGTGCGCAGCAAAGCTGAAACCGCTTGGGCCGCTGGGCTGACCGCCATCATCTGCATCGGAGAAAGCCTAGAAGACCATGCGTCTGGAAAAACGTTGGAAATCATCGCAGGTCAGCTTGCCAATTCTTTGCCCGACACCATGACCGCCGATAACACCATTATCGCTTATGAACCCATCTGGGCCATTGGCACCGGACATGTGCCTACTTTTGAACAAATATCCGAAGTCCATGACTTCATCCGCTCGACACTCACTGCGCGCTACGGCGCCGATATCGCGGATCACATCCCCCTGCTCTATGGCGGATCGGTCAAACCAGACAATGCTGCCAAAATTTTTGAGGCCGAGAACGTCGACGGCGCATTGGTGGGAGGGGCCTCGCTCAAAGCTGCCGATTTCGCGCCCATCATCACGGCACTGGCCCAAAGCTAACAAAACCCAAAGCGGAAGAGGCATGGCCGACAGGTCCCCCCCTTCCGCTTCTTTATTTTGCCAATAAACTCAATCCCGCAATAGCAAAGGGCGCAAGACTGTCAAAAGTCCTGCGCCCTTTCCACATTCAATATCGCGGGATCTATTTGGTAATGATCTCTGGTCCCATCATCAGGGTCGGCAACCATGTCGACAGCATTGGAATATAAGTCACCATAATCAAGAAGATGAACAGCACCGCAAGGAAAGGCAGCGCTGCGCGCACCACATTCATCATCGGCATATTCGCCACGCCAGAGGTCACAAAGAGGTTCAAACCAACAGGAGGCGTGATCATACCAATTTCCATGTTCACCACCATGATGATACCCAGATGGATCGGGTCAATGCCCAGCTCAATTGCGATTGGAAACACCAATGGCGCCACAATCACCAACAGGCCAGATGGCTCCATAAACTGGCCACCGATCAACAAGATCACATTCACAATCACCAAGAACATCACCGGACCAAAGCCTGCGCTCAACATTGCCGAAGAAATCTGCTGCGGGATTTGTTCATCCGTCAAAACATGTTTCAAGATCAGCGCGTTGGCGATGATGAACATCAAGGTCACTGTCAGCTTGCCTGCGTCAAACAATGTGTCGCGCACATCACGGTGAAAGATCACCGTCAGCAGTGCTTTGGGTTTGTCCCACAGGGTCAGGTTTGCGCCCTCGCCCTTCACATGCAACGGCCCCATGTCACGGTACACAAATGTCGAGATCAAGAAAGCATAGATCGCGGCCACGGCTGCGGCCTCGGTCGGGGTGAAGATCCCCCCATAGATGCCGCCCAGAATGATCACGATCAGGAACAAGCCCCAGCCCGCCTCAATCCCGCTACGGCGTACTTCGCCCCAGCCGCGCCATTCGCCTTTGGGCAGATTACGCACGCGGGCAATAATGTAGATCGTCAGCATCAGCATAAAGCCCGCCAACAGGCCTGGAATAACGCCCGCAAGGAACATCCGCCCCACAGACACATCCGTGGCAGAGGCATAGACCACCATCACGATGCTCGGCGGGATCAAGATCCCCAAGGTCCCCGCCACGGCGATAACACCCGCAGCAAAATCCTTGGAGTAGCCGACTTCACGCATGCCAACGATCACGATGGAGCCAATGGCAACCACTGTCGCCGGTGAAGATCCCGACAGCGCGGCGAACAGCATACAGGCAAACACGCCGGCAATCGCCAAACCACCGGGCAAATGCCCGACAAGCGCGATCGAGAAGCGGATGATCCGTTTGGCAACGCCTCCGGTCGACATGAAAGAAGACGCAAGGATGAAAAACGGGATCGCCAGCAGCGTATAATGCCCTGCCATTGCTTGGAAAAATGTCTGCGCGATTGAGGCCATAGACGTGTCAGACAGCGCCAACAAGAACAGGATCGAAGACAAACCAAGGGAGATAGCAATCGGCACGCCGATCAGCATCAGGCCAATGACCATGCCAAAAAGAATAATGACTTCCATCGCTTAGCTCTCCGCGTTCAAGTGTTTGACGTCTTCGACCGCATCCTCAACCTCATGGCTGACGATCAGGGCCTTTTGCTGGCCTTTGGCGACTTTGATCACCGCTTGCACAAAACGCAGCAGCAACAGCGCCGCCCCAAAGGGCAACATCGCATAGGGGATAAAGCGGGGCAGCTTTTCATAGGCCTCGCCCTCGTTCATGATGGGCTCGATAAAGCGTAGCCAGTCCGGAATGGGGGTGTCGTTCACCTCATACCATGCTTGGTCGCGGCTATTTTCAAACCCTGTGGGGAACCATCTGCCTGATGTGGCGTCTAGCCCCGCAAAAGGCGCCCAATAATCCCACGCGCCCTTCAGCAAAAGCATCGCATAGAACACGCAGATCACGCCCACGATCAGCGCCAGCACCTTGCGTGGCCCTTCGCCGAACAGGTTCACCACCGCGTCCACACCCAAATGAGCCGTCACTTTGACAGCATAGGACATGCCAAACAGCACCAACCATGCGAACAAAAAGGTGACCATCTCTAGCCCCCAAATCAGTCCGGTATTGAACCCGTAGCGCAGCACCACATTTACAAATGTAATGAGCGTCATCAGGCCGAGGATCACCGCAATTGCCGTCTCCTCGATCTCGCTTACGATGCGCGCAAGCCCGCTTTGTTCAGACGAATGGCCCGACATGGCAAGCACCCCCTGCTCTAAATTATTGAATTACCGATAAAATACGGCCAGCCCATTTGTAGGGCTGGCCGTAAAGTGACGTTTAGTGCTTGGCGTTGATCGCCTGCGCTGCGTCGATGTTTTCTTGGCCTACGTCGCCGATGAACTGCTCCCAAACAGGTTTCATCGTGGCAACCCACTCAGCGCGCTGTGCGGCATCCAACTGGCGGACAACGCCCCCTGCTTCAATGACCGACTGTTTTGCCGCTGCGTTTACTGCGGCAGATTCCGCGTTGCGGGTCGCGGTCACTTCGGCAACGATGGTCATCAACTGCGTGCGCACATCCTCTGGCAGGCTTTCAACCCAATCCGTCGATGTCACAAGCATGTAGTCCAGAAGACCGTGGTTGGTTTCGGTTGTACCGTCCTGAACTTCAAAGAACTTTTTGCCGTAGATGTTGGACCAAGTGTTCTCTTGCCCGTCGACAACGCCCGTTTGCAAGGCGCCATACACTTCGGAGAAGGCCATAGGCTGTGGCGATGCACCCATGGCAGCCATCTGCGCCTTCAGCACGTCCGAGTTCTGGACGCGGAATTTCAGGCCATTGGCATCAGACGGCAAATTCAAAGGCGTGTTTGCCGACATCTGCTTGAGACCATTGTGCCAGAACGCCAGCCCCAGCAGGCCACGGCGTGTCATGGATTCCTTCATCGCCTGACCCGTCTCAGAGCTTTGGAATGCATCAACGGCTTCGATGTTTTTGAACATGAAGGGCAAATCGAAGATGCGGAATTTCTTGGTGAACTTTTCAAACTTTGACAGCGACGGCGCGGCCATTTGAACGTCACCTTGCAGCAGCGCTTCTAGAACCTGATCATCGTTATACAGCGTGGAGTTCGGGAACACTTCCATGCAGGCTTTGCCGTTCATCTCGTCGTTGACGCGCTGTTCCAGCAGGCTGGCTGCGATGCCTTTTGGGTGTTTATCGGTGTTTGTCACATGGGACAGTTTGATAACAATTTCGCCGTCATCACAGGCCGCCGCAACGGCGCCAGCAGATACTGTCAGGGCCAGAACGGCCGCAGTTACAAATTTCATGATGTCTCCTCCCAGAGATTTATGTCAGGCGGCTTAACGCCGCAGTGATAGGAGTATTGGGGCCAGTTCGGCCCACAGCAAGCCATGTGCCGATTTCCTTTTAAAATTGAATTTAGGTATTACTTTTCAGAAGGTTAACGCATCACCTGTCAACGTTAGCGCAACCATGCATCACGTATTGTGCGGAAACCCGCACGCCCCCAGCGGCACTTGTGCGGAAATCCGCACAGCCCTTATGGTGCGACTCAACCGCGGTAGTCTTCTGGCTTAATCGCGTAGCGCGCGCATTTATCGTAGAATGTCTTGCGCGGCAGTTTCAACGCGCGGGCAGCATCCGACGCTTGGCCTTGCGCGCGCCGCAGGGCGGCCTCGATCAAAGACTGTTCGATCTGCGCCAGATGCGCCACCAGCCCCACCGCTTCGTCGATATGGGGCGCGTCGGTCATGCCCATGACGAACCGCATGGCCTCGGTCATCAAGGCGCGGGTATTTCCAGGCCAGTCGCGCGCAATCAGCGCCGCCTCGAGTTGCGGGGTGATTTGCGGTGCGTGTTGGCCGCTTTGTTCTGCGGCTTGGGCCACAAATTGTCGGAAGAGCACCGGAATGTCTTCGGGCCGCTGGGACAATGCAGGAATATGCACTGGCATCACCGACAACCGGTAATAGAGATCCGCATTCAGCCGTCCTGCGTCCATTTCGGCGGCTAAATCACGGGTAGAGCCGCCAATCAGCCGTGTGGCAGACCCGCTGTCCAAGGCCTCAACAAGGGCGAGCTGGCTCTGGGCGGGCAACATTGTGATTTCATCTATGAACAGGCTGCCATTGTCGGCCTCAGAGACGGCCTGCAACAAGGCAGTGGTATCCAACCCCGCAGCCGCCCGTTTCAAAAACGGCTGTTTGGAGCGAAGGGAACTGAGGTGAAGCACCTCGGCTATTTTGGAAATGCCCGCCCCTTGCGCGCCGGTGATCACCACTTCGCCGCTGGCCTGCGCGACGCGGCGGACCTGATCACGCAGCCCCTGCGCCTGATCGGACACGCCAAAGATCATCCTTGCCACCGGATCGCCGCTTTCGACCAACTGGCGCAGCTTTCTGTTCTCCAACACCAAGGCACGGGTTTTCAATGCCCGCTCAACCACCGCGATGAGATCCTTGGCTGCACAGGGTTTCTCCAGAAAATCAAACGCCCCTTCGCCCATGGCTTTGACCGCCATGGGAATATCCCCTTCGCCCGTCAGCAAGATCACAGGCAGGTCTGGATCCACCTGCTGCACATGGGCCAACAAATGAAACCCGTCCCGTCCCGGCATGCGAATATCCGAGATAACCACCCCGTCAAAATCCGCGCGAATGTGATCGGCCGCCACAACAAACGATCCTGCCTCGATGCAACTTAGATCGGCCAGTTCCAATGTCTGGCCCAATGCTTCGCGCACGGCGGCGTCATCATCAACCAATAAAACCGTGGATGTCATGTGTTCTCCGCTGGTGTCATGGAGGCAAGTGTTACTGCAAAACACGCGCCATGTTGGGTGTTATATGCCCCTATCTCACCGCCAAGCCCCTGCACAATAGCGTAGCTGATCGACAGGCCCAGCCCAACACCCTTTGCAGCGCCCACGTCTTTGGTTGAATAGAACGGCTCGAACACTTGTTCTGGCGCGTCAATGCCATGGCCTGTGTCGGTGACCAGCACCCTGACGGCCTCGCCTTGCTCGATCTCGACGCTCAAGACGCGGGTTGGCGCGCCTTCCATTGCGTCCAGCGCATTCACCATCAGATTAACAAAAACCTGCCCCAAGCGGACTTCTCCGCCGCGCACCCAAACAGGGGCATTGGGGGCCGCATAGGTCAAGGCAACGGACTGCGCCTCGCGCCGCGTTTGGGTTAATTCCAACGCGGATTGAATGACTTGGCACAGATCAACCTGCACCTGCTGCACGGTTTCTTGTTTTGAAAAGGCGCGCAGGTTTTTAATAATGCGCCCCATGCGCCCCGCCATATCCGAGATCCGGTTCAGGTTTTCTGCCGCGCGCTCTGGTTTGCCTCGCGCCAGAAACTGCACGCCATTTTCGGCAAAGGACTGCACCGCCATCAGCGGTTGGTTCAGCTCGTGACTGATGCCCGCGCTGAGTTGCCCCAGCGCGCTGAGCTTGCTGGCTTGCACCAGATCATCCTGCGCACGGGCCAAGGCGATCTGCGCTTCGGATCGCTCTGCCGCTTCGCGGCGCAATTCGTTGTTAATATCGCGCAGGGCCTGCGTGCGTGCGCGCACCCGCGCCTCTAGCTGCGTATTGGCCAGCGCCAATGTGCGCCGCCGCTCGGTCGCCAAAAACAACATCGCCCCAAACGCCAGACAGAGCGCGGCAACCGCTGCCGTTTGCGATATCGCCAGTCGCAAGACGGGCGCAATATCCATCAACACTTCGCCGCGCATGCCAATGACAGGCAGGTTCTGGCTTAGATGCAGGCCATCGCGCGGCAAATACGGCCCCCACCCCAAATGCCAGATTTCATGGCCTGCGCGGTTGCTGACGCTGAACTCGGGCGCAACGCCTTGGGGGGGGAACAGGCCCGACACCCCTTCTGGCCTGTGCCAAAATATCAGCTCCGAGCGGTTGGATACCTGAACACGGCCCTGATCGTCGGTAAAAAACACAGGCGGTGTATCCCCGCGCCACGCATAATCAACCGAAGCCAGATCCGTGGAGACAACCAACGCCCCCAAGACCGCCCCCTGAGTGCCAAAGATCGGTGCGGCAAAGAAATAACTGCGCCCCGCCGCCGCATTCGTCGGGCCAAATCCGCGCCCCAACGCCCCGTTCAGCGCGCGGCGTACAAAAGCATCCGCCCCGATTTTTCCCGCCGCGTTCGACGCTGTGACCAGAACGCGGCCCTCTGGGTTGATCACCATAACATCCAGCGCCGCCGCGCGGTCCGCCACCCTGCGCAGCAGCGCCGTATCTTGGGGCTGTGCGCCGTGTTCCAGCGCGTGAATAACATGCGGATGATCTGCCATCACAACAGCCAGATCGCGGTAGCGCTGCAGCTGCCCCACCAACCGGTCACTGGCCAGTGCCAAATCCGCATGGCCACGCGCAGACAGCTGGCCCATGCCGTAACCCACCGCAGACCGCCACACCCCTGCGGACAATGCGGCCACGCAGATCAGAAAAACTACAATGCTAATGCCGCGAGGGCCAAACCTGAATGCCATTGGGCCAATTTAGGCGCTTGATCTGACGATGGCCAGTCAGAGCATTCTTTAAAAATTCAGTTCACTTTTAAAAATTCAGCCGACTTGCCAATGTCCGCCCCTGACCCAAAATCAGGCTGCCTTCCTGTTTTGCCCCCTAAAGCGGCAGCATCGTTGTGGATTTGATCTGCTCCATTGACAGCAATGCCGTGACGTTATGCACCCGCACTTCTGAAATCAGCGCCTGATAGAAGCGATCATAGGCGCGCGCGTTCTCCACCCGCACCTTTAAGATATAGTCGATGTCACCGGCCAAGCGGTGCGCCTCTTGAACTTCGGCGCGGTCGCGCAGGGCTTTTAGGAACTTCGCCTGCCAGTCGGCCTCATGTTCAGAGGTGCGGATCAGCACAAAGAAACAAGCCTCAAACCCCAGCGCTTCTGCATCCAGTACGACCGTGTGCTGACCAATCACGCCGCCCTCGCGCAGCTTGCGAATCCGGTTCCACACTGGCGTCTTGCTAGAGCCCACCTCGCGGGCGATATCGTCAAGGGACTGGCTTGCGTCGCGTTGCAGCGCCGCCATAATTTTCCGATCAGTCTCATCAATGCGGACGCTCATTCCACTTCTCCTTGAATTCCAAACCAGATGTTCTGTTTCTCGCCACAGATAGAACAATCGTCCTTGTTTCGCCAGACATATAGCGAAATAGGGGAACAATATCCTATATTAAACCCAACGCAGCACCACCTAAGACGCAACGCAACAAAGGATATCATCAAGATGGACCATTTCCCGATCTTCCTGAGCACAAATTCCGCCCATATCGTTGTGTCTGGTGGTGGCGATGCTGCAATGGCGAAATTGCGTCTCCTGATGAAGTCCACCGCGCGGATAACCGTTTTTGCCGCCCAAGCAACACCCGAGATTGAGACATGGCAGCGCGAGGGTAAGCTTACTTTGGTTGCGCGCGCATTGGCCGCTGGGGATGCAGACGGTGCAAAACTGTTTTACGGCGCAAATGAAGACGCCGCAGAAGATGCCCGCACAGCCCAGATCGCCAAGACAGCGGGTGCGCTGGTCAACATCGTCGACAACCTGCATGACAGTGAATTCATCACCCCCGCCATCGTGGACCGTGATCCTGTCACCATCGCCATCGGCACCGAGGGCGCAGCCCCCGTTCTGGCCCGCGCCATCAAGGCCGATCTGGAGGAACGCCTGCCGCAATCTTTGGGCGCCTTGGCGCGGATCGGGAAAACATTCCGCGATGCCTCTTACGCGCTGACCTTTGGCCGTGCGCGTCGCGACTTCTGGCGTGATTTTTACTTTAACGCGGGTCCAAAAGCGATTGCCGAAGGCGAAGCCCATGTGAAACCCGCGCTGGACGGTCTTTTGAAGGATCACCTGAACAAAAAAGCCCGCGCTGGCCATGTGGCCTTTGTTGGCGGCGGCCCAGGAGACCCTGAGCTTTTGACGCTCAAGGCGCGCCGCGCGCTGGATGAGGCCGATGTGGTCATTTATGACCGTCTGATCACGCCAGAAATTCTGGAACTGGCCCGCCGTGAGGCCACGATGATTGATGTGGGCAAGGAGGGCTTTGGCCCCTCCACCCCCCAAGAGCACATCAACGATCTGCTGGTAGAGCACGCCCAAACAGGCGCGCAGGTTGTGCGTTTGAAATCAGGCGATGCAACCGTCTTCGGGCGTCTGGACGAAGAAATCGACGCCGTTGATGCCCATAACATCGGCTGGCATATCGTACCGGGGATCACATCGGCCTCGGCGGCGGTGGCCAGCATTGGGCAA
>JBDVSG010000253.1:0-6959 GCA_039967155.1 Sulfitobacter sp. | reverse complement strand
AATCGCACCCGCAGTGATGTCGCGGCAACAGACCAGCGTGCCGCCGATCAGCGGCATCATCCAACTGTGGTTCCAGCCGTTGCAGTGAAACAGGGGCACGATTTGCATGAATACCGGATGCAGCACCATGCGCCACGAAATCACAGTGCCCATGGTCATCAGATAGGCGCCTCGGTGGTGGCAGACCACGCCCTTTGGGGGACCGGTGGTGCCAGAGGTATAGTTCAGCGCGATGCTTTCCCATTCATCTTGCGGCATTTGCCAGTCATAGTGCGTATCCCCCTGCGCGAGGGTTTCCTCATAAGTGGGATGGCGGCCCGTGGCGCGATAACCTGCGGCGGGGTCTGGGACCTCGATTATGGTGGGGCGGGCTGCATCAAGGTGGGCAATGGCGGCCTCGGCCAGATCGAGAAACTGCGTGTCCACAAGCACCACACGCGCGCCGCCGTGATCCAAAATATAGCGGACGGTATCCACATCCAGCCGTGTGTTGATTGTGTTGAGCACCGCACCGCAGGCGGGCACGCCAAAATGGGCCTCGGCCTGAGCGGGAACGTTGGGCAGGATGGTGGCCACAACATCGCCAGATGCAATGCCCATGCGCGCCAAGGCGCAGGCCAGCTGCGTGCAACGCGCATGATACTGGCCATAGGACACGCGGTGATCCCTATAAACAACCGCCAAGCGGTTTTCAAAGACATCAGCGGCGCGGCGCAGGTGGGAAAGCGGGCTGAGCGGCACATAATTCGCCGCACATTTATCCAAGCCTGTTTCGTCTTGCATCCAGCCCATATGTTTCCCTCCCCGAAAACAAGTTTACGCTCACGTTCTGTGTGGCATTGCGGTAGCGTCAAACCACGATATGCAGGGCGCTGGATTTTGCAATCACCAAATTTTCGGGCAGCAGGAGGACCCACATATGAGCAATACGGCATTGCGCCCGCGCGCGGCGGCGCTGTCGATCTTGGGCGGTATGTTTGCGCTGGGAGTGACCGATAACTTTGTGCCTTACATCTCGCTGACGGGATCTTTGTGGCAGTTCCACCTGCTGCGCGGTGTTTTGGCGGTGCTTATGCTGGCGGTGCTGGCTGGTGTCGGGTTTGGAGCGATCCGTCCTCTCCGTTTTTGGGCCGTGCTGGGGCGGTCGCTTTTTCCCTCCAGCGCGATGCTGATCTATTTCGGCTGCCTTTCTGTTCTGCCGATCGGCACTGTTGTGGCGGGGCTTTTTACAGCGCCGTTGTTTGTGCTGCTGATCTCGGTGATTTTCCAAGGTGCGCGGGTGGGGGCCTTGCGGATTGCGGCTGTGTTGATTGGGTTTATGGGGGCGTTGATGGTGATTCAGCCTGATCCAAGCGCGCTGGATCCTGTTGCGTTTCTGCCGGTGTTTGCAGGTGTCCTGTATGCGATTGGCGCTGTGGTCACGCGGAAATGGTGCGCCAAAGAGAGCGCGGTAACCCTGTCTGCGGGGTTCTTTGGCATGTTGGCGGTAATGGGGGCGATTGGGGTCGCGGTACTGCCCAGTGGTGGGCCCGAGGGGTTTGAAGGGTTTGTGTTTCGTGGATGGGTGCCTGTAACGGGGGCGATGTGGTTTTGGATTACCGTTCAGGCGGTGGGGTCGATTGTTGGAATTGGACTGATTTCGCGCGGGTATCTGTTGGGCGAGGCAGGCTTTGTCTCGGTGTTTGAATATTCTTTGCTGGTGTTTTCCAGTTTCTGGGCGTGGGTCATGTGGGGTCAGACGGTTGGTGCCGTGGCGCTGTTGGGCATGGGGCTGATTGTGGGTTCTGGTGTCGTGATCACCCTGCGCGGCGTAAAAATGTCAGGAGAGCCAGCATGATCCTGTCACGCGGGCGGCGATATCTGTTCATTCACATCCCCAAGACGGGGGGCACATCCATGGCGCTGGCCTTAGAAGCGCGCGCGATGAAGGATGACATCATGCTGGGGGATACGCCCAAAGCCCTGCGGCGGCGCGGTCAGTTGCGCGGGGCGCAGGCGGCGGGGCGGCTTTGGAAACATTCGACTTTGGCGGATCTGGACGGGGTAGTGGCCCAAGACGAGCTGGACGCGCTGTTCATTTTTACTCTGGTGCGCAACCCGTGGGACCGTGTGGTCAGTTATTACCATTGGCTGCGGGGGCAAAGCTTTGATCACCCTGCTGTTGGGCTGGCCAAAACGCTGTCCTTTGAGGCGTTTGTTTTTCATCCAACGATTGCAGCTAGTTTTGCGGCGACCCCTGCAGCATCTTATGTGACGGATGCTGAAGGGGCAGTGCGCGCAACGCATTACATCCGCCTAGAGCATCTGGCCCATGACCTTTTGCCGCTGCAGGCCCATCTGGGGCTTGAGCTGGAAATCCCCCACATCAACCAAAGCGCGCGCGCCACGGGCTACCAGCGGGCCTACTCCGAGGCCAGCCGCGCACAAGTGGCAAAGCTGTGTGCCCAAGACATTGACCAATTCGGGTATGTTTTTGGCGACCAGTAGGGGGGATCCGCTTTAACCAGACTCTGAGAATCAACTATGCGGATATTCGTGTGTAGGGAGAATTTTCCTAAGACTTTCGCTAAAGAGCGCTGAGAACGTGGTTCATTGTCGCCATTCTCAGGGAAATCTTCACCAATCTCATAGAATTATACCATAGGATGGCGACAATGCCCCAAATCTGCCCCTTTCTTTTCGCTTAGTTGCCCTGAGAATCAGGTCATTTGGTCTCATCAAAACAAACGCACCACAAAAGAGGGTGCACACTAAGGGGACTGGAAACGATGTTTGGAATGGGTTTTACACAACAACCGAACCGCCGCGCTGTTGAAATGACAGGCGCATTTGATGGTGGTATTGCGACGCAAAGCCATGGTTTGATGGCAGGCACACGGGTTGCCAGCAATCTGGGATGGCGTGCGATTGACGCATTGGCGGTTGGCGACAAGGTTCTGACATTCGACAATGGCATGCAGGAAATCACCGAAATCCGCCGCGCACATATGTGGTTGGATGCCCCAGAGACTGCCGAAAACTTGTGGCCCGTTGTGATCCCGGTAGACGCGCTGGGCAACCGTGAAGAACTGGTTTTACTGCCCGATCAAGGCGTGATGGTAGAAAGCGATGCCGCCCAAGACATGCACGGCGACCCGTTTGCTGTAATCACGGCCCACAGTTTGGTCGGCTTGCGCGGCATTCGGCGCCGCCAGCCGATGCACCGTGTTGAATTGATCGCAGTGTATTTTGAGCAAGACGAAGTTATCTACGCCGAAGGCGGCGCGTTGATCCATTGCCCCCGCGATATGTCCACTTTGGACCGTTTTTTGGAAGCCGGCACGCAGACCTATGACGTTCTGAGTGGCGAAGCCGCCGAGGAACTGGCCGATATGATGTTTCTTGAAGAAGAATTTATGTTCCCTACACACTCCATGCCGCAATACGCGACAGTGTAGGAGACAAAGTAAACTGTGAACCATTCCCCATGGTTTGAAAGGGTCGCTTCGGCGGCCCTTTTTGTATGAAAGCTATTCTGATCGGGTTCTTAGGTTGCGAGGCCATCCAGTAGCATTTTCTTGCCTTCAGCTTGGCCTGCTTGCATCAATTTTTCATCCCACAAGGCGCGGTTCTGTTCTGATACCGGCACAGTCGCCCCTTCGCTAGAGCCACGCGCATCGCAGCGCGATTGGGTCAGCGGCATCAGGAACATGCCCTCATGACACAGGTTTCATGAACCCCCATCGACAGAAACATAGCCAGTGGTGAAAATAAGATAGAGGCTCGACAAGACGGTGTTCAGCTGTTCGGCCCATTGCGCGGGCTCGGGCACGGCAAAACCGATACCCATGGATTTAATCGTGGCCTTGAAGCGCGATAGCCGCTGGCCCATGGTGGCTTCGGTATCAAGAAACGCGTCCGAGATTTCGCGCGTGGTCAGGTTGCACACGGTGTGCAGGGTCAAAGCGATGCGGGGTTTTTTCCTTTAGGGCGGGGTGGCAACAGGTGAAAATAAGCCGCAACTTTTTGTCGGTAATTTCGTCTGGCACATCGATCAAATAATATCGGCACAGATGCTTCGGGGTTTCGGTGAACGGGCCGTCCATGGTGTCGACTTTGCTTGATTTGATCCGCAAAGAAGTGGCTGTCTCATCCCTTTCGCACGATAGGGGATTACATGCTGTAAACCGTGAAGAGACACCAAAACGCAAGCAACGCTGCCGGAAATTGTGTCAAGGACATTGCCAGTGCGCGGACCTCTTTGTCGTATAGTTTGAAAAATAAAATGCGGCCCACACCAAACGAGCACACGGCAAGCCACAAGATCCAATCGCTGATCCCAAGGCTTTCTGATGCGCCCAAAACAAGCGCCATCGCGGGTGCGTTTTCTATCAGGTTTCCATGGAAGCGAATTCGTTTTTCAAGGACGGCATCCTGCCCATGCCCGCGCAGAATGCCCATCTTGCCGCGCATCAGGCCAATCCAACCCGTGAGCACCAGCAGCGCGATGGCGTATATTGAAATAAAGGTAATCGTTATAGGGATCGTTGTCATGGGGACCTCGTTTGATGTTACGGGGGGACAATGGGGGGCTTCTAATGATGTTCAAGAACATCTTTAGCCGTGATTTAGCGTGCTTGCCGCTGCATAGGCGGCTTCCCTAACCTCACGGGCCAATGCCCCATCGGGGATAGAGCGGGCCAGAACCATGCCGCCAACGCATAGCGCAGCCATGGCCAAGGCGCGCTGGCGTTTTTCGTCTGACGCGCTGGGCTGGGCGGCTTCAAACAGCCAGACCATAGAGGTCAGCAGGTCTTGGTAAGCTTTTTGTAAATCTGGCGCGCCCCGAGCGACATCTGAGGGCAGTGCAATCATCGGGCATTGGTTTTCGATGTCGCCCAGATGCTTTTCCGACAGATAACTATCAAGCATATGCTGGGCCATTTCGGGCGACAGGTTGGTCGGGTCGATCCCTGCGTCTTTGCGCCAAATGGCACCTCGTCCCATTAGAAAACTCTCAACGGCAACGCTATACAGGGCCTCTTTGCTCTTGAAGTGTTTGTAAAACCCGCCACGGGTCATCCCCGCTTTTGCCATGATCATGTCGATCGTGACCTTCTCAAATCCATGGACGTTGAACAAAATCCGCGCGGCCTCGATGATCTTATTTCTGGATTTTTGGGTGTGTTCTTTGCTGTAAGGCATGCCGTTTCTCCATTGGTTTTGGAGGATCATATCAGGGTTCAAAAGATGTTCTTGAACATAAATAGAGGGATGCCACGATCATGCGTGCATAGAAAAATTACTGAGGAGAAACACCAATGCCAAAGTTCATGTTTGCATTTCATGGCGGTAAACTGCCCGACAGCCCCGAAGAAGGTCAAAGGATCATGGCAAAGTGGGGCGCTTGGATGGCGGGGCTTGGCGCGGATTTGGCTGACCCGGGCAGTATCCTTGCTGGGGCCCGCACTGTCAGCGCAGACGGTGTCACCGCCGATGGGGGGGCTGATCCGTTGTCGGGTTACATGGTGATCGTCGCGGCGGATCACGGTGCGGCGGTTGAAATCGCAAAAGGCTGCCCCATCGTTGAAAACGAAGGTCGTGTCGAAGTGGCCAACCTCGTGGAGATGTAATCCATATGCCTCAAGGGCAGGGGGTGTAGCACCAAACGCCATGATAAAAGGCTCCCGAACGTACATTCGGGAGCCTTTCCAGTGTTCAGTCTTTTGCCAGACGCTAGGTCGCGTGTTTCAGGCTGCGGCTGTTTTTTCGGGGCCAAAGCGGCCATAGAAGGTTTGGTTTTTCGCGGCCATTTCGCGCAGCAGGTCGGGGCATTTGAAACGTTCGCCGAACATTTCTTCCAGCTGATCACAGCGTTCCGCCGCATAAGGCGTGCCGATCATGTCGAGCCATGACAGCGGGCCACCGGACCAAGGCGCAAAGCCCCAACCAAGGATCGCGCCGACATCGCCTTCGCGGATGTCCATCAGCACGCCTTCTTCCAGCGCGCGCACTGCTTCTAGTACTTGCACGAACATCAAACGGTCTTGCACGTCTTGCAGTTTGGGCTGTTCTTCGGCCAGCGGATATTTGTCGTGCATGCCTTTCCAGTATCCCAGACGTTTGCCTTTTTCGTCATAGTCGAAATAGCCCGCCTTGGATTTACGACCCAAGCGGCCTTGTTCCTCTAGCCAGACGATCAGGTTGTCGGCCTCAGACGCGGGGTAGGCGTTGCCCATGGCGGCCTTGGTCGCGCGCATGATTTTAGTGGCCAGATCGACCGAAGTCTCATCGCCCAATTGCACAGGCCCAACAGGAAAACCCAGCATCTGTGCCGCGTGGTCGATGTACCAAGGCGCTACGCCTTCGGTGATCATGCGGTTTGCTTCACCGCCGTAGGGGATGATGCAGCGGTTCGCATAGAAGAAGCGCGCGTCATTCACCACGATGGGGGTTTTGCGGATTTGGCGCACATAATCCAGCGCCTTTGCCACGGCGCGATCACCGGTGTTGGCGCCTTTGATAATCTCCACCAGCGCCATGCGTTCAACGGGGCTGAAGAAATGGATGCCGATGAATTGTTCATCGCGCGAGGACGCTTTGGCCAGATCGGTGATCGGCAGGGTCGAGGTGTTGGAGGCATAGATGCAGTCCTGCGGGATCACGGCTTCGACCTTTTTGGTCATTTCGGCCTTGACGGCGGGGTCCTCAAACACCGCTTCAATGATCAAATCGCAGCCCTTCAGCGCATCCAGATCAGGGGTCGCTGTGATTTTGGACAGCAGGGCCTCTTTCTTCTCTGGGGTGGCTTTGCGGCGGGCGATGCCCTTGTCCATATACGCCTCAGAGTAGGCTTTGCCTTTGTCAGCTGCGGCTTGGTCGCGGTCAATAAGGACCACTTCGATGCCTGCTTGGGCTGAAACCAGCGCGATGCCGGCACCCATCATGCCTGCGCCCAAGACGCCCAGTTTCTTCACCCG
>JBDVSG010000252.1:0-2451 GCA_039967155.1 Sulfitobacter sp. | reverse complement strand
CCCCCTGCGTGGTGTTTTGTTAATGTTCCGATGATGGACGTGTCCTCCTCAGCGATCCGCGCTGCAGGAGAATGGTCAGCGTAGGCGGGCCGAAGCAAGGCCCGAGGAGAGGATCACAACAAGGCCAGCCCATGTCCACAGGTCGGGAAAGTCATCAAAAATAACCCAACCCAGACCAACAGCCGCAATCAATTGGAAATAGATCAGCGGCGCCAGTCGCGTGGCAGGGGCCAAGCCATATGCATAAAGCAGCAACAGATTCCCCAGCATCGAGAAAAGCGCAGAAAGCAACGTGAGGCCGGTTGTCGTCACTGTCCATGCAGGTGCATTGGACACGCCAAAAGGAAGCAAAATTAGTGCGGCAATGAACAGCTGTGTGAACGTCATGGCCAAGGGGGTGGCAAGCGATCCCAGCCAGCGCGACATCGTCAAAAAGATACCATAGCAACATCCAGCAGCAATCGCCCACAGTGTACCTGTGCTAACGTCAACGCCAGGGCGGACAACAATCAAGACACCGATGAAACCAAGCAAAATAAGGATAGATCGCAAGACCGTCACGGGTTCGCGCAAGAAGATAACGGCCAGAACGTAACTGATCAGCGGGCCGATAAAAAAGGCGGCAAAGACGGTGGCAATTTCTTCCACACGCAGCGCCATTTGTATGCTGCTGATCCCAGCGGCAAGAGTGGCAGCACGTGCCCAGATCCGCCAGTCGCCCATCAGGGACCATGTGCCACGGGGAGCAAAAGGCAAGATTAGAAGCGCACCGATGACAAATCGAGACCATGCAACAAATATGGGGGCCGTGCCATATGTCCCTGACAGCAGCTTCCCCGCGCTGTCCCCCGCAGGGATCAACGACATAGCGATAAACATAATAAGGACAGCGCGTTGCATTGCATCGCGGCTATCATGCGACGCCGATAGATGGAATGTGAATTTTGGGAGGTTGTGGCGTGATCAGGTTTCAGGGTACCCCTAGGGCATGAAACGCACATTCTCACGTAGGTTCTTCTTAAGCACAGCTACAGCAGCAGGGATGGTTGGTGCGGGTCGCGCATCTGCAGAACCGCCGACGACATCCCTTAGGCCAGTCCTTCGAGGAGAAGACTTTTTCAAACGCGCCGTGCGCGGCGTAGATGATATTCTGGCAGAGGCGAAACTGGCGGGTAAAGTATCCTTTGCGGTGGCGGATGTGGCAACAGGAACGCCGCTGGAATCACATGAGGCCGCAATTGGCCGCCCACCTGCAAGCGTAACCAAAGCAATAACCGCGCTTTATGCGTTGGACGCACTTGGTGCAGATCACCGTTTCGAGACCAAATTAGTTGCAACCGGAGGCATTGTTGCAGGTGAGATCACAGGTGATTTGATCTTGGTTGGAGGCAGCGATCCCACGCTGGACACAGATGCGCTGGCGACAATGGCTGCGAACTTGAAGGCCGCGGGAATCACAAGCGTTAAGGGGGCATTTCAAGTATACGAAGCAGGTCTTCCCGTGCTGCCGCGTATTGATCCCAAACAACCTGATCAGGTCGGGTATAATCCGGGGGTGTCAGGGCTAGCTCTCAACTACAACCGTGTCCATTTTGAATGGAAACGCGCTAACGGCAAATATGCCATCACAATGCAAGGCCGCACTGATAAATACCGACCGTCCGTTCGCATGGCTGCAATGCAGATCCGCGATCGATCCAGCCCTGTCTATACCTACGAAGATACTGGCAAGGTGGATGCCTGGACGGTGGCGCGCGGCGCCTTGGGAGGCAGTGGCTCTCGGTGGTTGCCCGTGCGAAAACCCGGCCTCTATGCAGGCGAAGTATTCCAAAGCCTCGCAGGCGCACAAGGGATTCGCATAAAACAGCCGAAATTGATAACAACCGTGCCAACCAGCCAGGCACTTGTTGTCCACCAAAGCCAAGATTTGAAACGCATCCTACGGGACATGTTGAAATGGTCCACAAATCTGACGGCGGAAATGATGGGTCTCTCAGCGACCACAGCACGGGTTGGTAAGCCCCAAAGCCTGAAAAGCTCAGCAGAACAAATGAATGTGTGGGCCAATGAGACACTTGGCATGCAAAGCTCTGGTTTGGTGGACCATTCCGGTCTGGGGGATGACAGTCGCCTGACAGCGCAAGACATGGTCACAGCGCTTATGAAAGCCCACAATCAGGGCTTGCGTGAGATTTTAAAGCCAATAGCAATGCGCGATGCAAAGAGAAAAGTGATCCCTGATCATCCGATCAAAGTGAATGCTAAAACGGGTACATTGAACTTTGTCTCGTCGCTCGCAGGATATCTTACTGGGCCCGATGGTAAGGAAATGGCCTTCGCAATCTTTGCCGCCGATCAAGATGTGCGCGCCACACTTACTCGCGCAGAACGCGAACGCCCCGCTGGCGGTGTGAGCTGGAATCGCCGCGCCAAACGCATGCAACAACAGCT
>JBDVSG010000251.1:0-26534 GCA_039967155.1 Sulfitobacter sp. | reverse complement strand
GCGCCTATCTTTCTTGGCCAGAAATACTCCGGGGGAATTGGCCCATTGGGCCAAGGGGGCTGGCCCCTCTTCTCTGCCAAAGGGCGATCAGGTCAAGTGACGCGCGCGCGATCCTCGTTCGATCGCCGCAGCATGCAGGCGATCAATGTTCAATTCATAGCGAATTTCTTCCAGCAGCCGTAACTCGGTTTCTTCCAGCTTCCCGTCCGCCGCCGCCACATCACAGGCAAGCGCATAGGCCGTTTCGTTTAGACGATCAGGTAGGGCCTCTTTGATTAATCCAAATAATGCGTCCAAACCGTCTTCTTGTTCGAAAAGGTCAAACACCATCTGGCTAACGGTCTTAATGCGATC
Source organism: Sulfitobacter sp. (assembly GCA_039967155.1). Taxonomy (GTDB): domain Bacteria; phylum Pseudomonadota; class Alphaproteobacteria; order Rhodobacterales; family Rhodobacteraceae; genus Sulfitobacter. The sequence continues at coordinate 26,180 of JBDVSG010000251.1, read as the reverse complement.
GACGTCAAAATTCGCAAAGATAGGGAGCATGTTTACCGATGTTTGAATTTTGATCAATTCGGTGGTTCGGATATCTTCATCCGATGCGGAAACGGCGATCATCACCGCAACAAGGCAGTCTTGGGCGCTAAGGGCGAGGGACGGGTTGTCATGCATTTTGAAATTCCTATGCGCGGTACGTGTCATGATGCAGATTATTGACGGCAGCAGCCTTGCGCAATAGATGAAGCTCTAGCGGGGCGAATACGCGCCGACCAATTTTTCGGGAAGTCTGATATGTCTGAGATGCGGGATGCAGCAATGCAGAGCAAAGCGTGGCCCTTTGAAGAAGCGCGCCGTTTGCTCAAACGTTTTCAGGGGAAGACACCCGAAAAGGGTTATGTCCTGTTTGAAACAGGGTACGGGCCGTCAGGTCTTCCGCATATCGGCACCTTTGGCGAGGTCGCGCGCACGACGATGATCCGCCGCGCCTTTGAAGCGATCAGCGATATTCCGACACGGCTTGTGTGTTTCTCGGATGATCTGGACGGCATGCGCAAAGTGCCCAGCAATGTGCCGAACCCCGAAGCGTTGGAAGAACATTTGCAACGCCCCCTGACTTCTGTGCCCGATCCATTCGGTACACATGAGAGTTTTGGCCATCATAACAACGCGATGCTACGCCGTTTCTTGGATACGTTCGGGTTCGAATATGAATTTATCTCGGCCGCTGAGTTCTATGGTTCAGGCCAGTTCGACGAAGTTTTGAAGCGCGCGGTCGAAAAATATGATGAGATCATGGCCGTGATGCTCAAATCCCTGCGCGAAGAGCGCCGCAAGACTTATTCGATTTTCCTGCCAATTCACCCCGTGACCGGCCGTGTTATGTATGTCCCCATGAAAAGCGTAGACGCCAAGGCGCATACGATCACGTTTGACACTGAAGATGGCGAAGAAATGACGCTGCCCGTGACAGGCGGCAATGTGAAGTTGCAGTGGAAGCCTGATTTCGGGGCGCGCTGGGCAGCGCTGGGCGTCGATTTTGAGATGTACGGAAAAGATCACTCCACCAACACGCCGATCTACGATTCGATTTGCCGCATTTTGGGGGCGCGCGCGCCAGAACATTTCTCATATGAATTGTTTTTGGACCAAGACGGCCACAAGATTTCCAAAACTTCTGGCAACGGTGTGTCTATTGATGAATGGCTGACCTACGCCTCAGCGGAATCGCTGTCCTATTTCATGTATCTGAAGCCGAAGACAGCCAAGCGCATGTATTTCGATGTGATCCCGAAAGCAGTCGACGAATACCACCAACAGCTACGCGCCTTTGAAACTCAAGACATCAAAGCGCAGCTGAATAACCCTGTTTGGCATATCCACAGCGGCGATGTGCCGAAATCGGATATGGTTGTGCCGTTCTCAATGTTGCTGAACCTCGCCTCTGTTTCTTCGGCTGAGGATAAGGGGCAGCTGTGGGGTTTCATTCAGCGCTATGCACCCGATGCGACACCCGAAAACAACCCTGGCATGGACGCAGCTGCTGAATATGCGGTGCGCTATTACAATGATTTTGTGAAGCCTGCGAAGGTATTCCGCGCGCCAACCGATCTGGAGCGTGAGGCGCTGGAAGATCTGCGTGGACGTCTTGCTGAATGGGACGGTGGCTTGGATGCGGAAGCCTTGCAATCAGAGGTGTTCGCCTGCGGTCGCGAACGTTTCGATCCCTTGCGTGGCTGGTTTGCGGCGCTGTACGAAGTGTTACTGGGGGCCTCTCAGGGGCCGAGGTTTGGTGGATTTATCGCGCTCTACGGTGTGGATGAAACCATTGCGTTGATTGACGATGCACTGGCAGGAAAGCTGCTGGGGTAAGGCCTTTGGCGCAACGCCACCGTGACGGTGGTATAGTCGGCCTTTAACCTCTCATTGATATTTCCCGATACTTCTCCGGCAGTTGCGCCGGAGAAGCGCGAAAGGGATATCAATGAACGTGGCAATAACGAGCGGAACACAACTGACACCTGCCCCCTATTCCGAAGGGCTAGAGGCATATTCGAGCGGCAATGGTACGGCGGGAACGCCGACTTACGCGACGAATGGCTATGGCGCCTATGTGCCCGCTGATCAGGATTTTGGCGGTGCTCTGGAGATTCTCAAATCTGAAAGCACACAGCAGTTGCGGTATAAGGGCGAAACGCCCATCACACCGGGCTGCTATCTACAAATCAAAGTGCGCATCAAAGCGGTCAGTGGGAATCTACCTTCGGTACGCATTGCGGCCTATGCGGCGCAATCCAACGGGACAGCGGTTTCAGGGGTTACAACACAGGGCGAAACGGTTGCTTTGACCAGTTATGGTGAAGTGGTCGAGGTCAGTGCGATTGTCGGTATCGGTAATCGGAGCGGCGTTGATATGGTGTGGGGAAGCACGGCTGATTACGGGCATTTCGGCATTGATCTGCTGGGCCAAAACGGAGGTGTCCTTCGGGTCGATGACATCGAGATTACGGATGTTTCCTCTTATTTCTTGGGCGATATCGTGGCGACGGTTGATGTGCGTGACTACGGCGCGATCGGCGATGGCGTAACCGATGACACTGCTGCGTTTGAGGCTGCAAATTCTGCCGCCAACGACCGTACGGTTCTGATCCCCGCCGGTACTTTTCGGTTAGAGGGGGATGTCACGTTTGATGCGCCCACCATGTTTGAAGGCACAGTGACAATGCCAACCGAGGCTGTTTTGCTGCTGCGTCAGAACTTTGATCTGCCAAACTATATCCAAGCGTTCGATGATGAAGAACTGGCGTTTCGCAAAGCATTCCAAGCCTTGTTAAATAACGCGGATCATGACTCGCTTGATTTGGGGGGGCGGAAGGTCGCGCTCAACGGTCCTGTTGACATGCAAGCCGCTGTTCCAAGCCGAACACGTTATGAAACGCGTCGCGTTATTCACAACGGTCAATTGATCGCCTTGGATAATAATGCGTGGGACACAACGACCGTTACATCCACCGCGACCTACAGCGCAGGCAATTCACGGACATTGACGAATGTGGCCAATATCGCAAACATCGCTATTGGCAGCCTTGTTTCCGGAACGGGGGTTGGCCGCGAGATTTATGTGCGCGATGTGAATGTCGCACGTTCGGAGATCACACTGAACGGGGCGTTATATGACGCGGAAGGAACGCAGAACTTTACCTTCCAGCGGTTCAAATATCTGTTGGACTTTAGCGGTTTTGATGTGTTGGCCAAATTCGTGTTGCGTGACATTGAATTCCAGTGTCAGGGATTTTGTAGTGCCATCATGCTGGCTGGCGCAGGCACAATTTTTACTGTCCGCGACAGCTTTATCACAACACCCAAGGACCGTGGGATCACCTCTATTGGGGGGGGGTGTCAGGGGATGTTTGTTGAAGGGTGCCAGTTTCTATCCGCTGAGAACAATGTAAATGTCTCTCAGCGCCAGTCTATCGCGTTGAATGTAAACGCAAACGATGTGAAGATTCGACACTGCCGCGCAGAACGGTTCCGGCATTTTGCGGTTTTGACGGGGCAAAACCATCTGATTATTGGCAATCATTTCTTCCAAGGGGATACAGTGGACGGCGGCGTTCGCAGTGCAGGCGTTGTTTTGGCAGAAGCCTATGCGTCTTGCGTGTTTTCAAATAACTACATTGATAACGCATTTCTTGAATGGTCCAATGAACGTGACCCGAGCCCTGAATTCCCGAGCGGCTTTTCGTTCAGTTCACTAGAGATTTCGGGCAATGTTTTCCTGTCAGGCGAGGTGGCAACGAGCTTTAGCTATCTGATTGTGAAGCCCTATGGCTCAGGTCATTTCATCAATGGTTTAAACGTCTCTGGTAACCGTTTCCGCAGCATCAATGGTAACATTGATCGGGTTGAACGTGTGGATACCAGCTTTGCCGATCTGAATTACACCCGCATGCGGAACATCCGGTTTGAGGGGAATTCATTTCACGGCATTAGCAACCCAGTGGCGAACCCGCATTTGATCGAATTTGAGCAAAACACGGATTCGCAGACTTGGGTTGTGGACACAGGGCCGAGTTTACCGTTCGAAGCGCGCTCTTTGAACGTCGATGCCGTGGTGGTGCGCGGTGGGGTGCGCAATGCGGCAAATGCGTATAATTACGACAACCCATTTGTGCGCGCACAGCAAGGAACGGATACCGATCAGGTCCATGTTATCTGGTCCGAAGCCGTGCGGGGCAAGATTGCGGTTACTGCACGCATGGATAATGACGTGGTCTAGCGGCCCCATTGAGGGCTCTGGCGCGAATGCGTCAGGGCCTTTTTCAAAAGTCGCGCCATAGACCAAGTTTCAGGACACTATTTTGAATATTTCCAATCTGGCTTTCGGTGCCGATCTGCGGGCGGTATTTTCCGTTCTTTGGGCTGATGATGATCGAAGGAGCGATTGTCGCGATTGAGTCATAAACAGTATGGGCAGAGTAGATTTGCATCATGCCAGCGGTCACATCCGTGAAGTTTATCCCCAAAGTCGCATCAAGTTTGGCGACATGTAGTTGGTTGGTCAGATCCCAGTTCACGGCGCTTTCTATGGTTGTCCAGCCAGATTTCTTGCCCATCGATATGCCACGCCCCCAGCTGAGCCCAGTGCGCACATGCGGCAGAAACTCATCTCCGATCCACCCTGTGCCCACACCCAGTTCATAGGCCAGTTTTGATGTGCGATCTGCAGGCAAAATTGAGCGCCTGAACGATAGGGTCGTATAGCCGCCCGTGGGTGAATTGCGCAGGCGGGCAATCCCGATATCTGCGATGATCGTCATTTTGTCGGTGAGGCCGTATTCTAGGTAGGTCTGGGAACTGGTATCGAGAAAATACGTTGTGGAAAACGACACCGCGAGGAACGCCGCGCCTTTTTCACGTAGCCAAGGTCCCGCTTGTGCGGTTTGGGCCAAGCAAAGGCAGATATGTAGCACAAAGAGGCGGTATAGCACGGTGTCAAACTCCTGAATCAATTTTGATTAAGAATGGCTAACAAAGTGTTACCTATTTGCTGAAAGGAGCATTCAAGAGGTGGATGTGCTTTGAGTATTTGCACTTGATCCGCTAGCGATATCTACAGGGACATTCAGAGCCGAGAACGAATATTATGCCTGCAAAAATATTGATGGACGGGTCAAATGTGGTGTTCTGGCGCGGGGGGCAGGCGGATAGTGCGGTGCCCGATAGGGTCGCATGTGCCTTATTGGCGCGGCGATTTATGCCCCATATTTTTTTTGACCACAGCATTTGGCGGCATCTGGGCCAAGACCAGCTGGACCATCTGGCGGCAATTGCTCTGGTTACCATCGCGCCGCGCGGAACACCTGCGGATGCGTTGTTGTTGCAGGCCTGTCAGCGTGGCCGCTTCCAAATTGTGAGCAATGACAGGTTTCGAGCATGGCGCGGGGAGCATCCTCTCTTGCGCAAAGACTGGCTGGTCACGGGATCAATTGGCAAAGGCGGGCGGGTCGGGTTTTCAAAAATGCTCCGACCCGCGCCGATCTAACGCTTAACGGCCCCGCCGCTTTACCCCGCCACGCATGCCACCCCGACCCATTGTGCTGCGGCCAGAGGATTTCTTGGCGTCATCCACAGCTTTTTCAACCGCATACTGTCGCGCCATAGGATCATCCGCGATTGTCAGGTCAACTGACTCGAGACGTTTGACCTCATCACGCAAGCGCGCGGCTTCTTCAAATTCAAGGTTCTCGGCCGCTTTGCGCATGTCAGTGCGCAGCCCATCGAGAACGGATTGCAGGTTGCCTCCCGCCAAGGGGTTTTCGATCGTGGCAGTCACACGGGATTGGTCGGTGTCGCCCTTGTAAAGGCCCGCCAGAATATCTTCGACGTTCTTTTTCACGGTCATCGGGGTGATGCCATGTTCTTCGTTATAGGCGATCTGTTTGGTGCGGCGGCGCTCTGTCTCGCCCATGGCGCGTTCCATGCTGCCGGTGATCCGGTCAGCATACATGATCACACGGCCTTCGGCGTTTCGCGCGGCACGCCCAATAGTTTGGACCAGCGACGTTTCTGAGCGCAGGAAACCTTCCTTGTCCGCGTCCAAAATTGCGACCAAACCACATTCGGGAATGTCCAAACCTTCGCGCAACAGGTTGATACCAATCAAAACGTCAAAGGCACCAAGGCGCAGATCGCGCAGGATTTCGATCCGTTCAATTGTGTCGATGTCGCTGTGCATATAGCGCACGCGAATGCCCTGTTCGTGCATGTATTCGGTTAGGTCTTCTGCCATGCGCTTGGTCAATGTGGTGCACAGCGTCCGCATGCCGTCAGCGGTCACTTTTCGGACTTCATCCAGCAGATCATCAACCTGCATTTCAACGGGCCTGATTTCGATCTGGGGGTCAATCAGGCCAGTGGGACGGATGATTTGTTCGGTGAAAACACCCCCCGCCTGTTCCAGCTCCCAATCGGCAGGGGTGGCCGAGACGAAAACAGACTGCGGGCGCATCGCATCCCATTCCTCAAACTTCAGCGGGCGGTTGTCCATACATGATGGCAGGCGGAATCCGTGTTCTGCCAGCGTCATTTTGCGCCTAAAGTCACCCTTATACATGCCGCCGATCTGCGGCACGCTAACGTGGGATTCATCAGCGAAAACAATGGCATGGTCGGGTATGAATTCAAATAACGTGGGGGGCGGCTCACCTGGCGCGCGCCCAGTGAGGTAGCGCGAGTAGTTCTCAATCCCGTTGCAAACGCCTGTTGCTTCTAACATTTCCAGATCAAAGTTGCAGCGCTGCTCTAGTCGTTGTGCTTCGAGCAGTTTGCCTTCGCCAACCAGCTGATCCAACCGTTGCCTGAGCTCTTTTTTGATGCCAATTACGGCTTGGTTCATTGTGGGTTTCGGGGTCACGTAATGTGAGTTCGCATAAACGCGGATTTGTTCCATCATGCCGGTCTTTTCGCCGGTCAGCGGGTCGAACTCCGTGATACTTTCCAGCTCTTCGCCAAAGAAAGACAGCCGCCACGCGCGGTCGTCTAGGTGAGCGGGGAAAATCTCCAGACTGTCGCCGCGCACCCGAAAACATCCCCGCTGGAAGGCGGCATCATTACGTTTGTAGGCTTGGGCCACCAAATCAGCGATCACTTGACGCTGGTCATAAGAGGCGCCCACCGTCAGATCTTGGGTCATGGCGCCATAGGTCTCAACCGAGCCGATACCGTAAATGCACGACACGGAGGCCACGATGATCACATCGTCACGTTCCAGCAAGGACCGCGTGGCTGAGTGGCGCATGCGGTCGATCTGTTCGTTGATTTGTGATTCTTTCTCGATGAAAGTATCCGAGCGCGCGACATAGGCCTCGGGTTGGTAATAGTCGTAGTAGCTGACAAAATATTCGACAGCATTGTCAGGGAAAAACCCTTTGAATTCGCCATAAAGCTGCGCGGCAAGGGTTTTGTTCGGCGCAAGGATAATGGCGGGGCGTTGGGTTTCTTCAATCAGTTTGGCCATGGTAAAGGTCTTACCCGTTCCCGTGGCGCCCAAAAGAACCTGATCCCGTTCGCCACTGCGAATCCCCTCGGACAGCTCCTTGATCGCGGTGGGCTGATCCCCAGCAGCCTCAAATTCCGTATGCAAAACAAATGTTTGACCGCCTTCCAATTTGGGTCGGTTGCGCACATCGGGGGCAGGATTGGCCAATACCTGCGGTGTCACATCGCTTGTGTCGGTTTGCGCATAGGGCATTGGTCTGTCTCCAGCTTGGGTCTTCTATAAGTGCCATGTTTTTACAGGTGTTCAAGGTCACAGTTGGCATTCACATGTCATAAACTGTCAGCAGAGCGCGGTCTTGATCCACGCGCCAGCACATGCCATATCCTGTCCTACATCAGACGGAGAAACCCGATGCGCGCGAGAATTTATCAGCCAGCCCGTACTGCCATGTCTTCGGGCACAGCAAAAACCAACAAATGGGTGTTGGAATTCGCACCAACAGAGGCCCGCGAAGTGGACCCGCTGATGGGGTGGACGTCTTCGGCCGACACACAAAGTCAGGTGCGCCTGCAATTCGCCAGCAAGGAAGATGCGTTGGCCTATGCAGATGAACACGGCATCGAGCCGCAAGTGCAAGAACCACATCGCCGCAAGCCGAACATTCGCCAAGGCGGCTACGGCGAAAACTTTGCGACAAACCGCCGTGGTGCATGGACACACTGAGGCTGTAGATCGGGGCAAAGTTGTCTCTGAATCAGGCTAAAGGTCCCGCGAAGATGAGCGTCAATTAACACAAAGCAATCTGGCTCGTTATATTTACCATATTTTGACTGTCGCCACATGCCTCATCTAGACACGACAGAGACTACTGAAAAAGGTGCGGCATTAAACCGCGACAGGTCCAATTCCCAGCCCAGAACAGACCTGTTCCGCACCATGAATTACTTTCTTTGCGCAACGATCCGTTGAGATTTGACCATGGAAATTGGCTACTATAAGTTGAAAAAATGGAGCGCTGCGCTCATTGGAAGGTTAGATAGCCCTCAATTTCATCTGGCGCGCATGTGTAGGTTTTTTCCGGGGTGCCTGAAGGTACCCAAACTAGATTTTTGAGGACCTTATAATAGGAGCACCCCTTCCGTCGTTTTCGACCTTTCGCTTTTGACGGAATCCGAAGGTTCATCATTCAAGGCGAAAGCTATGTGCGAGGCGAAAGGTATTCTTATTTGGCGGGGTGGAGTGTATCGGGCGCGGGCGTTGCTGGCAACACGCGGATGCTTGTTGATCTTACCGATTTGGACTTTCGCGATGGCTTTGTCATACAAGGTGGCGTGGCTGGAGGCAACGAGGTGCTTAGTGTATCGGGCGCGGGTGATGTGAATGGCGACGGCATCGACGATGTGATCGTCGGGGCAACTGGCGTCGTCGATCGCGTAGGCAGACCAGGCGAGTCCTATGTTATCGATGGTTCCAGCAATTTGGCCTCATTCTATTTCTATGGCAGCGCGTTGAATGACACGCTTCGGGGTGACACCGAGGACAACCTGATTGACGGGGGGGCTGGCGCGGATCTGATGATTGGCGATGCGGGCAGCGACCGCTTCATCGTTGATGATTTGGAGGATCAGGTATTCGAAAGCCGCAATTGGGCGGGCACTGATACGGTTTTCTCAAGCGTTGATTTCAGTTTGGGTCGCCAGCACATCGAAGACTTGCAACTTACAGGGGAGGCTGTGACGGGGATCGGCAACGGGTTGATGAACACCCTCACCGGTAATGATCAGGATAATACCCTTGATGGAGGGCGCAATGCGGACACGATGATTGGCGAAGACGGGGATGACACTTATTTTGTTCAGGACTTCGGGGATGTTGTGATCGAAGAAAGTGGCGAAGGCGAAAACGATCTGATCAAATCGTGGGTCAGCTTTGAGCTGGGCGACAACCTCGAAAACTTGCATTTGCTGAGCCGAAATAACATTAACGGCACCGGAAATGACAGACACAATACGCTGATTGGCAACATGGGTGACAATGTTCTGGATGGCGGCGGAAAGCGGGATATCCTGAAAGGGCAAGGCGGCGCCGATACATTTGTGTTCAGTGATGTCGTTAGTCATGCACAGGCCGACCAAATCATCGATTTTACCTCCGGCGAGGATAAGATCGCGCTTGATCTGGGTTTGGGCGCGGCAGGCACACTGTCCGCCGATGCGTTCTTGCTGGCCAATGGGAATAACGATTCCGCAGATCGGGCGCTTTACGGTAGCGAAGATCGGGTGATCTATGATGCCACGTCAGGTAAATTGTGGGTGGATACCGATGGTTCGGGTGATGAAGCGACACGGCTGGTTGCAACTCTCCTCAACCACGCCGAGCTTAGCGCGGATGATTTTATCTTGCTTTGATCCCAGCACGCGGCGTCGCGAAAGCTAAGCCGACTTCATAAACGGAACCCGACCAGCTAGCGTTGCTAAGCAAACGTGCTCTGAAGCGCGATTGCCACCTAGGGGCAGGGGCTGATACCACCCGTGGATCAGAAGTCGGCATGTTTCAATACTTAGCGTTTTTTCAATGAGGCCGCTCGCCTGTGATGCAACGGATCAATGGCCACAAAGCGCCATTCGTACGGCGGTGCAAAGGGTGCTGTCTGCGGACATCGGACTTATAAAAATGGAGTGCTTGTTTTGGCCAGCGGAAAGATCATGAAGCTGTACGCTAGATTTTCCGCTAGAAAATAAAAGGTTCGTATCCCAAGGCAGAAGGGAATTCCTTCCAGCATACATGTTGTCCTGTAGCCTAGACGAACAGTCTCTTTCGTCTGCTCTGGGGCTTTAGGCCCATCTGCCGGTGCGATAAGCACTGCGTAGGGTTGACGGCGGCACCGGTGAAAAACACGACCCATTTGCGGACCGCACTCGGAGGGCGGCCTTTGGAGCAAGTGAAGGAAGTCAAATCTGAAATACCTGAGTATATGTTGTGGCTGGAGCGGCAGACTTTAGAACAGGTGCTTGCAGCCTAAGAGATGCTTGGAGCTATCCTCGAGCATGGTCATCAGGTGGCGCTGACAAGGCTTATTCCCGCCCAAGCAGAAGAGGTGACGGACATTGTTTTCGATCTATCGGAAAAGGGCCCGGAGCAATCGACGCAGTAATACCATCGATCCTGGGCCGATACGGGATATCCTGCGCGATCATATCATAAAACACTCAGCGGTAGAGCCAGGAAAAACGGTGCTGGGTGTCGAGATCACCGATCGCCGATACTACACGATCTATAGCCTTTCTGCCGAAGTGGGCGTCGACCCTCCGCGCCTTTGTCGCCTCCTGAAGAAGCTCGACCAGATCCCGTCGACTGCAACCGATGTTGAAAACGGCAATATGGTTCTCGACGCGGCGACGATGATGCCAGTGATCGAAGCGCCGAAAACTGCAGTGCCACTGCAAGATGTCGCTGAATATATCGGAGGCAATAGGGGGCAGGTGGAAGCGCTTTACCGGGTCGGCACGCTGAAACCGCTTGTTCCAAGAACTGGTCGCGGATTCGTTCGGCATGTCGTCTTTGCTCGACAACACCTGAATGACTTCCTCGCTGAGATCGATGAACTTCCGGAGCTTGCGCTTGATACCGTCGCGAACTTTCATCCGCTCCCGTATGCCTGCCAGCGCGGAGTTGGTACCTTTTAAGGTGTTTTCGCATGTGTTCTGTTCGGCAAAATCCCCGCTTTTCGCCAAACTGGGAAAGGGGGCGTAAGCGCTATCTTCGTTGACGTGGATATGGTCCTTGAAATGATGACGTGAGCCTGACTTCTTGCAGAAGATTCTGATGAAATCAGTTTCGCAACTACATGCCCCAATTTTCGCGGGGTCTTTGCCCTCATTCCGAAGTGATTTAAATTAAGTTATTGAATTTAATTGTTTATTTTATCTCTGATCGAAGTATCTTTATCCCGGTCTGCAGTTGTTAGGCCTTGGCTCAAAGCGCAAGAAAGCTGCATTTACAAGAAAACCGCAGGTTAGGGCGTAAGCTCAGATATCGACATGGATTGTGGCAAAGCGGCCAAGCTTGGGATGGCATTTGATCCCCCAAGCGAGGGGATCAAATGCGCAATGGCCAAGCCCTAGATGTCGACCTCTACCTTTCCGATCGGATGCGAACAGCAGGCTAGGATATATCCCTCTGCGATGTCGTCCTCCGAGATCCCGCCATTGTGAACCATATGTACTTCGCCTGCGGTTTTCTTCACCTTGCAGGTGCCGCAGACACCAAAGGTGCAGCCAGAGGGAATATTGAGGCCGCTCGCCTTGGCAACAGCAAGAACGGTGTCGGTTTCGGTTGCGTTTGCTGTGACGCCAGAAGCGACAAAGTTGATCTCAGCGGTGGCGTTATCGTCTGGAACCACATCATCGGGAGTCACTTGTTTCGCGGCTGTTTCGACGGAGGCGCCAAAGCTTTCTTGATGATAATTGTCCATGTCAAAGCCAAGGCCCTGCAGTGCCTCACGCACAGCTTGCATGAAGGGATCAGGCCCACAGCAATAAACCGCACGGTCGAGATAATCAGGTGCCATCAGCCCCAGCATCAGCTGGTTGAATTGCCCTTGATACCCCGTCCAAGGCGCAAAGCGGTCGGCGTCTTCGACGACGAATTTCAAATCAATACCGGGAACGCGGCTGGCCATATGCTCTAACCGTTCGCGGAAAATCAGCTCGGATGGTCTGCGTGCGCAGTTGATGAATACGATATCCGGCTCAACCCCCAGATCAAACATATAGGTGGTCATGGACATCGCTGGCGTGATGCCAGAACCCGCTGTGATGAAGAGGTATTTGTCAGCAGGTTTTTTCAGGTGGCTAAATTGCCCTGCAGGCCCAATCGCTTTGATCTGCATGCCAGGGGTTAGGTGGTCCAGCATCCAACGGGTCCCGATGCTGTCTGCTTGGGCCTTTACCGTGATCGAAATCGAGCGCGGTCGCGAAGGCGATGAGGAAATCGTATAGGTGCGGTGCACGGTGCCGCTGGGGGTGGGGATTTCCAAGGTCAGAAACTGCCCGGGTAGGAAATCAAACAGCGCCCCTGAAGGAGATTGGAAGCTAAAGGTGGCCGTATTCGGGACCTCTGGGATGACCGAAACGCATTGCAAAGGTTCATCATCACGCCACATGGTGAGGGCGGGCATTTGCTGGGACATCAAACCGCTCATTCTGCTGCCATCCGCGTAGGCGTTAGGCGGTTTTCCAGTGCCGTTGTGTACCAATCAACGAAACCGATCACGCCAGTTTCATGGGTTTTCGAATAGGGTCCTGGTTCATAAGCGGGGGAGTTGATGCCTTTTTGGTTGTCCTCAACCACACGGCGGTCTTCCTCATTTGTGTTTTCCCAGACCTCGGTCAGGCGGGGCAGGTCATAGTCGACACCTTCCACCGCATCTTTGTGGACCAACCATTTTGTGGTCACTTGGGTTGTGGTGGCCGTCAATGGTGTCACTCGGAAAATAATAGAGTGGTCTGGCAGGAAATGATTCCACGTGCTTGGATAATGGTATTTTACCAAAGTGCCCGCGCTGTCATCTTTTACACGGCCCAGAATCTTCTGTGTGGCGGGTTGCAAATCCATGGTGAAGCTTTTGGCGCCTGGCAAAAGGGGCATGCGCGCAAGACGGTATTGCTGATCCTCGGACATGCGGAATTGCGATGGATATCCCTGCGTTTCCAATTTGTTGAAATGCGCCTGCAAATGCTCAGGCGTTTCGCCGTCTACGATGCCAGTGACGGTCGGATCATCGGTATAGGAACGGCACAGGCCAGGGTGATTGCCGCCGCAGTGATAACATTCGCGGTTGTTTTCCCACACGAGCTTCCAGTTGCCGTTCTCTACAATGGAGCTTTCATGCGCAACCTTCGCGTTCTCAAGGTCGTGCACAGCCAGATAGGGGCTGGCCATCTCGGCAAAAGCATCGAAATCGGGCGCTTGATCGGCAAGGCAAATATAGACAAGGCCCGCCAACACGCGGCAATGAACCGGTTTCAGCCCATGTTTTGACGGGTCGAACCCTTCGCCCATGTCCCGCGCCCACAGCAAGCGGCCATCTAGTTCGTATGTCCATTGGTGATAGGGGCATACCAGTTTGGGTGCGTTGCCTTTTGCAGACTTACAGATGATCGACCCACGGTGTCGGCAGGCATTGTGAAAGGCCCGAATCTCATTGTCGGCGCCTTTCACCAAAATCACGCCATAGGCGCCGATTTGGTGGGTGACATAGCTGCCCGCTTTTTCCAGCTCGCAGGCGGGTACGGCGAACAACCAGTCGCGGTAGAATATCTGTTCCAGATCGGCCTGAAAGACCTCTTCGTTGGTGTAGAAATTCTGTTCAAGGCTGTATCCTGTCTGGCGCCTTGCCAGCATTTGCTGAATTGCGTCGGTCATCTTGTTTGCCTCCTGCCGTATCTGCGCGGCGTGTTGGGACGGGGGAAGATCAGACACCGTGTAGACGCAGAAAAAACAGACGTGCGACCACATGCGGCGCCCGCACCGCCACCCGCGGTTTGACGTCTTTGCAAGGCTGGTTTCCGGACTTTGACAGGACCATTTCAGGCCAAAGCGCGATCCCTTCCCAGGGTGTCTTACCCCAGTGGCTGTTATCGCGCCCGCGCATGTCATTACCGTTGCGGGGGCAGCGCTGGGTTTTCACCAGCTTCCCAATTCTCCACCCTTTTGGGGTGGCACCTTGCAATGGCAGATATAATGGAAACACGTATTTGGAATGGGCTGTATGCGACATCTTCAGGGTTGATTAAGACGAGAGTGTAAGGAAACCAACGGCTTCTATCTGTCTTTGAAATGGGCTTGAGGGCAATCTACATGTTGACAATTTGCTGTGCCGAACCCCAATATAGGGTTGCTTTGGTTCCTGCGAGTCGCACCGCAGGCTAAGAGGGAAGATGGTGTAATTCCGTCGCTGCCCCCGCAACTGTAAGTGGCAAGCCACGGCCCGTACCCACTGGTATATTTATACTGGGAAGGAGGGCCGCAGCATCTGAGCCACAAAGTCAGGAGACCTGCCTGAGCGTGATAAGACAACCGAAGGCGGTGGGCCTTGGGGTGCGTGATCTGTTGGCGCCTCAGGTTTGCCTTCGGTTCCGTGTCCCTTTCCCTCGTCAGAAACGCGACAAGGAAAGCCGACCATGACCATCACTGTTTTTTCCAAACCTGCTTGCGTGCAATGCACCGCCACCACACGGGCGTTGGACGCCCGTAATCTCAGCTACAATGTGATCGATATCACCGAAGATGCAGACGCAATGGCAAAAGTCCAAAGCTTGGGCTACCGGCAGGTTCCTGTTGTCATGTCAGGCGAAGATCACTGGGCAGGCTTTCGGCCCGATATGATCAGCCAGTTGGCCTAATGGCAGTGGGGGATTTGCTCTATTTTTCGAGCGCATCTGGAAACACCCGCCGCTTTATCGAGCGGCTGGGCTTGCCTGCGCTGCGTCTGCCGATTTGCGTGGACGAACCTCTTTTGCGGATCACACGACCCTTTGTGTTGATTTGCCCGACCTATGCGGATGGCGCGGGCCACGGTGCGGTGCCTAAACAGGTAATCGCCTGCCTGAATGATCCTGCGACCCGTGCCTTGCTGCGCGGTGTGATTGGCAGCGGCAACCGTAATTTCGGCGCAACCTTTGCTATGGCAGGGGACGTCATCGCCGCCAAATGCAACGTGCCTGTTCTTGCTCGGTTCGAGTTGGCAGGCACAGATACAGACATCACCCGTATTCGTAACGGGCTGAACAGATTTTGGGACACACAATGCTTGATGCCAACCTGACCGCTGACCTTGATTACCACGCGCTAAATGCGATGCTGAACCTGTTGGACAGCGAAGGTCAGATCCAATTCGACGCCGACCGCATGGCCGCGCGGCAGTATTTTCTGCAACATGTAAATCAGAACACCGTGTTCTTTCATTCGCTGGATGAAAAGCTGCGGTATCTGGTGGCTGAAGGCTATTACGAAGGCGAAGTGCTGGATCAATACGACCGAACGTTCTTGCACCGTATTTGGTCCGCGGCCTTTGACCATAAATTCCGTTTCCCAAGCTTCCTTGGCGCCTTCAAATACTACACCTCCTACACTCTAAAAACGTGGGACGGCCTGCGGTACCTTGAACGGTATGAGGACCGCGTTGTGATGGTTGCTTTGGCGCTGGCCCAAGGGGATGAAGCGGACGCGATGCGCCTGATGAATGAGATCATCGCAGGGCGGTTTCAACCTGCCACGCCCACCTTCCTGAATGCGGGCAAAAAAGCACGGGGCGAATTTGTGTCCTGTTTCCTGCTGCGCCTCGAAGACAATATGGAGAGCATCGGGCGGGGTATTAATTCGGCTCTGCAACTCAGTAAGCGGGGTGGCGGTGTTGCCTTGATGCTGACCAACATTCGCGAACAGGGCGCCCCGATCAAAGGGATCGAGGGCCAGTCCTCTGGTGTGATCCCGGTGATGAAACTTCTAGAGGATAGCTTTTCTTATGCTAACCAGCTGGGCGCGCGGCAAGGCGCGGGCGCGGTCTATCTTAACGCCCACCACCCTGATGTGTTGCGGTTCCTTGATACCAAACGGGAAAACGCGGATGAGAAGATCCGTATCAAGACGCTGTCTCTTGGGCTTGTGATCCCTGACATCACCTTTGAGTTGGCGAAAAAGAATGAGGACATGTATCTCTTTTCGCCCCATGATGTTGAAAAGCTATATGGCTGTGCCTTTTCCGAGATTTCGATCACCGAAAAATACCATGAAATGGTCGGCGACCCGCGCATCCGCAAAACCAAAATCAACGCGCGCGCGTTGTTCCAAACCATTGCCGAAATCCAGTTCGAGAGCGGCTATCCCTACATCATGTTTGAAGACACAGTGAACCGTGCCAACCCCATCGATGGCCGGATCACCATGTCGAACCTGTGCTCGGAAATCCTGCAGGTGAACACGGCGTCTGAATTCAACGATGATCTGAGCTATGCGCAGATGGGCACGGATATTTCTTGTAACCTTGGCTCGCTCAATATTGCGCGGGCGATGGATGGGGGCGATCTGGGCGGCACAGTGGAAACTGCGATCCGTGCCCTGAACGCCGTGAGCGAAATGAGCGCTATCAATTCGGTGCCCTCCATCCGCAAAGGCAATGACGAAGGCCATGCCATCGGGTTGGGTCAAATGAATCTGCACGGCTTTCTTGCCCGTGAGCAGATCCATTATGGCAGCGAAGAGGGCATTGATTTCACCAATATCTACTTCGCAACAGTGCTTTATCATTGCCTGCGCGCTTCTTGCGCATTGGCCCGCGAAAAAGGCATTCGCTTTAAGGGGTTTGACGCTTCTACCTATGCGAATGGGGCGTTTTTCGCCAAATACACCGACCGTGATTGGCACCCTGAAACCAAACGTGTTGAGGCCTTGTTTGAAACAGCGGGGATTGCGGTGCCAACCCGCGACGACTGGGCGACACTGTGTGAAAACGTCATGGAGCACGGGCTTTATAACCGCAATCTTCAGGCTGTGCCGCCCACGGGCTCAATCAGCTATATCAACTATGCGACCTCCTCGATCCATCCGATCACGTCGAAGGTCGAAATTCGCAAAGAAGGCAAGATTGGCCGCGTCTATTACCCCGCGCCATATATGACCAACGAAAATCTGGAATTCTACCGTGACGCCTATGAGATCGGGCCAGAAGCCATCATCGACACCTATGCCGCTGCCACACAACACGTGGATCAGGGCCTGTCATTGACGCTGTTTTTCCCAGCCGAAGCAACAACCCGCGACATCAACCGCGCCCAGATCTATGCTTGGAAAAAGGGTATCAAAACAATCTATTACATTCGCCTGCGTCAAGCGGCCCTTGAAGGGACCGAAGTCGAAGGCTGCGTTTCCTGTTCGCTCTAATTGAAAGCCAAGCCCATGAAAGACCTGATGATCCCCGCTGCCGTCAATTGGAACCGGTTGGAAGATGAGAAAGACCTCGAAATCTGGAACCGCCTTACGGCGAATTTTTGGTTGCCTGAAAAGGTGCCCCTGTCGAATGATATCCAAAGCTGGTCCCAGCTGACACCGGATGAACAGACCCTTGCCATTCGGGTTTTCACTGGCCTGACGCTGCTGGACACAATCCAAAACTCTGTCGGTGCGCCGACGTTGATGCAAGATGCCATCACCCCCCATGAGGAGGCTGTGCTGAGCAACATCGCCTTCATGGAGGCGGTGCATGCGCGCAGCTATTCTTCCGTGTTTTCGACCCTTTGCCAAACTTCTCAGGTGGATGAGGCGTTCCGCTGGTCGGCAGAAAACGAACACCTGCAAGCCAAATCAAAACTGATCCTTGATGAATACCGCGCGGATGGCGACCCGCTGCGCAAGAAGGTGGCAAGCGTCTTCCTCGAGAGCTTTTTGTTCTATTCGGGCTTTTATCTGCCGATGCATTGGTCCAGCCGCGCCCGTTTGACCAACACGGCGGATCTGATCCGCCTGATCATCCGCGACGAGGCGATCCACGGCTACTACATCGGCTATAAATTCCAACGCAGTGTTGAGCGTCTGTCGCCAGCGGAACGTGCGGAAATCAAGGACTTCGCCTTTGCGTTGCTGTTTGACCTTTACGTCATCGAGGCGCGCTATGCCGAGCAGCTCTATGATCCGATTGGTTTGACAGAGGATGTGAAGCACTTCCTGCATTACAACGCGAACAAGGCCCTGCAAAATTTGGGCTACGAGGCGCTGTTCCCAGATGATGCGTGTAAGGTGAATCCGGCGATCATGGCGGCGCTATCGCCCAACTCAGATGAAAACCATGATTTCTTCTCTGGGGCGGGGTCGTCTTATGTGATCGGCAAAGCTGTGGCGACACAGGACGCTGATTGGGACTTTTAGGATGTTCGCCCCAAAGCAAGTCACGGCGTGACTGCCGCTTTCGGGCGAACCAACCGTGCCGCTGACCACGCGTCTAAGGGGTGTTAAAGACGGGCCGTGGGTCTCCGTTTTCATCCAATGCAACAAATACAAAATCGGCATCAGTGACTTTTTCGCCGTTCTCTGAATACCGTGGCCGCGCCCAGACATCCACATGGATCCGCATCGAGGTGCGGCCAACCTTGCGCAGCGTCGCATAGAGCGTGACCTCATCCCCGACTTTTACAGGCCGCAGGAACTGCATGGCCTCAACCGATACCGTGGCCCCCCGACCTTGGGACACACGCCCCGCCATATTGCCAGCTGCAAGGTCCATCTGAGACATCAGCCAGCCGCCAAAAATATCTCCAGATGGATTTGTGTCTGCGGGCATTGCAATGGTTCTGATGACCAAGACGCCTTCATCTTGTTGCCGACCATGCGATCCGCGTTGTTGTCCACGGGCCAGTGTGTTTTCCATATTTTGCTCGCTGACGCTGTTGTACCTCTAAGGTCAGACTGGCGCAGGAATGCTGTCTTGTACAGGTTCCTTTGGTGCAGCGGCTTTTGTGCCATGGCGCAGGGGCGAAAAATACCTTGTCGCCGCATATCCCAAATACGCTGTTTTGGTATATTTTTTTATTTCACTCTCGCAGGACTAGAAAAAATCGGATAACCAGCGCCCCATGTTGAATGCGCGACACACCCTATGCAAGCTTGTGATATCCTTCGCGCTGATGATCGCGATGGCGGCTTCTGCTTTTGGGCACACTAGTGTTCGGCCGCCTTTGTCGCCAGAGCTTGCGCAATATGTTGCTATGGGCGGCTTTCTGACTGACATTTGTGGCACCACCGGCGAGCAAGACAGCGGACAAGCGCAAAAATGTGAGGTGTGTCGGCTCATGGGGGCCGCAATTTTGCTGCGCGAGGACAGTACCGCTCCGGTCAAGCTTATCCAGCGCACGCGCAAGCTGACTTTTGTCGCCCAGCTGGTCCACAACAGTCGCCCCCTTGACCCAACACGTCTGAGCCGCGCCCCTCCCCAAGCCTGATCTCATCCTCATTGAGTTCAATTTTCGCCCGCAGCTTTGCGGGCCCATAGGCTTGGAGCCACAACATGACATCTAACGACACCAATGCGCAGCCCGAAGGGCGCGTAAATAAACTCTATTTCGCAGCATGGCGCTGGCATTTCTATGCTGGGCTGTTCGTGATCCCGTTTCTGACGGCACTGGCGGTCACGGGCATGGCGATGCTGTGGATTGCATGGATTGATGGGCGGGACGGCGCGCGCACCACCGTCACCCCCCAAGAAATCATCCAACCTGTCTCCGATCAGGCACAAGCTGCAGTCGCAGCCGTTCCTGAAGGCATATTAAAACAATATATCGCCCCGCGGTCTGAGGACGTGGTCGCCCTGTTTCGGGTGGACGCACAGGGGGACGCGATCATGGTTGCCGTCGATCCCTATACCGCTACCGTCATCGAGACCTTCTCACGGCACAGTGGCTGGTATGATTTTGCGGACGGGCTTCATGGAAGCTTGATGCTGGGCGTAACGGGGGACAGGATGTTGGAAACCGCAGCCTCGCTTGCGTTGGTTTTGGTCGCAACAGGGCTTTATATGTGGTGGCCCCGTGAAACAGGATGGCGCCGTGCACTGATCCCGAAGTTTGGGCGGGGACGGGCCTTGTGGAAATCTCTGCACGGTGTGGTTGGCATCTGGATTTCGGTGTTCCTAGTCTGCTTCCTGATCTCTGGGCTTGCATGGTCCGGTGTTTGGGGGGGCAAGATGGTACAAGCCTGGAGCCAGTTCCCCGCTGCCAAATGGGACAATGTTCCCCTGTCAGATGACACCCACGCCAGCATGAACCATGACCGCCGCGAAGTGCCTTGGGCGTTGGAGCAAACGCCGTTGCCAGCGTCGGGGAGTGAAGCAGGCAGCGACGGCATCACAATTGGTCAGGTGACACTGGATACTGTTGATACGCTGGCCCGCGAGATCGGGTTTGACGCGCGTTATCAACTGAACATCCCGCAATCTCCAACAGGCGTCTGGACGCTGAGCCGCGATTCCATGAGCAGCGATAGCATCAATCCGATGTCGGACCGAACAGTGCATGTGGACCAATACACGGGCAAAGTTTTAGCAGACGTGCGCTATGCGGATTATTCATTGTTTGGCAAAGCAATGGCCGTTGGGATCGCCTTGCATATGGGAACATTGGGGGTGTGGAGCGTACTTGCAAACACGGTCTTTTGTCTGTCGGTTCTGTTTCTCTGCCTCAGCTCGGTTGTGCTGTGGTGGAAACGCCGCCCAGCGAAATCTGGTCGCCTCTCTGCACCTCCGATGCCCAGTGAACTGCCGCTTTGGCAAGGAGCGGTTTTGGTTGGCTTGGCTGTATCCATGGCCTTTCCACTGGCAGGGATTGCGCTGCTCAGCGTGCTTGCATTGGATGTTCTGATTTTGTCGCGCCTGCCCAAGCTACGCCGTAGCCTGACATAACGAAGACCTCACCCTGCACCGCATTGATCTGGTGCGGGGTGTTTCCGGTTGTCCAGATGTCTGGGATGTTTCAAACAGCTCACCCTGTTTGAAAAAAATAACTAATATTTTACCTTTCGGGCAGATTGTCACATCGACCAAAGTAGGAGATGTCAATCAATGGCTGTCACTTTCAGGCCCCCCATTACCGAATTTGCCACAGCAAGTGGTGATAACGTCGACACCAACGGGGAACAGAGTCTGTTTGATTTCCCACCCAAATCGATCCGTGAACTGACCATTTCTGCGCAGGCGAATGACAGCAACCCGACTGTCTTTGAGACGGGTGATACCTATGACCTTTCTTGGGGTGGGGATCTTGCAGGTCGTTTGCAAAACGCTGTCGTCTTGCGCTCGGACTATATTGAATCCGATGTGGGCGTCGTTGTTTTTGAAGGAACAAATGCGACAACAGGTGAGGTGGTCCAAGTTGTCTGGTCGCCCGGTTTTGACCTTGAAAACTGGTTGGGGGTGAATGGGGACATGGGCGCGCGCTCTATTGGGTTCCATACGACGAATTTGCACAATCCGGAATTTGGCTTCGTCCGCCATGCTGCGGATGCGCGGATCAGGTCACCGGCGCCGCAGGCTCCGGTGGAAAGGCTGATGGCGCGCGAACTTGTTCAAAGTAGTTGAACCACAAACACTGCAGCGTAAAGGGGGGCGGCGGCATAGGCCTGTCCGCGTGGCTTAGGACGCGATATTTAATAGGACATTAAACTAACCCGACTAAGACTGCCCTCCAAGGGTGGACGGGATCATGCATAATTCATTTAAGACTTCGATTGAAAACCCAGTGATGGGACGGCCGCAAGTTTGGGCGGTGCCGTTACTTATTCTATTTGCGTGGTTGATGATCAATCGTCTCCATCCGCTCAGCTTCGATTTTCAGAACGCCATGGGGACGTTTGGCAACTTCTCTGTGAGGCAGTGGAGCGCTGGGGTCTTTTTTACGGGGCTAAGTCTCTTGGGTATCGGCGGCTATGATGCAACAGCCCACCGCGTCCTGAGAACAGGAGTTTCCACAAACAAAGCGCGCAAGGTTGGCATCCGCGCCATTGCTGTTGCGCAGCTGGCTGGGTTTGGCACCGCAACGGCCGCACTTGTCCGGTGCAGGCTGCTGCGGGATCTATCAATCCCGAAAGTTGGCGCGCTTTCAGCCTTCGTGAGCCTGTCATTTTTTGTGGTATGGGCTATATTGGCTGGGGCGGTTGTGTTTGTCACAGGGTTGCCCGTAGCGAACGGGCACGCCCTATGGTGGGGAGGGGCGCTGGCAGTAATCAGCCCTCTGCTTTGCTGGTTCTTCAGGGATCGTCTTGAAGGGGTTGGGCTGAAAACCTTAGGTATATTGTTTTTCTGGGCGCTTCTCGACACGCTGTCTGCTGCGGTCGTATTGTGGGTTTTCCTTCCTTCTGAGACGCCATTCGGTCAGATGTTTGCTGCATATCTTCTGGCGCTTGGTGCGGGATTGATCAGCAACAGTCCGGGGGGCTTAGGGGCGTTTGATCTGTGTTTGTTCGTCTTGCTTCCAGATGTTGATGTGACGTCGATGCTATCTGCGATTTGTGCGTATCGTCTGGTGTATTTGATTGCGCCAGCACTTGTTTTCCTACCCTCAGTCATTTGGCCCGCACCTAAAAAGGAAAATGGCTTTCAGGTCGCTTGCGCCGCCGATCTGAATTTTCCTTGTCCGGAGTGGGGATTACACCGCCAAGACGCCGAGATTATCACTGATGATTCAGGGCTGTCAGCGCATCTGGTAAAACGGACTGGGTCCTATCTGGTTGGCATCGGGCGGGCATTGAACTTCCGCAGTACAGGGCTAATTGTTGCGGCGGCTTCATCTGAGGGCAGGGCAGCCGTATTGTACAAACTCGGCGCGCGAGATGCCGCTGTCGTAAGGCGCAGCGGTTGGGTTTGTTTGAAAATTGGTGCAAATGCCGTAATCGATTTGAAGGGGTGGACGCTAAACACCCCCCTGCGGCGGCAATTGCGGCGCAAATTGAAGCAGGCGACAAAAGCAGGGGTCACGGTCCGTGAGGCTCTTTCAGCAGACCTGCCCAGCATGACGCAGATCTCAGCAAGCTGGGCAAAAAATCACGGTAAAGAATGGGGCTTTTCGATGGGGGTGTTTGATTCGGACTATTTGACAGGACAACGGATCTTTGTGGCCGTAGACGGGCAAGACCCCATCGCTTTTGTTAGCTTTCACGCGAACCGCCAGAATTGGGTGTTGGATCTTATCCGGTATGGAGACGCTGTGCCCAGCGGCACCATACAGACATTGGTCACCAAGGCCATCGAGCAGGCGTCAAGCGAAGGGGTTGTGCAATTGTCTTTGGCCTCGGTGCCGCAATCTAAGTTCAAACTGACATCGCGGCTTCGCCCTGGGTTGACGCAGTTTAAAACCGCCTTCGCCCCAATATGGGAGCCGCTTTACCTCTGCGTTCCTAGCCATCTACATCTTCCCTTTGCAATGGCCTCCATAGGAGGGGCTGTTAGGTGTTCGAGCAAGGTGGATCAGGTTGGTTGAAGACGCGTTAACCGTTATCGCGTAGCTGTGAACGGCTGTGCGCGGAACAGGGAGTGATTTCTGACCCTGTTCTTTGTTAGAGTGCCTTTGGCAGGCAGTTATCTATTTAGCTGGAAATGTTGGAGGCTCATGCGTTTGACGAAAATCAGTTTCCGAATCTGCGATCAAAGAGGTTTGCGGCAAACCCATCCCAAAAATTCCCCTTATAAGGGTGAGGTGTCGTGTATAGATTTATCAGGAGCGTGCTGTGCTTTGCACTACTCTGACACGGAAGGTTTGAAAAATGCCAAGTTTTACTGCTTTCGGAATTGACGTCATCAACAATGCGGCGGTGAATTTCACCAGTGGCACTGGGAATGACGGGCAAGGGACGATGACCTTGCAGGGCGGATCCCAAGTTTTCGCCGATGACGCCGTCGTGGTGTTTGAAACGATAAACGAGACCGAGAATGGCGAATTGGACAGTGGCTCCGCCTTCACGGGGATCACGGTCTATGCCAGCCAAGCTGATTTTGATGCTGGGATTGTTCAGTACAGCTATGCGCCGCAAAACCCGGGGCAAACCGCGAATATTCAAAGCTCTGGTGACGGGCTGGGCGATACTTACGTCCGCTTCAATGCAAATGTGTTGGTGTCCAGCGATCCTTCCGCGCCACGGTTTGGCAATTTGTTTGTTCTGCCAGGGACAGATGCGGCAGATAACATCGGCACGCTGACGATTGACCGGAATACTGATGTCGATCTGAACGGCGACGGTGTTATTTCGCAGGGCACATTGGAAGAAGGGAACAACCTTTTCTACACTGGCGGTATTGATCAGGTGATTTGCTTCACTCCGGGAACGCGCGTTGCCACGCGCCGCGGCGAAGTGCTGACCCAGCAATTGCAAGTCGGCGATAAGGTCATCACCCGCGATAATGGCGTGAAGGAAGTCCGTTGGATTGGGCGCCGTAACCTGTCCCCACAAGAACTGGCCGCAACGCCTGCACATTACCCGATTCAAATCAAAGCGGGGGCGCTGGGCCAGAATTCGCCCCAGCGTGACCTATGCGTCAGCCCGAACCACCGCATCCTGCTTAGCTCTGAAGATGCTCAATTGATGTTTGGCGAATCCGAAGTGTTGATCGCGGCAAAACATCTGACGGGATTGCCAGGTGTTGATGTCCTTCCTGTGCGGCGGGTCAGCTATATACATGTGATGTTCGACAACCATGAAGTCATCCTAGCGAATGGTGCATGGGCAGAAAGCTTCCAACCTGGTGCGCAATCTTTGGCAGGTATCAAAGATGCGCAGCGCGATGAGATTTTCGCGCTATTCCCTGAACTCACCTCGGTCCAAGGGGTTTCAAACTTTACCGCAGCTCGGCGCCTGCTCAAAGCACACGAGGCGCATCTGTTAACCTTGTCAGAGCATGCCGACAAAATGCCGGCGACCCGTTAATTAGGGTCTCGGGCAAACGGGCCGCCGAAAATACCAAACCCCTTCGTTGTAACGTTGGGGCGCTGACGAAAACCTATGCTTGCGATCTAGCCAGAAATAGAACACCAAATTCATAAGGGAAATTTTGTTCTATTCAGGGGATGTGCTGATGGGCCTTACTATTAATATCGACGATTACAAGAACCTCACGATAGAGGAGCGCGATGGCGGCGTTTGGGTTGTGACCCTGAACCGGCCAACAAAGCGCAACGCGCTGGATATCGACACAATTGAAGAACTGGTGACGTTCTTCTCAGCCGCGTCACGGGCAGGAGTGGGCGCTGTGGTTTTGGCTGGGGCAGGGGATCATTTCTGCGCGGGCTTGGATTTGATCGAACATCACGACGAAGATCGCAGCCCTGCCGACTTCATGCATGTCTGCCTGCGCTGGCATGAAGCGTTCAATAAGATGGAATATGGCGGTGTTCCCATCATTGCCGCTCTGCAAGGCGCCGTTGTCGGAGGAGGGCTTGAGCTGGCCAGCTCGGCTCATATCAGAGTGATGGACCAAACTGCGTATTTCGCTTTGCCCGAAGGTCAGCGTGGCTTGTTCACTGGTGGTGGCGCAACGATCCGTGTCACGGATCTGGTCGGGAAATCACGCATGATCGATATGATGTTAACAGGACGGGTGTATCAGGGCCAAGACGCTGTCGATTTGGGGCTGGCACAATATATCACTGACGGCTCCAGCATGGAGATGGCGTTAGAGCTGGCGGGCAAGGCGGCGCAAAATCTACCTTTGTCCAACTTCGCCATCTGCTCAGCTGTGAGCCACATGCAGAATATGTCGGCGATGGATGCTGCATACGCAGAGGCGGTCGTCGCAGGTGTCGTCAACACCCAGCCAGATGCGCGCGCTAGATTGGCAGCCTTTGCTGACAAAAGCGCCGCGCGGGTCCGTCCGAACAAGTGAGGGCCGAGCCAACTCTCTTTTTGCGGGGCGAATAGGAATCGGGATTGTCGGATTCGTGTGTGATTCCGGCTGTTGAGGGGTTGGATATGTTTGAGGCGTGGAGATTTGGCTGGAAGAGGTGCTTAGAAATGAAACTCTGCGGGCGGTTTGGACGTATTTTTAAGCGAAATGAAGAAAAAATACGGGGCCTGAATTTGTGTGATCGTCATGTAAACAAGGGGTTTGGGGCGTGTTTGGAGGGTGTTGGTTTTGGAAAAGATGTATTTGGCGGTGATTTCCTGA
>JBDVSG010000250.1:0-13291 GCA_039967155.1 Sulfitobacter sp. | reverse complement strand
ATTGGCGACCGCAGCAAGGCCGTTCAGAGCGGGGTCTGTGCCCTCATCCACGTGAAAATCCAGATCCCAGTTTTGCGCGGCGGCGAGGTCAAAAACGGGCTGCAGCAGTGTTTCCATGTCAGATTGCCCGTGGATGAACACACCCAAGCAGCCCTGCGTTTGTGCGGCGGCAGATATGGCTGTGACAAATTCAGGATTGGAGAATTCCTCGACCGCGGCCAAGGGTGACAATTGCACCTCGATCCGACCCTGCCAAGCCGTTTGGATGTCGGTCATAACCTGCCACACAAAGGGCGCGTTCAGCAGCGAAAAATCCACATGGCTGCGCATCGCGCGCACACCGTAAGCATAGGCCGAGCGCAATGAAAATTCTACACGTGCGCGCAGGCTGTCAGCGGTCCAGCTTTGCTTATAAGCGGCCATGGCATGGATCGCGGACATCAGATCGCCAGCCGGAAAATCGTGAAAGGCGGCCACATGGGCTTTGTCCAAATGGGTGTGACAATCGACCAAGGCCGAGGTGAGGATGGCGCCTTTGGCGTCAAAAACTGTGGCCGTCTCAGGGGGGGGCGTGCCTGTCGGGATGACGGCTGCGATGGTTCCGCCCTCAATCACCACATCCGCGCGGCACCAGCCGCCTTCGCTGGGGGGCAGTGTGGTGAGGGCAGGGGGGAGGGCGACATTGGCCAGTATTTGACGGGTCATGCGCGAGGCCTTTGGCCAAGATCATAGGCATGGACCTCATGCAGCATGGCGGCAAATTCGGCGGCGACGTGATTGATCGCGGTGGTGCCTGTCTGGGCAGTGGCAACGCTGGCATCCCCGCAGGCCCCTTGGGGGTTCAGATCGTTTGCTTTCCAGCCCAGTTTGCCCCCCATGCCCAAACCCAGATGCCGCGTGCCTTGGTTGAGGTCTTCGATGTGGGACCGAAAATTTCGCGCCTTTTCCATGCGGCATTTATTGGGATGAAGCGCCAACATCATGGATGTTTCCAACTCACCTGCATGAATGCCATAGGTGTTTTCATGCGGCGATAGCAGCCCCTCAGGCAGGCCCAACCCAAACCAGTTGCACGAGAAGGTCAGCAGATCATGCGCCACGCGCAGATCACGGGCAACAATATCCATTGGGGCGACTTGGCCGCCATGACTGTTGAAAAACACCAGCCGTTTGATGCCCGTGCGGGCGACACATGCGCCGATCTCCATCCACATGGCGATCAGCGTCTGGGTAGAGAAAGACAGCGAACCGGGGAAATCCAGATGCTCGGTGCTTTTGCCGATGGGCAAGGGGGGCAGGAACAGCACCGGCAGCTCTGTGGGCGCGAGGATTTCTGCAGTGGCAGTGACCAAGCCTGCATTGATATCAGTATCAACCGACAGCGGCAGATGCGGGCCGTGCTGTTCGATGGCGCCGATGGGTAACACCGCGACAGGGTCGCGGGCGACCATGGCATGCAGACTATCGCTGGTGTGGTTGGCCCAAAAAAGACGGGCAGGATCATTCGGGTTCATAAGCAACCTTCGGGTGTTGAAATTGAGTGACGCTCAGCCGACCATCCAAGCCTGAGACATTTGTGTCCTCCAGCCCTGCGCCGCCCCTTAGATGTGCAGCTATTTCGTCGCGAAAGACAAGACGTGTGTTCTGCGAAGGCAGCTGGCGCAGATCATAGCCGCGGATGTTCTCTGGCACGCCACCGCTGATCGGCAGGCCGTTCCAGCGTTCGCCAAAACCGCCAAGCGCCAGATAGGTAGAAGTGGCGATGGTGAAGACGCGGCTCAATTGGTTTTCGATGGGGATGCCGTGGGCGGTGATCTGGTCGGCACGTGCCTGCGCCGCGCTGGCCCCTTCCACAATACGGTAGCGGAGGGCCGCGGAGGTGTGGAAAAATCCGCGCGCAAGGAACCCTGTGTGATCGACGTGGCCAATTTCATCCGACCGCAGGATGCGTTTCGCGTTTGAGCCCAGAATATCGCGCAATTGCGCGCCCGTGACGCGCAGGGTGAAAATCTCATCGGCGTAGGGCAGCACGTGAAACCAATCGCCTGCCGTCAGCGTGCCGCGCGCCACACCTGCCTGTAGGGTTGCGCCATTCACAAAGGCGAAATCAACATCATGGCCAACCGCGTGTAGCCGTGTGTGCAGGCGGTCGCAGACAAAATTCGCCAGCATGGATTCACCAGAATAGCGGGTCTGAACAGCCTGCCCAAAGCACAATTTATCGGTGCTGACAGTGGTCAGCGGGCGGCGAAGGGCGGTGCTCATTTGGGTCAGGATCGGGTCGATGACGCTGTTTTGGAACGGGTGGTCGTAGTCTTGGCTGTGGGGGACAATCGGGTGCAGGCAGGCATGGTTGAGCGCCATTCGCCCCGTGCTCAGGGTGATGTCGATCTCCCCCAGAAATTTGCCGTTACATTCGGTTTGAAAAATCGGAATGCCGTCTTGGATGTTTTGGGGCTCTAGCCCGTTTTCGTTCAGTTTGGTGTGGGTGTGCCCCCCAAGGATCAGCAGCGGTGTGTCGGTGATTTGGGCGGCGGTACGTGCGATGGAAAAATCAGCCTCGCCGATCTCGCGCGCGGCGGCGGCCTTGCCGCTTTGGTGGGCGCCATCGCCATAACCGCAATGGGACAGGATCAGCACAACATCGACCAAAGGAGCAAGAGCGGGGAGGACACCCTTCAGGCTGTCGACGGGCGCGGCAACCGCCAAGGTCGGATCGTTCAATTGGCCCACGCGTGTGTCGATCTGCGTGGTCAGTCCGATCAGCCCCACCCGCAGCCCACCAACCAAAGCAATGGCGGCGGGCGCATAATCGCGCCCCATCTCCAGATGTTGCGAACCATGAACATTGGCGCTGAGAAGCGGGAAAGCCGCGTCCTGACGGATGCCTTGCCTCAAAAGAGCAGAGCCGCGGTCAAATTCGTGGTTCCCCAGAACTGACGCATCCACCCCGCCCGCAGAATAGGCGCGGTAGCTGGGGTCAAAGGCAAATTGATCTTCGTTCCAGCCGATCAATTCATCCAGCATCGTGCCGGTGTGATCATCGCCGATGGACAGAAACAGCACTGCATCATCTGCAGCAACCGCGTGGCGCACGCGTTTGACCATTTGGGAAAAACGGTGGGTGCCTTTTGTCGGGCCAGACAGGTCGGACAAATGATTATGCAGGTCGTTGAAATGAAAAATCCGCAGCCGCCCCCCTGCAAGCGACGCAGGCAGGATGTCGGGGTTGGTGATCTGCGCGCAGGGCTGACCCTGAAGCATAAACAGCCGCTCTATCTGGCCTGTCGGGTTTGGCGCGATCTCTTGCAGGTGAAACCCGTCGGCGTTGTTGGGGGCGCGCATGGGCGGCTAGATTTCCCGCTTTATGGCGCTTTCGTGCCATTTGTGCAGGAACAACCAAGACAGGAAGCTCATCGCGGCAAAAATCAGGATGCCGGTGAATGAGATCAGCAAAATCGCCGCGAACATGCGGGGGATGTTCAGGCGGTAGCTTGCCTCAAGAATGCGGAAGGCCAGACCCGACCCCGCCCCGCCTGAACCCGCAACAAATTCGGCTACAATCGCCCCAATCAGCGACAGCCCCCCCGCGATTTTTAAACCGCCAAGAAAATACGGCAGCGCCGAGGGCAGGCGCAAGAACCACAGTGTTTGCCAACGGGTCGCGCCGTAGAGCTTCATCATATCTACCAGATTATGATCGGCGGATTTCAGGCCAAGGGTGGTGTTGGACAAGATCGGAAAAAACGCCACGATCCACGCACAGATCAACAGGCCGATAAATTTGGAATCCACATAGATGAAGATCAGCGGTGCGATGACGATGATCGGCGTGACCTGCAACATGATCGCATAGGGGTAGAAGGACATCTCGATCCATTTGGATTGGGCAAACAGGATTGCCAGACCGACACCGCCGATGATCGCGATGGTCAAGGCAGAGAAGGTGATCAGCAGTGTCGCACCCAAGGAAGACACAAGCAGGGCCCAGTCCTCGATCAACGCATCCAGCACACGACCGGGGCGGGGGATGACGTAATGGGGCACCTCATTGATCACGCAAAATCGGTCCCATGCAACGATGGTCAGCACAATCACGATGATCGGCAGCAGCCAGCGCCCGATACGTTCATTTCGGGCGATGCGGGCTTTTCGTTGCTCGACTGGGTCTAGGATGGGGGCGGTCATTACAGGTGGTCTCCCGATTGCATAGCAGCATGCAGCGCGGTTGACGCGGCGTTGCTGGCTTGGGCGTAGGTATCAGAGCTTCGGAATTCTGCGCCGCCGCGCGGGTAGGGGGCATCGACGTTGATGTCTGCCACCACCCGTCCTGGGCGCGCGGCCATGACGACAATGCGGTCCGAGAGATAGGCGCTCTCGAACACGGAATGGGTTACAAAGATCACCGTCCAGTTCATTTTTTGCCACAGGCGCAGCAGATCGTCGTTCAGCTTGGAACGGGTGATTTCGTCAAGCGCGGCAAAGGGTTCATCCATCAGCAGCAGTTTCGGGCGGGTGACCAGCGCGCGCGCAATCGAGACGCGCATTTTCATGCCGCCCGATAATTCACGCGGATAGGAATCTGCGAAATCTTGCAGGCCGACCATCTCCAACGCTTCCTCAACCGCGGCGCGGGCGGCGTTTTTCTTGGTGCCTTTCAGGCGCAACGGCAGCCAGACGTTGTCAAATACCGTGGCCCAAAGCATCAGCGTGGGCTCTTGGAACACAAATGAGATCTCATGATCGGGGCGGCCCAACTGGTCCACCGTGGCGGTCGGCCAGTTGATGCTGCCTGTCGTCAGATTGCCCAGCCCAGCAATGATTTTCAGCACCGTGGATTTCCCGCAGCCAGACGGACCCAGCAAACTGACAAAGGCGCCTTCAGCCACGTCCAGCGACATGCCTTGCAACGCGGTGGTCCCGTTTGAGAAAGTCTTGCCGATTTCATTCAGCGACAAAAGCGTGTTGGGGGTCATGAGGGGCCTCGGAATTAGGGGCCGCCGCAGGGGTGCGGCGGCGGTTTTTTTAGTTGCTCATCAGTTTGGATTTGACATCCAGACCCACACCTTTGTTCACAAAGCTAAGGTCGATGACGGATTGATAATCAAGATCGGCCGCAACCACGCCCGCCGTCACCATTTTTTCATAAAAGCTGGTGACGCGTTCCATGGACATTGTGCCAATGCCCAATTCTTCAGAGGCGCCGGAATCGACAATGCCGAATTTCTTCATTTGCGCCACGGCAAAGGCGATGTTGTCATCACCCAAATCGGGGTTGGCTTCTTGGATCATCGCGTTTGCTTGCGTCGCGTCCCCATACAGATAGTTGTTCCACCCAATGGCAGAGGCGTCGACAAAGCACTGCACGACCTCGGGTTTGGTATCGACCATGTCCTGCATGGTGGCAATCAGGGTGGAGTAGGTGTCAAAACCGTAATCTGCCAACAAGAAGACGTTCGGCTCAAAGCCCGCCTCGGTTTGGATCGCGTACGGCTCTGATGTGACATATCCCTGCTGGCCACTTTTCAGATCCGACAGAAAGGGGGCCGAGTTGTAGGTGTAGGGTTTGCGCTGTTCATCGCTAAAACCGGTGCTGACCATCCAGCGGTAAAAGGACTGATAGCCGCCATTGCCGATCAGCAGCGTTTCGGCGGTTTTCAGGCTTTCCCATGTGTCCAGCCCTTGGCCGGGATGGGACATGATCACCTGTGGTTCCTTTTGGAAGGCGGCAGAAACGACAACCATGGGAATGTCTTCGGCGGCGGAATTGAAAGGCTGCAACAGGTTGCCGTCCATCAAAAAGTCGATCTTACCCGCCAGTAACAATGCGCGGTTGTTCACGTTCGGCCCACCTGAAACGATTGTGACGTCAAGGCCACAATCGGCATAAGTGCCGTCGGCCACGGCCTGATAAAACCCGCCATGTTCGGCCTGTGCGACCCAGTTTGTACCGAATGTAATGGCCTCATTCGCCTGAACAGCGGTTGCGCCCACCATTAGACCTGCAAGCCCGAGGCCGAAGTTTTTGAGTGTCATAGTCATGTCCCCTTGTCCTTTATTTTCATTGGTTTGAAGTGTTGCCATTCGCCGTTGATGAATGGGTCGTCGTGGTAATTTTCAGCATGGATGTGACCGTTTTGGATGTGGTCGTGTGGTGAGGGTTGGATTGCATCGGCGCGGTCACATTTGGGAAACTTTGCGCTTCACCTTTTCCAGGAATTTCTTACGCTCGGGGTCACCGATGACGTTCATTTCATAAAGCTGCATCCAAGTGGTTTTGCAGCGCGGGTGAAACAGCACGCGCAAGGCGCGGGTGAATAGGCGTTTGCACGGGTTGCCGATCAGGAACATCCACCATGCGGGGGATCCAGATGTGGTGATGACGATCAGCCGTTTGATGTTTTTGATTTTCGAAGAGGTCGTCTGGCCCTTTTTCTGGGCGACCTCAAAAGTCACGCCAGCGAGCCAGACCCGTTCAAACCAGCCCTTAAGGATCGCGGGTGGGCCGAAGTACCATGTGGGAAACACAAAAACCAAGGCCTCGGCCCAGCGAAGATTGTCGACGTGATGGGGCACTTTGTCGATCAGGCTTTGGGTGTCGTCCAGATAGGCCTCGCGGTCTTCTCGGGTCAGGACGGGGTCAAACCCTTCGGCATACAGATCGGTAACGCGGACCTCATGGCCAGCTTCGATCAGGGCCTGTTTTGTCACGTCAAAGATCGCTGCGTTAAAGCTGGTTGGCACGGGGTGGGCGTATATCAGAAGCGTATTCAAGCGGGTAACCCTTGATTTAAAACCAAAAATCCCCGCAGCTCCCGATATAGCGGGCGCGTGGTGTTGCGCCATGCTGGCACCCTGTGGGACGGGCTGCGCAGTCTTGGACAACAGGTTAATGAACGTGGGGCAGCGACGATTCGTCAAGCAATGCGTCGAAAAAGCCCGATCGTTGGGCGATTTTGTTCAAAAGGTTGCTTGTTTGTTGGGCGGTTCGCGTTATGGGGGAATTTTGCCGTGCCTTCCCCTCTGGGTTGTTCAGCGGCGTCTCATGGCCCGTCAGGCGGTGTCGTGGCCAAAAATCAGCGCGCTATGTTGGGCCATGTAAATGCGCAGCCATGGGGTGAAGATCAGCGGCGTGTCGGTGATCCGCTGGCGCAAATCCGCAAGCGTTACCCACTGGGTGTCCATGACCTCGTCGGGGTTTGGAGCCACTGGCAGATCAGGGGCGGTTTGCATCACAAACACTTCGACCACTTCATGTTCAATCAGCCCGTTGCCAACATCCGCGCGGTATTCCACTTGGCCGCGCGGTGCCAGAGTGGTGCCTTCTATGCCCAGCTCTTCTTGCAACCTGCGCTGCGCGCAATCGGCGTCGGTTTCTTCCCATTGCGGATGGGTACAGCAGGTGTTCGCCCACAGCCCGGGCGTGTGATATTTTTCCAATGCGCGGCGTTGGATCAACAGGCTGTCGCCTGCCATGACAAAAACGGACACTGCTTTGTGGCGCAGTCCGCGCCGATGCGCGTCGAGCTTCTCAACAGGCGCCAGCGCGCCGTCGATCCATGCGGGGATCATAATGTCGTTCATTGTGTCTCCGCTGGGCATGGCGACTGAGGGTTCAGGTAATGCGCAAGCGTCTTAACGACAATTCATTGGGGCGCAAGGGGAAGGGTGCTGTGCAAACAGGGATTTTGCGATGAACGGAAAAGCAATCTTACCGAGGCATAAAGGGGCTTCGCGATCTCGCCTGTCTTGCACAAGGGGGTCATTATTTGCCTGTGGGCGATCTATTGCTGTGAAAGGAATTGCCAATGACCGACCGTTTGCGCGCGATTTTTTCTGACCATCTTAGCCTGATACGGGGGAAATATCTGCCCGCCTCCAAGATCGGCGATGGGCAAACCCGATTTTGCAGGTCCACATTCGGGGTGCATTTTGACCGTGATCTTCTGCCCGCGCCGGGTGCCAAGATGTTAGAAGGTCTTCCGGATATGGAGCTGCGCTGGCGTGCAGCGGATATTCGCGACAGTTGGCACGCTGGCACAAAAATCGTGCTGGGGGATTTATTTGGCGATGACGGCGCCCCACTGGCGCTGTGCCCTCGGGGGGCATTGAAGCGGGCAATAGCTGCATGGCAGGCTAAAGGGTTGACCACAAAAATCGGGATTGAGCTGGAGGCCTTTGCCTTCCAGAATTCAGAGGATGGCACATTAGTGCCCTATGATGCGCCGGGGGCTGTGGTCTACGGAACCGGTCCAACAACCGATCCGCGCGGCTTTAACGATGCGATCTGGCAGCGGGCAACGGCGCTGGGTTTCAAGCTGGACATGATCACCGCGGAATTTGACGCGCCGCAATTCGAATACACGCTGACCTTCGATAACGCGTTGAAAGCGGTGGATGACATTGTTCTTTTCCGCCTTCTGGCCCGCGAGGTTGCCTTTGAACACGGCATCACCCTTAGTTTTCTACCAAAACCGATGGAGGGCAGGGGCGGTTCCGGCATGCATATCAATTTTTCCTTCACCGATGCCAATGGCAATAATGTCCTGAGCATGGACGGCAAAAGCGGCCCTGATCATATGAATGACTTGGCGCGCGGGTGTGTGGCGGGTCTGGTGTATCACCACCGCGGGTTGGCGGGGCTGACCGCGCCGACGGTGCTCAGCTATAAACGTCTGCAACCGGCCAGCCTGTCGGGCTATTGGCGCAATTGGGGCGGGGATCACCGCAATGTCACCACGCGCGTCGGCGGCGAAGGCGGGCTGAAGTCGCGGGTGGAGCACCGGATGGCAGATGCGGCGGCCAACCCCTACATCGCAGTTGCCGCCGTTTTGCACGCGGCCCTGTTAGGCGTAGAAAAAGGGTATGGCCTGCCCGCCGCCGAGACAGGCGATGGGTTCCAACTGACCGATGCAATCGAAGGTGTGGCGGAAAACTTGACTGGCGCGATTGCAGATTTGGCAGCAGATACCGTGCTGGGGAACGCAGTGGGCCAGATGCTGGTGGACAACCAGTTGTTTATGCGCCGCGCAGAAGTGACAAAAACTTCCGCCCTTAACCATGCTGAATTGCGCGATTTCTATATTCCGTTCATCTGATCGGGGCTGAATGCCAAACGGGCGCTGCATCGGCGCGCCCGTTTGGCATTTGATCAAGCGTCAAAAACGGCCAGACCCAGCCATTCCGCGATCAGGGCTGGTGTTTCCTCGCCCTCGATCTCAACCGTCAACAGGTTTTCGCGCAGCATGCCTGTGGGGCCTTTGGGCGTGACGCTTTGCAGGGTGAACCGCCCGCGCAGGCGGCTGCCCGCGACAACAGGTTTCAAGAACCGCAGCTTGTTCATGCCATAGTTAATGCCCATGGACTGACCCGCCTCCATCTCAAAACAATCATAGGCAAATCGGCTGGCCAACGACAGGGTCAGGAACCCGTGCGCAATAGAGCCGCCAAAGGGGGTCTCGGCCTTGGCGCGGGCGGGATCGACGTGAATCCATTGCATGTCATGGGTGGTCTTGGCAAAATCGTCGATCATCGCCTGATCCACCGTGATCCAGTTTGACACGCCAACTTCGGTGCCGATCAAGGCCTTATTGGCAGCCAGCGCATCCTCCAGCGCTTGGGGGCGTGTGCGGCTCATGTCGGATCCGCCGAGACACGCACCATGCGTTTGCCTTTGTTGTCGCCTGCCAGCAGGCCGATCAAGGCTTGGGGCGCGTTCTCTAGGCCGTCAACAATGTCTTCGGTGACTTTCAATTGACCGCGCGCCATCATGCCCTGCATGGCGCGAATGGCGGTGGCGTCGCTATGTGCCCAATCCATGACGATGAACCCTTCCATACGCAAACGTTTCACAACAATGGCACCGGGCAGGTTGCGGGGGCCTGTTGGATTTGTGCTTTGATACTGGCTGATTGCGCCGCAACACACAACGCGGCCGCGTTCGTTCATCAGGTTCAGGGCCGTTTCCAAAATCTCACCTCCGACATTGTCAAAATACACGTCCACGCCCTGTGGGCAGGCCGCGCGCAGGGATTTGAACAGACCCTCGGCACGGTAATCGATACAAGCGTCAAAACCGAATTCCTTCATCACCCAGTCGCATTTTTTTTTGCCCCCCGCGATGCCCACAACGCGGCAGCCGATGCTTTTTGCGATCTGGCCAACATAGCCGCCAACAGATCCTGCGGCGGCGGAAACCAGCACCGTTTCACCTGGTTGGGGTTGGCCCACTGACATCAGCCCATGATAGGCGGTTTTACCTGCAATGCCAAAGACGCTCATGAGATGGGACAGTTTTGGCACGGGGGGCAGCTTGATTGCCTTATGTGCGGGAAGGGTAACAAAATCGGACCAAGTCGCTTCTGCCGCAACGACATCGCCGACAGATAGCCGTGCCGAGTTGCTCTGCACCACTTCGCATATGGCGTAGGTGGGCATGGCATCGCCTGCGTTGACAGCCGCGCGGTAGGTAGCACCCTGCATCCATGATCGGTTGGCCGCATCAATAGACATAAGAATGACGCGCAGCAGGACTTCGCCCTCGGCGGGCACAGGCATCGCGGTTTCAGAGAGCGCAAAATGCGCAGGAGTGAGGTCGCCTGACGGTAATTCCGCGACGATGATCTGGCGGTTTGTCATGTTTTAGTCCTTAGTTTCGGTGAACGATGCAAATGAGGTGAGAAATGAGCGACGAGGCACGGCAACACAGGTTTACGCCTGCGCAAGGGGCATGTGACATCCTTCTGATCCGCCACGGCGAAACGCAGGCCGCCAAGCGTGGCGAGATGTTCGCGATGGTCGATGGTCAAGGCGATCCGTCCCTGCGCCCCGAGGGCAAGGCCCAAGCCCACGCCGTGGCCGCCCGCCTGAAAGACGCGGGAATTGATGCGATTTACGTCACCACGATGCAACGCACGCATCAGACGGCGGCGCCTTTGGCTCAGGCCTTGGGGATCACTCCGCAGGTCGAGGCGGATCTGCGCGAGGTCTTTTTGGGCGATTGGGACGGGGGCGAATATCGTTTCCGTGCCGCTGAAAACGACCCCGCGTTTATCCGTGCGCGCGAGGGCCAAGAGTGGGGTGAAATCCCCGGTGCTGAAACGACAGCCCAGTTGCACCACCGTGTGATGCGCGGGTTGCGGCGCATTGCGGCGGCGCATCCCGATCA
Source organism: Sulfitobacter sp. (assembly GCA_039967155.1). Taxonomy (GTDB): domain Bacteria; phylum Pseudomonadota; class Alphaproteobacteria; order Rhodobacterales; family Rhodobacteraceae; genus Sulfitobacter. The sequence goes on along the minus strand of JBDVSG010000250.1, from coordinate 2,124 downwards.
GTTGGTGGCGGTTGTTGTGCATGGCGGCGTGGTTGGCGCGGCCTTGGCCCAAGTGACGGGCGCGCAGCCTTTTGCCTTTAACGGGGCCAACAACGGATCGATCAGCCGTGTGGTGATCCACGGCGAACAGATGATCCTGCGCGGGTTCAATGATGTGTCGCACCTTTAGGGTACAATAGGATTTGCCTGTGTTAGAGACCAAAATAGGCACTAATCAATGTCCAAGACGACTTTGCCCAATACTTTTCGGTCCATCATCAGGTTCAAGGCATCGGCGGCTTGCTCTAGCGGGAAACGGGCCGAGATCCGCGGTTTAATCACCCCGTCTTTGTACATGCCGAACAGATCGGCCATGTTTTCCGCATGCATCTGTGGCTCGCGTAGGGTGTGCGCACCCCAGAAGACACCCACAATTTGAGTGCCCTTCAACAGCGTCAGGTTCAATGGAATTTTTGGGATGCCAGCGGGGAACCCGACCACAAGAAAACGCCCCTTCCATGCCATGGCGCGCAACGCAGGTTCCGCATAGGCACCGCCCACGGCATCATAGACAACATCCACACCGTCCCCGCCGGCGATTTCTTTGATCTTGCTGGAGAACGCTTTTTGCGCGGCGCGGTCGTCCATATCGCGGGTGTAGATGATGGTTTCATCCGCGCCGACCTCGCGGCAGAACTGGGCCTTTTCCTCTGAGGAAACCGCCGCAATCACCCGCGCGCCTGCGGCTTTTGCCAATTCTATGGCAGCAACACCAACGCCGCCCGCCGCGCCAAGGATAAGCAATGATTCGCCCGCTTTGATTTCGGCACGGTTTTTCAGCGCGTGATGGGAGGTCCCGTAGGTCAGCATCAAACATGACGCTTCGTCATATGGCATCGCATCGGGGATTTTCAGGACCCGAGCGGCCTCAATACACATATGCGTGGCAAAGCCGCCAAAGCCTGCCATGGCCATCACACGGTCGCCCACAGCAAACGCCGTAACGCCGTCGCCCACAGCGTCGATTTCGCCCGCAACCTCACCGCCTGGCGCGAAAGGGCGGGGCGGTTTCATCTGGTACATGTCCTTTATTATCAGGGTGTCAGGGAAGTTTAGCCCTGCCGCGTGCACCCGAATGCGCACCTGTTCCGGCGCGGGGGCGGGGGTGGGTAATTCAGTCAGTTTCAGGGTTTCAGGGCCGCCGACTTCGACGCTTAACATGGCTTTCATTTGGTCTCTCCTCCACAAGAATTGACCTGCAATGGGCCAGTGCAACTGATGCTTGTCAATTAAATATCGCCATGCAATTCTGCTGTGCGGAATGGCGGCCCGCAAGAGGCAGCCTGCGCACATCGGGAGGAAATGGGATGTCCACAGGACAAACGGCTGAGGAATTCCGCGCAGAATTGCGCGACTGGCTTGAGGCAAATTGCCCCGCAGAAATGCGCGACGGCAGCCTGACCGAAGAAGGCATCTGTTGGGGAGGCAAGGATTGGGTCTTTACGTCTGACGCTCAAAAGCTGTGGTTGGAGCGGTGCGCGGCCAAAGGATATACTGTGCCCACGTGGCCGGTAGATTGCGGCGGCGCCGCCATGACGCGCGAGCAAGAGAAAATTTTTACCCAAGAGATGTCCCGCATCAACGCGCGCTCGCCTTTGGAAAGCTTTGGCCTCTGGATGCTTGGGCCTGCCTTGCTGCATTTTGGGACCCAAGACCAAAAAACCCATTATTTGCCCCCGATTGCACGTGGCGAAGTGCGGTGGTGTCAGGGATATTCCGAACCGGGTGCGGGGTCTGATCTGGCCAATGTCCAAACGCACGGGGCGGATCAGGGGGACCACTGGCTGGTCAATGGTCAGAAGATCTGGACCTCTTATGCGGATCAGGCGGATCAGATTTTTGCGCTGGTGCGTACTGACCGCGGTGCGCCCAAGCACAAGGGCATTTCGTTCTTGTTGATCGACATGGAGGACGCGGGCGTCGAGACGCGCCCGATCAAGATGATCTCGGGGGCGTCACCCTTCTGCGAGACGTTTTTCACCGATGTAAAAGTACCAAAGGCCAATATCGTCGGTACGGAAAACCGCGGTTGGGATGTGGCAAAATATCTGCTGACCCATGAACGCGAGATGATCTCGGGCGGGG
>JBDVSG010000249.1:0-24991 GCA_039967155.1 Sulfitobacter sp. | reverse complement strand
ACCTTCACTGCCACGGGTGATGATCACCAGCGTCGGCCCTTTGTCCAGCAGGGTTTGAATTTTCTCTTCCTGTGAAACAGGGGTGGGCAGGATCCAATCCAGATCTTCATCCGAGACTTTTATGATGTCTGTCTGGGCAATCATCGCCTCCAGACGGGTGCGATAGCGGGCCTCGTCTTGGATAAAGCTGGGGCGGATGTTTGGGTCCATCATGACAACGCGGTCTTTGGCGTTGCGGTCCAGCAGGGCGGCATAAGCGTCTGCGCCGGGTTCACAGGCCAGACTGATGCCGCCGAAAAACATGGCCTCAATTGCATCCGGCAGCTGGGGCATATCCGCAGGTGTGATCATACGGCCGGCAGAGTTCTCATCGAAAAAACTATAGGTGGCGTGGCCGTCTTTTAGCTTTACAAAAGCCAACGTTGTCGGGCGGTCAGAGGCGATGATATTGCTGGTGTCGACTTTGCTTGCGGCCAGTTCGTGCAACAGCTGTTGGCCAAACATATCGCGCGACACCCCGCTGAGCAGGCCCGCAGAAACGCCCAAACGACCCAGCGCAATAGAGGTGTTGAAGACCGCGCCGCCAGAATGGGGCACAAACCCCATGGGCCCTTCGATGGTGGGTTTGGGGATCATATCAATCAGCGCTTCGCCGCAACATAGGATCATAACGTACCTCTTACAGGGTGGGATTTTAAAATGGGATAACCCGCGCGAAACCTAGCATAGGCGGCCTCAAAGGCGGGAACCAGTGCAGGATCTGGGGGAATGATGCGGGCGGTGGGTGCAGGGCGCAAGATCTGCGCCAGCGGGATATCGGTTGCAGCGGCCATGCCCAGACGTGCGGCGCCAAGGGCCGCGCCAAACTGGGCGCCCTCGGGCACATGCAGCGGGATTTGCAAAACTGTGGCCAGCAAGGACAGCCAATAGTCCGAGCCACTGCCGCCACCTGTCACATAGAGCCGAGTATAGCTGCCGCCTGTTGATTTGATCGCCTCCAGCGCGTCACGCAGCGCGAAACAAACGCCTTCCAGCACGGCTTGGGTCATGTCCGCACGGGTTGTGTTTTGGCCAAGGCCGGTAAACCCTGCGCGGATCTCGGCGTCATTATGCGGGGTGCGTTCGCCAGACAGATAGGGAAAGAACTGGGTGCTGCTGGGTGCATTCAGGCCCGCGCCCAATTCTTCGGTGAGGTCTTGCGCGCGGGTGCTTGTGATCTTGGACAACCACGACAGGCTGTCCGCCGCCGAGAGCATAACGCCCATCTGATACCAGCGGTCCGGCACGGCATGGCAAAACGTATGCAGCGCCGTGTCGGGGGCGGGGGCATAGCTGTCTCGGGCCAGCAGCAGCACGCCAGAGGTCCCAAGCGACACAAAGCCGTGGCCTTCTTCAAGCACGCCCATGCCGCAAGCGGCAGCGGCGTTATCTCCCGCGCCGCCTGCAAGGGTGACAGGTGCGTTCAGCCCCCACTGGATGGCAAGGTCGGGCCGCAAAACACCCGCAGGGGCGCAGCCCTCAACAAGCCGTGGCATTTGATCGCGGCGCATGTTGCTGGCATCCAGCAAGGTCTGCGACCAGTCACGTGCGGCGACATCCATCCAAGACGTCCCCGCGCTGTCGGACATATCCGCAACGGCGTCTCCCGTCAGGTAGTGGTTCACAAAACCTGCGGGCAGCAGAACTTTTGCAACGCGGGCATAGGATTGGGGTTCATGGGTGCGCAGCCATTCCAGTTTGGGCGCGGTAAACCCGGGAAAGACAATGTTGCCGCTGATCGCGCGGAACTCTGGGGTGTTGTCTAATGCTGCGGCCTCCGCATGGCTGCGGGTATCGTTCCACATGATGCAAGGGCGAATGACATCGCCGTCTTTGTCCAGCAAAACGGCCCCGTGCATATGGCCTGCCACACCAATACCAGCGAGATCCGCAAAGGCGGGGTAAGTGGCGCGCAATTCTGCGATTGTCACCTCGATCGCGGTGATCCAATCGGCAGGGTTCTGTTCTGACCAACCGCTCGTTTTGTGGGCCGTGGGATAGCTATGTTCGGCTGATCCAATAAGGCCGCCTGCGCTGTCCATAAGCAACGCACGCAGCCCCGAGGTGCCGATGTCTAGTCCCAGATATGTCATTTAACCGTCGAGATATGCAGCCATCGCCGCTTCGACGCCATCAGAATAGATCAGGCCCATCCAGCGCGTGAAAGCATCTGCAAACCGTTTTTCATCGGCCAAATCACCATAGAACTGGCGCATCTCAAGCCACGCCATGGGGGATGTTTTTGCAACTTGGGCGGTCTCGTGCAGGACGTCCCAATGCGGGTCGTTCGCCTCAATCTCAGAGCCGTCTTCGCGGGTGCCCAAACACATCCGTGCCCAGAGCGCCTCAATCAAGGCCAAACCGTCCAGCGGCGCATCATGGGCCAGCGCGTCGCGCAGGATCGGGTGCAAGAAGCCCGCGTGCCGCGAAGAGCCATCAAAGGCAACGCGGCGGGTGGTGTCGTGGATTTCTGCATTGGCAAAACGCGCCGAGATCAGATCAACATAGGTTAGCGGTGTCATCTTGGGCACGGCGTCCACATGGGGGACGATTTCCTGTTCTTCGATTTTACGAAACAGGGCCGCGATCTGGGGGTGGGCCATGGTGCCTGCGATCGTGTCCACAGACAGCAGTTCACCCGGCGTGGCGATGATCTGGTGGCCCGCATTCAGCAACCGTAATTTCATGGCTTCGAAAGTGTGCACATTGTCGGTGAATGTCGCGCCGACTTCGTCCCAATCGGGACGGCCTGCGCAGAAATTATCTTCGATGACCCATTGGCGGAAGTTTTCATGGGTGACGGGGGCTTGGTCTTGGATGCCGAATTCTCGCACCAGCGCCAGCTCATTCGGGCCTGTTGCCGGCACAATGCAATCCACCATGGAGTTGGGGAATGTGACGTTTTGATCAATCCAATCGGCAAGAGTGGGGTCGGACAACGCCGCAAGGCCCAGAACAGTCCGGCGCAAAATATCGCCGTTGCCCTGCAGGTTGTCGCAGCTTTGGCAGGTGAAAGGACCCGCGCCGCTGGCATGGCGCAACCGCAATGCGGCGATGATCGCGCCGAAGGCGGTCTTGGGCGTGTCTGGATGGGCAACATCATGTTCGATATCTGCATGTGCTGCGTCAAAAGACCCGTCGGCAGCCACGTAATAGCCGCCCTCGGTCACAGTCAGGGCCACGATACGGATCGCAGGATCGGCCATTTGGCTGATCAGCGGTGCATTGTTTTCTGCCACGGGTACAAAACCGATCATGCCGCCGGTGACTTCGGCTGATTTACCTGAGGGGTCCAGCTCGATCAATGTGGTGAGGCAATCCTGCTCTAGCATACGTTCGCGCTGCGCGGCATCCGCAGGGCGAACCCCTGCGCCGATGATCGCCCAGTCATGGGCCAAGCCCTGCTGCATCAATCGGTGCAGATACCATGCCTGATGGGCACGGTGAAAATTACCCAACCCAATATGCACAATACCCGCCGACAGCGCGTCGCGGTGATACAAAGGGGTGCGCACGCCTTTAGGCAGCTGCGCAAGAGTGTCCAAGCTTAGTTTCATCTATCTATCCAGAGGCCAACATCGACGATCATCGTCAGGGCCGTGATTTTTAACTAGGGGTGCGGCTGGACCCTAGGGCCCAGCCGGCGATGTCACGCGATCCGCAGGCCAGCTGCGTCAAAGCGGTGGATCATATCTGCCTGTGGTGTCAGGTAGATTGTGTCGCCGTGGCGCGCTTCGATGTCGCCCGTGATGCGCACGGTCATCATGTCCATCAGGCCCGTTTCATGCACGTGGATGAAAGTATCCGAGCCCAAATGCTCGGCGACGCCAACAACGCCTTTCCATGTGCCTTCTGTCTTTGACACGCTCAGGTGTTCAGGACGGACGCCGATGGTGGTTGCGTCGTGTTTGGCGGCCTCGGCGCCCTCAATCAGGTTCATTTTTGGTGACCCGATAAAGCCCGCTACAAATTTGTTGCGAGGCGCGTGGTAGAGTTCCAGCGGCGATCCAACCTGTTCGATTACACCAGCCTGAAGCACAACGATCTTATCGGCCATTGTCATGGCTTCGACCTGATCATGTGTCACGTAGATCATGGTTGTTTTCAGCTTCTCGTGAAGCTCCATGATTTCCAGACGCATGCCAACGCGCAAGGCGGCATCAAGGTTCGACAGGGGTTCGTCAAACAGGAAGGCCGCAGGTTCGCGGACAATTGCACGGCCAATGGCGACCCGCTGGCGTTGACCACCCGACAGCTGACCGGGTTTACGGTCAAGATAATCGGTCAGGTTCAAAGCAGCCGCAGCTGCGTCGATTTTGGCCTTTTGCGTTGCCTCATCAATGCCCGCCATTTTCATGGGGAAGGCGATGTTCTTGCGCACGGACATATGCGGGTACAGCGCGTAGGATTGGAACACCATCGCCAGACCGCGCTTGGAAGGGGCCAATTGTGTTGCGTCTTGATCATCGATGCTGATGTGGCCGGATGTTGTGTCTTCCAGACCCGCGATCAGACGCAGCAAAGTGGATTTACCGCAGCCCGATGGCCCAACAAAGACGACAAACTCACCTTCGTTGATATCCAGATCCAGTGGCGGGATGACTTGTGTGTCGCCAAAACTTTTGGTGACTTGGTTGAGACTGATGTTACCCATTATTTTACCGCTCCGAATGTAAGCCCGCGCACGAGCTGCTTTTGTGAGAACCAACCCATGATCAGGATCGGTGCAATGGCCAGCATGGAGGCTGCCGAGAGTTTTGCGTAGAACAAGCCCTCTGGCGCCGAGAAGCTGGCGATGAATTTGGTGAGAGGTGCCGCGTCAACGGTGGTCAGCAGGATGGTCCAGAAGGCCTCGTTCCATGCTAGAATGATGTTGAGCAGAACCGTCGATGCGATGCCCGGCAAGGCCATTGGCGTGAGAACATGCAAGATCTCCGATTTCAGGCTGGCGCCGTCCATCCGCGATGCTTCCAGAATTTCACCCGGAATTTCGCGGAAATACGTATAAAGCATCCAAACAATGATCGGCAGGTTGATCAGCATCAAAACCACAACCAACAAGGTGCGACTGTCCATCAGCCCCATGCCTTTTGCCAGCAGAACCAGCGGATAAAGAACACCAACGGCGGGCAGCATTTTGGTCGAGAGCATCCAAAGCAGGATGTCTTTTGTTTTGTTGCCCGGCACAAAGGCCATGGCCCAAGCGGCGGGAACAGCGATGATCACACCCAGAATGGTGGACCCCACAGCAATGACGATCGAGTTCATCAGCGCCTTTGGATAGTTCGAGCGCGCCTGAACATCGGCGTAGTTTTCCAGCGTCCAATCGAACATGAACCAAACAGGCGGATCAGAGATCGCGGCGGCCTCGGTTTTGAACGACGTCAGAAACGTCCATAGGATCGGGAAGAACATCAGCAGACCGAACGCCCATGCAAGGGCCGTCCACATGATCTTTTTACGGGTGGTAATAGCGCGTGCCATTTTAGTCGCTCCCCTCTCTTAGTTATCTAGGTTTTTGCCAACAATGCGCATCAGGAAGATGGCAATGATATTGGCAAGAATGACGGCGATGATCCCACCAGCAGAGCCTAGACCGATGTTCTGGCTTTCCAGCACACGCTGGTAGACAAGATAGGTCAGGGTACGGGTGCCAAAGGCGCCATTTGTGGTTACAAAAATCTCGGCAAAGATCGACAGCAAGAAGATCGTCTGGATCAAAATCACAACAGTGATCGCACGGCTGAGATGCGGCAGGATGATAAAGCGGAAGCGCGCGATCGCAGGGGCGCCGTCCATTTCGGCCGCCTCCAGCTGTTCACTGTCTAAGGATTGCACAGCTGTCAGCAGAATAAGCGTCGCAAAGGGCAGCCACTGCCACGCAACAATCACGATGATCGAAAACAGCGGCGATTGGCTGAGGAAATCATAAGGCTGCGCGCCGAAGAATTCAAAAGCATAGGAAAACAACCCGTTGTCGACGTTGAAGAACATGTTCTTCCAGACCAGCGCGGAAACCGTCGGCATGACAAAGAACGGGGCGATCACAAGGATCCGCACGATCCCTTGGCCAAACATCGGTTTATCCAGCAGCAGGGCCATCGCGACCCCCCCTGTGATGGTAATGGTCAAAATGCCACCCACCATCCAAAGGGTCGTGAAGAGCGACTTCATGAAGGAGGTTGATGTCAGGAAGCGGGCATAGTTTTCAAAGCCGATCCAGGCCTCGAACGTGCCGCGCATCGGGCGGTAATCGGCAAACGAAAAATAAAGCGTCATGCAGAGCGGGATAAGCATCCAGACCAACAATACAAAAACGGCTGGTGCAATCATGATGCGGGCGGCGGATTTTGAATGCGCTGTCGCCATAAATTATCTCCTCGGGGCTAGTTGACGTGGGGTGAGCCTAAGCTTGCGACAACTCCCAAAAGGGGAGCTCACGAAAGATTGGACTAACAAAAAGAGGTGGGGTGAAAAGTTCAGGCGGCGCTGGGATGCGCCGCCTGAGTGAAGGGGGGCTTAGTAGCCTGCCGCTTCCATTTCTTCTGTTGTCAGTTCTTGCGCGTTGGCCAGTGCCTGTGCGGCAGTCTGGTTTCCAGCAAGCGCATCAGAGAACTGCTGACCAACTTGGTTTGCAATGCCCGCGAATTCCGGGATCGCTACAAACTGAACACCTGTGTATGGCACGGGCTTCACAGTTGGGTTGGTTGGGTCGGCAGCCAAGATGCTGTCGAGTGTCATCTGAGCGAAAGGCGCTGCGGCAAGGTAGTCAGCGTTTTCGTACAAAGATGTGCGTGTGCCCGGAGGTACGTTTGCCCAGCCTTCGTTACCTGCAACCAGTTCGGCATATGCAGGGCCAGTTGCCCATGAGATGAATGTTTTGGCCGCGTCTTGCTTTTCGGAGGACGTTGGGATCGCCAAGGACCATGCCCACAGCCAGTTGCCGCGTTTGCCCAGACCGTTGTCAGGTGCCAGCGCGAAGCCAACTTTGTCTGCAACAGTGGAGTCTGCGCCTGTTACAAAGGATGCCGCAACAGTTGCGTCGATCCACATGCCACATTTGCCTTGCTGGAACAGTGTCAGGTTTTCGTTGAAACCGTTGTTCGCGGCGCCTGCTGGGCCGGACTCTGCCATCATTTCCAGATAGAAGTTCAGCGTGTCAGCCCATTCTTGGCTGTCGAACTGTGCGTTCCATTTTTCATCAAACCAGCGCGCGCCAAAGGAGTTGGACATCGCTGTCAGGAAGGCGCCGTTTTCGCCCCAGCCTGCTTTACCACGAACACAGATACCGTTGATTTCGTTTTCACGGTCCGTCATGGCAGCTGCTGCTTCACGGATGAATGTCCATGTTGGCGCGTCTGGCATTTCAAGGCCGGCTTTTTCCATCAGGTCTGTGCGGTACATAACCATGGAGGATTCACCGTAAAACGGGGAGGCGTATAGTTCGCCGTCAACCGTCAGGCCGCCTGCAATCGCTGGCAGCAGGTCGTCTTTGTTGAAGTCATCCGCCATGCCTTCGTTCAAAGACACCAGCCATTTGTTGTTGGCCCAGATTGGCACTTCGTATGTACCGATGGTCATGACGTCATATGCGCCGCCGCCGGTGGAGATGTCTGTGGTCAGGTTCTGACGCAGAACGTTTTCTTCCAACGTGACCCACTCAACTTTGATGTCGGGGTGCTTTGCGTTAAAGTCAGCCGTCAGGCCTTGCATGCGAACCATGTCGCCGTTGTTCACGGTCGCGATTGTGATGGTTGTTTCGGCGGCAGCGATACCAGCTGTCAGACCAAAGCTGACCGCAGTGGTCAGTAGTGTTTTCTTAATAGACATTATTGTCCTCCCTTTTACATACGTAAATGTAAGGGGCGAGAATAATTCAAGTCAAGCTGGTTTTTTGATCGCCGCACCGCAGCAGTGCGGAAAAATTGGGCGTCAGGCCGAATCTCGTAGGACAAGAGAGCCATCAAATAGTGTAATTTCAGGTTCTACTTCAGATACTTCGCTACTGATCAGCTGTAGGATGCGTGACACTGCCTTTTTCCCGATTGCATCTGTATCTTGGGCTACAGTTGTTAACGGAGGGCTAAGATAGGGACAAAGAGGATAATCGTCATGCCCTGCAATGCGTAAGCCCCCTTTTGCGCCCCGCGAAGGGGTGAGGCCGTGCTGCGATGCAGCGCGAATTGCGCCGATTGCAACGCGGTCATTTACGCATAGAATCGACCTGTCTGTCATCTTTCCTTGGGCAAATGCAGCGCCTAAAACGGCCTGCCCGTGTTCTTCGAAATAGCTGCTTGGGCCGACAGGTTGGGTGCCGATAATCTCGGGTTCAAATCCAAGCTCTTCCATCTTGGAAATATAGGCGTTTTCGCGTTCTACCGCGTTGAAATTGACCCGTGGCATGGCCAGAAACGCAGGCGGTTTTCCAACGCGGCATAGGTATTCTGTAATGAGGCCAGTGCTTTGTTTGTGGTTTGTGCCAACGAAGTCGACATTGGGCATCGTCTTGGGTCTGGAGTCCATTAATACGAATGGCAGGCGGGATTTTAGGCGTAAATGCACGGCGCGGTCGCTTTGGTCACCCAGCGGCGCGACGATAGCGCCGTCCACATTCATCGACATGAATGTCTCGGCCGCGCGGGCTTCGATGTGCGGATCGGAATGTGAGCACTGGGTGATGACGGTTAGGCCAGCCTCCATCGCGGCGGCTTCAACGGATTGCAAAAGCTTGGTGAAGAAGAGATCGTTTAGGTAGGGGATAATGACCCCGATAATGCCTGTTGTCTTGCGATTTAGCCGTGTTGCAAAGAAGTTAGGGACATATTCAACCCGTGCGAGGCCGGCCTCAATCCTTTCGACAGTCTTCTTTTTAACGAGATCAGGGTTTTGAAAGAAGCGCGAAAGCGTCGGGCGGGACACCCCAATCGCGACTGACAGTTCCTCCATTGTGTTAATGCGTGGCTTCATATTGGTAATCCTCTGTTTCGACAGGTCACTGCAATTGGCTGAGACAAGCATTAAAAATTTACACGGGTAAAAAAGTGATAATTTTTTTTACATCCCTTATTATAGCTTGGAACTATCCTGCACGCCTAGACTTTTTCCTATTGAGGGGCCCATCAGGGTATCGTTGAATTATGGTTAACGCCACGGACAGGTTTTTTGCGGCCCTCAAAAGGCCAAATCTTGGGGGTTGTTGCTGACCAAGTCACCGGCAGAAGGCAATACGCAGTCAGGCGGAAAAATTTTTACGCCTGCCAAGCGCGGGTCGCGTGGTTAAAGGGGCGGGTTGCCCTTCTACTCAAGGGTGAAGGTTAATGTGTCGTTCACTTTTTGACCCTCATGTACATAGGGGCGGTGCGTGTTGGTGTTCAGCGCAACCTCCAACGTAAAGGTGCCAGCAGGCAATGCGCCCAGCTGATACTGCGTTTCATACAGGCGTCCCAGTTTCAGGCCGTTCAGATAGATATGCGCGTGGCCTTGGTGCATTTGGTGTTCCGTCGCTGCAACAAAGGCGAAATTCTGGGTCGTCAGTGAAATGTCGCTGCCTGAGCTGTGAAATCCGGTGTCGGCTGCGATGTGAAGTGTCGGGCTGGGGGAGGCGGCGACGCCGCCAGACAGGCTGTGGTCCATACCCATCCCAGTACCGGCATTCAAAACGCGGGTCGCCACAGGGCCGTAACCTGCGAATTCGATCGTGAGGGGTAGAAAGGACCCTTCCTCAAATGCGCTTTCTGCCCCCATCAGCATCAGATGCGCCCCGTCCATGGCAAAGCTGCCGTTGCTTTGCGCAGGAATGACCAGCGCTTCGCCCGCATGACCGGGGTTCATAATGGTCGCAGCCCTCGCCGAGGGGGAGCTGACGCCGCTCACCGTTTTGGGCGGGCCGTCGTTTTGAATGTCCAGCGTCACCATGAATAGACCGTCGCGGCCCGCCACGGGAATGGCCTGCGCGTTGGTGACAATTACCTCGTTGCTGCTGCCGCGGATGACAAAATAAGCGGCAATGATGATGACGAGCGTTGATACCAATGTAATAAGCTGTTTCATCTTAGGGTGCCTTTGTGTGGAGATGCATGTGTGTGCTGGTGAATTAACAGTGGTTAGAAAGCACATGTTTTGTGCTCTCTTTGTTTGCGGTCTATGGCGCGCTGATCCTGCCTTTGCGCATGCTTCCGAGCAAGGGTTGGTTTTGCTGCTGCCGACAAGCGCCTATGCCACTGCGGGCACTTTGACCGTCATCGCCTCTATTCTGCTGGTCACGTATATGCCGAAACAAAGCCTGTTTAAACTGTTCCAAGGGCATAATTTGGGGCTGAGACAATTTGCGTATGGCGCAGGGGTGCCGCAGGCGGTTTCGGGCCTGTCTTCAGTTATTCTTCTGGCTTTGGTCTTTGTCGGCATTCAAGGGCCAACCGATCCACAGAATAATCTGCTGCCTTTGACCATATGGACAGTCTGGTGGGTTGGCATGTTCATTCTGCAAGGGACCTTGTTTGATGTCTGGAGGTGGGTGAACCCGTGGACAGGGATCACAGCCCTGCTCGACATCGGCGAGAAACCTCTGGTTCGGCTGCCAGCGCGGCTCTCTGCTTGGCCTGCTTTGGGAGTGTTCTTGGCGTTTCAGACCTTTCTATTGGCGGATGTCGCCCCCACAGATCCCCACCGTCTGGCAGTGATTGTGCTGGGCTATTGGTTGTTTACCCTGTTTGGGATCGTTCTGTTCGGCAGGGAGGATTGGCTGGCGCGGGGCGAATGCTTTGGTGTGATATTCAATCTGCTGTCGCTTCTGCGTCCGTTTCAGGGGCAGGGCGGGCTGCATTTGGGTGCACCAGGGTGGTTTGCCCTGAGACAAAAGCCCCTAAACGCCAGTCTTGCCGCTTTTTGCATCGTTTTGCTTGCGGCGGGCAGTTTTGACGGGCTGCACGAAACATTTTGGTGGCTTGCCCTGATCGGAATTAACCCGTTGGAGTTTCCAGGCCGCTCGGCGGTTGTGGGGACGTCCACCTTGGGCATGGCGGCGGCGATCCTTTTGTTGGTGGCGGTTTTTTCTGTGTCGGTCTGGATCGGGTTGAAGGCGCTCAAATTGCGAGGTTCAGAGGAAAACATCCCATTTATCAAGGCGTTTTGCATGTTTTCGATTACCCTTTTGCCAATCGCGCTTGGCTATCATTTCTCCCATTATTTGGTGTCTTTCATGGTCCAGATCAAATATACACTTTCCACCGCAGCTGACCCGATGGCACGCGGATGGAACTTGTTTGGCTTAGGCGCTGTGAAGGTGACGACCGGATTTTTAGGTCGGCCCGAAACGGTGAAGGTGATCTGGCTGACCCAAGCAACGGTGGTTGTTCTGTCTCATGTGGTTTCAGTCCTGATGGGGCATCACGTTGCATCAAAATTGTGCCGTGATAATAAGGATGTAGCCTTACTGCAGGTGGGGCTGACCTGCCTGATGATCGCCTATACCGTGTTCGGTCTGTGGCTGCTGGCAAGCCCGCGAGGCGCTTAAAGATCAAGAAAAATGTGGACATATCGTTCGTGTACACACAATATTAATTCAAAGCGACGGCCCGAAGAGGTACCGCGTTGACAACATGGGATGATGAAAATGTCTAAGAAAATGAATGAAGCATCTAAGATTAGTCGCCGTTCAACCTTGCTGGGGTTGGGCGCAAGCGCAGGCGCGATGGCCTCTGTTGGTGCTCTGCCCGGGACCATGGGTTTTGCCCAAGCCCAAAGCTCGGCTCCGATCAAAATCGGCTTTCAAAAACACGCAACTGGGATCGGTGCTGCGTACGGGCGCTGGTATGACGCGACAACCACGGCCGCAGTAAAGCGTATCAATGACAATGGCGGCATCAATGGCCGTCCCGTCGAAGTTGTCACCGAAGATGATGGCACAGATCCTAGCCGTGGTGCGGAAGTTTTGGAAAAATTCGCAAACCAACATGAATGTGATGTGGCCTTTGGCACGCTGTTCAGCCACGTCGTTATCGGTTCTGCCCCCCGCGCAGGAGAGCTGAAGTTGCCTTATTTCGTGGTCTCGGAAGGCCACCATGTGGCCAGCGGCATGCTGAACCGCTACACGCTGCAACCCGGCATCACCGATGTGAAAAGCCAAGTCCAATCCATGGCGCCTTTTGTTGGCAACAACTTGGGTAAGAAAGTCACGATGATTTTCCCTGACTTTGCCTTTGGCCATGATCACCGTGATTTCTTTACCGCCGCAATCGAAGCGCAGGGTGGCGAAGTGGTTGCCAAAATCGCGATCCCGCCGACAGAGACAACCTTTACCCGTTATTTCCCAAGCATCCCGCGCGAAACCGAAGTGATCTATCACGTGATGGTTGGGCCCGCGGTACTGACCTTTGTGAAAGAGTTGGGTGAATTCTTTGGCCCCAGCCGCCCTGAAATCTTTGGGTTTATCGACAGTCTTGAAGCCGTTGACATCAACAGCTCGGGTCTGGAGTTCCTTGAAGGCACTTATTTCTGGGAAGGCATGCCGCGGTATGCGCAGGCCGATCAGACCGATTTCGAAAAAACCTACCGCGCAGCGGTTGGCGTTGATGACACAGGTGCATCGGTGGATGATGCCGCAGATGTGTCGACCTACGCGCATATGTTTGGCTGTTGGGAGACGCTCAACATCATCAAGGCAGGGATGGAAACCGCAGATTACCAAGGTCCACAAGACCGCAGCAAGTTGATCGAAGCGGTTGAAGCGATGACAGATCTGCCGCAATCCGAGGACCATCCGCAGGGGCCAAAACGCTTCAACGGCAAAACCCACCAGACCTTTGGGCCGCAATATATTTCCAAGGTGATGGATGGGAAACTGGTCGTTCAACACACGGCTTCTATAGAAGACGGGCTTTATGAGGATGAGGTCGATTACACGACGCAGTCTTTCTAAACCCTTCTAACCGATCGCAAAATAGGACGACCTAAAATGGACTTTGGGCCTCATCTGATGCTCGCTACCCTCGAGGGTGCGGTCGTCGCTGCTATACTTGTGCTTACTGCTATGGGGCTCAGCATCGTTTTTGGTGTGATGCGTGTGGTGAATGTCGCCCACGGAGAGTTCTTCATGCTGGGCGCGGTTCTGGCGTGGTTTGTCACATCCCTGATTGGGGGGCATCCGGCGTTGGGCTTTGGCGTGGCGTTGCTGGTGGCGCCCCTTTTGGTGGGCGCGCTGGCGGCCTTTGCCGATTGGCTTATTCTAAAGCGTATCGATTATGATCCCGACCGTACCATCGTGGGTACGATCGGGATGCTGTATGTCATTCAGCAAACCACACTTATGACCTTCGGCCCCGAGGCCCGCCCCGTAGAGGCGCCCTTTAACCAGCGGTTGTCGTTGCCTTGGTTTGAGTTTGGCGAAAACGGCTTTGCGATGACATGGCCATGGGGGCTGAGCACAACCAGCTACAAACTGTTTGTAATCGGTGCGGCGGCGGTGGTTCTGATTGCGCTTTGGTTCTTTTTGACCCGTACAAAAGCAGGCCTGATCATGCGCGCCACCCAGCAAGACAGTGACATGGCGCAGGCCTTTGGCGTGCCAGTCGGGTTGGTGTATTCTTGCGTGTTTGGGCTGGGGGCAGGGCTGGCCGCGTTGGGCGCGGTGCTGGTGGTGCCGATCCAACAGGCGCATTATCTGATGGGGGCCGATCCGCTGTTGCTGGCGTTCATTGTTGTGATCATCGGGGGGTTGGGCAGCCTGCCAGGCACGGTCATTGCAGCCTTGTTGATCGGAATGAGTGACGGCATCATCTCTGTCTTTTTCTCACCAACGTTGGCCAAGATTATCGCAACGCTTGCCGTGGCGATGGTGCTGGTGTTCAGGCCTCAAGGGCTGTTGGGAAAGACCGCATCATGAAGATAACCCATAAACCGATTATATTGCATGTGGGCGTGTTGCTGGCACTGATGGCATTGTTCTTTGTGCTGCCTGCCTATCATGTGGGTGCGTTTTCACGGATCATGGTGCTGGCGATCTATGCGATGGGGTTCAACCTGCTGTTTGGGTACACGGGGTTGCTTAGCCTAGGGCATGCGATGTTTTTTGCCGCTGGCATGTACGGGTTCGGACTTGCGATAAAATTTGGCGCAGCGCCTGTGCCGCTGGCCTTTTTGATTGCGATCTTGTCGGCTGCAACACTGGGGGCCGTCGCTGGCATGCTGGCCCTGCGCACGGCAGGTGTTTCGTTCATGATCGTTACCTTGATGTTTGCCCAGACCTCTTACCTTGTGGTGCTCTATTTCGGGGAATACACGCGCGGCGACGAAGGGTTTGTCCTGCAACAAGCCGAGAGGATGCTGTTCGGGATTGATGTCACCTCTGAGGGGGGGCGGTATTTGACGGCCTTCATCCTGTTTGCCATTTGCTTCATCGGATTGGCCCGAGTGGTCCAGACCCCTTTTGGCAAGCGGCTGGTGGCCATTCGTGAAAACGAGGAACGCGCGCGGATGCTGGGGTATGATGCGGCGCGCTATAAATTGCTGGCGCTGATCCTATCGGCAACTGTGTCGGGGATTGCGGGGGCGACATATGCGCTGCTGTTTGGATATGTCGGGGCGACATTTGCCTCGGTGCAATATTCGATCCTGCCGCTGCTTTGGGTGTTGTTGGGCGGTGCGGGTACGACCATCGGGCCGCTGATCGGTGTGATCTTCATGTTCTACCTGATCGACGCTTCTAGTGCCTATACCAGTGCCTACATGCTGATTGCGGGGGTTGTTTTGATCTTGCTGACGGTGTTTGCGCCAAAAGGTTTGGCTGGAATTCTACGTGCAAAGGTATTGCCATGGCTGCCGTGAATATACTTGAGACCAAAGGGCTAACGAAGATCTACGGTGGGTTGGCGGCCAATTCGGACGTTGATTTCACATTGGCGCGTGGCAAGGTAACAGCGTTGATCGGCCCTAACGGCGCAGGTAAATCCACCTTTGTCGGGATGGTCAGTGGCCGGACTGAGGCCACAAGCGGTCAGGTGTTTTTTGAAGGTAACGACATCAGCCGCCTGCCTGCTCATAAACGCATTCAGCTTGGCCTTGCCTATACGTTCCAGATCACCTCGATTTTCCGAGGCCTAAGCGTCTATGAAAATGTGGCCCTCGCGGCGGGGCGTCTTCTGGCCAGATCCCCAAAGAAACTGGACGCAAAAGTGCGCGAGGTTCTGACCCGTGTGGGCATTCCTGAGCGTGCTTCGCAAGTCGCGGGCGAGCTCAGCTATGGCCATCAACGCATTTTGGAAATCGCCATGGGGTTGGCCCAAGACCCAAAGATATTTATCCTCGATGAGCCGACCCAAGGGCTGGCTGAAACCGAAGTGGATGATTTCATTTCACTGATCAAATCGCTCGCGGGCGAGACAACAATTCTGTTGATCGAACACAACATGAAGGTGGTTATGGGCGCAGCGGACCAGATAACGGTGCTGGATCAGGGTATGGTTCTGGCCGAAGGCAGCCCTGCAGAAATCCATGCAAATGCCGCCGTTCAAGCCGCCTATTTGGGGACCGATATCAATGCTTGAGGTCAAAGACATCCATGCTGCTTACGGACCTGTCAAAACGCTCTATGGGGTGTCCTTTACCGTCCAGCCCGGTGAAATCCTGTGTATGTTAGGCCGCAATGGGGCGGGCAAAACAACGGTGATGAAATCCATCATGGGGCTGTTGCCGGTGTCAGCTGGCAGTGTGAATTTGGACGGTGAGAACCTGAGCGCTTTGCCTGCACATCTGGTGCCAAAACGCGGGGTTGGGTATATTCCGCAAGGCAGGCGCCTGTTTGCGGAGCTGACTGTTGGGGAAAACATTGAAATGGGTCTGCTGACCCGCCAACAAGGTGCTGATACAAAAGATTGGGTGCTGGACCTGTTTCCTGTGCTGCGCGAGCGGCTAAATCAGCAGGCGCGCACCTTGTCGGGGGGGGAACAGCAGATGCTTGCCACGGCGCGTGCGCTGTGTTTGCGGCCCAAGGTTTTGCTGCTGGATGAGCCTACGGAGGGGCTGCAGCCTTCGATGATCGAACAGATCCGCCAAGTGATTGTGAAGATGAAAAACGAAGGTTTTGCCATCGTGCTGGTGGAACAACGCGTTGACGCTGTTTTGTCCATCGCCGACCGCGTGACCTTCATTGAGGGGGGCAAAAGCGTGGAAACAACGACGGCTGCCGCGCTCAGAGATGATCCCGCTAAATTGGCCAAATATTTGGGCGTGTGAGCGGCTTGCGCTTTGGGCAACTTTAACGGGTTTTTGCTTGACGGCTGGTGTGAATATATTTGTATACTAACAATATTCAGGGCTCTAAAAAGGATATACCATGACGAAATTGGTCATCAAAAATATTGGGCAAATTCTATCGGGGAAGCTCGAAGAACCGATTTTTGATGGTGATTGTCTGATCGCTGTCGATGGTAAGATTCTTGAATGGGGGTATGAAAAAGATCTCGATTGTGAAGGCGCCACAACGATTGTGGATGCCCATGGCGTCACCCTTGCGCCGGGTTTGATCGACAGTCACATCCACCCTGTTGTGGGCGATTACACGCCGCGTCAGCAGCAGCTCCATTGGATTGACAGCACGCTGCACGGCGGTGTGACGACGTTGATCTCTGCAGGCGAAGTCCACATGCCTGGCCGCCCAAAAGACATCATCGGCCTCAAGGCGATGGCGATTGCATCCCAGCGCTGGTACGAGAATTTCCGCCCGTCCGGCGTCAAAGTCCATGCCGGCGCACCGGTGATTGAGCACGGCATGGTCGAGCAGGATTTTAAGGACCTTGCAGACGCAGGTGTGAAACTTTTGGGCGAGGTCGGTCTTGGCACGGTTAAGGACGGAAAAACGGGCCAGCAGATGGTCGAATGGGCGCGTAAATACGGTATTCAAAGCACAATCCACACGGGCGGTCCCTCTATCCCGGGATCAGGGTTGATCGATGCGGATATGGTGATTGAAACGGGCACAGATGTGATTGGCCACATCAACGGGGGCCATTCGGCTTTGCCTGACGATCAGATCATCTGCCTATGCGAAAGCTGCCAGTCCGCGTTTGAAATTGTGCACAATGGGAACGAACGCGCGGCCATTTTGGCCCTGAACACAACGCGAGAGCTGGGCAAGCTGGATCAGGTGATCTTGGGCACCGATGGGCCTGCGGGATCGGGGGTTCAGCCCTTGGGCATTTTGCGGATGGTTGCGATGCTGTCGGCCTTTGGGAATGTCGCGGCGGAGGAAGCGTTTTGTTTTGCAAATGGCAACACAGCGCGCCAGCGCGATCTGGACACAGGGCTGATCGAGGTCGGCAAATGTGCTGATTTTGTATTGATGGACCAAGCACAACACGCGCCGGGCAAAAATATGCTAGAGTCGGTGCGTCAAGGGAACCTACCAGGGGTTGGTATGACGATCATTGACGGTGTGGTGCGCACGGGGCGTTCGCGAAATACGCCCCCCGCCCAACGTCTGCCAGAGCAGCTGTTGTAGGCGTGAGACCCCTAAGAAATCTTGTGTAATAAGGCCAAGAGGGTCTTTTGTTCTTTTGGCGTCAAAGGCGCGAGCGTCTGTGCTGTAATCCGAACGCCTGCTGCCTTGAGCTCCGCGATCAACGCCTTGCCTGTCTCTGACAGTGAAATCAAAGTTCGGCGTTTGTCGACCTGATCGGGTTCGGAGAGAACCAGTTTTTTTGCCTTTAGACGGTCCACAACCCCTTTGATTGTGGCCACATCCATTGCCGCCATGCGGCCCAGTTTATTTTGGGAAACGCGCCCGACCTCAGCAAGGCGGATCAGCGTGGTGAATTGCGTGGGCGTCAGGTTTTCACACATATGGGTCTGAAAGATGGACGCGTGCCGCTGGCTTGCCATGCGCAGCACAAACCCGACCTGATCTTCTAGATCATAGTCAGGGTCATTCGTTTTGGCAGCGCTTGTTTCCATGCGCCATCCTTACCCAGCTAAAAGATGTTGCACAACCAGCCTGTGCGTCCAAATCGGGGACCGTCAGCGCAGCCCGTCTTTTCCTTCGGCGTCGGCATGGGTCAGGCCGCCAACACGGGGCAGGGGGCGGCCACTGTCGGTAACCGCAACGGCAACCATGATTTCATTGGCGCGGGGGGCGTCATTCAGGCGGACTTCGATGCCGTCAAAATGGCTGCGCACATAGGCGGCGTCTTTGTGGCCCAACGGCACATCCAGAACCTGGCCCGGGCTGCCCATTTTCTTGGAGGACGCCACAAGAGCCGCGCCTTTTTCAACGGCTGCGCGCAGGGGCGCGCCCAGCTTGGGGTGCAGGATTGCGGCGGCGTGCTCCAGCTCTCCGTTTTCACCGACCATGGCGGATTTACCATAGCTTTCCGCCTGCGCGGCTGTAATCCCCAAGGCCTCGACGCATTTCTCCCCCAAAAGCGCGCCCAGCTCGGCGCCGATGTCCATCAGCGCTGTCAGGTCCTCTTGGTAGTGGCCCGCAAAAGGGTTTTCTATCACCGCAACAGCAACGGCTTTGCGGGTGGCGGGGGAAATCTGGCGGCCAATTTCGCGGTGGGTTTCTTCGATATTCACAGATATTTTTCTGATCTTCGCGTTCATCTCAGGCCGTCCTTTCCGATGATATCCGCTGCATCCAATCCGCCTGCGCGGTTGTGGATACGGGGTCCTGTGCTCATCACGAGGGCCAAGGCCATTTCATGTGCGCGGGGGGTGTCATTGCCGCCCACTTCCATGGAATCAAAATGGCTGCGCACGTAAGATGCGTTGATATGCGTGAGGGGGACATCCAGACGCGCGCCGACACCAGCGACTTTTTTCGAGGAAGGCACGATCGCATTGGAATTCGCCAAAAGCTCCCGCATCGCATAGCCACCCGGCGCATGCCACAGCGCGCCATGCTCGACCTCGCCAGCTTCGCCGACCAATGCGCCTTTGCCGTATCCTTCGATCTGGTCCGCGCCGCCCAGCAGATCGATCAACTTTTCTGCCATGCTGAGCCCCAGTGGTTTGAGGTTCTCCATGAAGCCCGTAATCTCGGGTTCATAGCGCCCTGCAAAAGGGTTTTCGATGATCGCAAGAGCCGAAGCGCGGCGCAGAGGTTTGTCGGGCTGAGGGCCGCCCTCGTGGTAAATTTCCTCGATGGAATAGATGACTTTTCGCAAGACGACGTCAGGCATGTGAGAGGCTCCTTTGAGCGATAGTGAGGTGCGCAGGGCAAGTTGTGATTGATTTATTTTGCACAAACAAGGCCGCACCGGTGATCAGGTCTCGGGCGATGTAGCTGTTGGCGCGCGCGCGCCCCCGCGCCAAAGCCCGCGCGCTGTCGGCGGCGCTTAGTGCATTGCACCCGACCACAACAGGGTGCGCTCCCAGATCGCTGGTGTCGTCTAAATCGCAGGCGGGGCGGCGGCTGATTGCGGGGTGGTTGGGCAGATCCACGGCATTGGCAATCAGTGTTGCGGCGACATCTGCACAGGCGGCCGTTGGGGCCAAAACAGTGACGCTGTCCGCGATGCCCAAACTATGGCTGCGCCCAAGGCGCCCACTGGTCGCGATCCCCCTGATGGGGTCTTCGTGGTGGACGGTGATGCGCCCAAGGTCCGTGCCATCATGCCCTGCCATCGCTAGTGAAAAAGACTGACCCTGTGTCAGATGCAACGCGATATCACCGCCATTGTTCACATACGCACGGGTGATGGGCGTCTGGGCCATTGCGTGCATAATGCAATCTGCAACACTGCCCGCAACGGCGGCCATTCTTGTCACGAAACCAGTCTCTATAAAGGGGCGGGTGGCGGTATCCATGCGCTTGGCTACGCTGCCTTGGGGGATGGGGGTACCATTGGACAGCGGGCGTTTTAGATCGGGCAACTCTGCGACGAGCTCTTGTAGGATTGTGGCAAAACGGGTGGTGGCCGCGTGAAAAGCTGCCTGCCGATCCCCGTCAGCGCCGATGATCAGATCAATCGGGCCGTGTTGTAGATGCAGCCGTTTGCCGCAAGGCAATATGTGGGCGCTGGCCTGCATTATGCCTCTTCGCTTTTTTGCCAGCGGTAGTTGCTATGGGCCATCGGATCATGCCCTTGGGCATTTGATGAGACGCGCCGCAAGGCATCGGTATCGATGTCAACCACAGGGGTGATTTCATCAACGTGCCCGCCCAATGCACTGTAATCCGCAATACGCATGGTGAATTCGATGGGCGCAACCAAGGCAGGGGTAGGGACATATCCAAAGGATGCTGTGGGCATGTCCAAGACATCTACCATCACGGTGATCCCGCCTCCGGGCCAGACAAAAACATCCGCACCTCCACATGACACATGGGTGAGCGAGGATTTAACCGCACGTGTCAACCGCACAGGGTTTTCCGTCACACCCGCCCGAAGACTGCCCCCTGCGCCGCCCATAAACAGAACCGAACAAACAGAGGGCTCACAATTTTCAGCAATCAAATCTGCCGAGCTGCGCAAGACCGCAGGCATCGGCACAGGTTGCGGGGTCAGATCACTGTCCAACTCAAAATAGGCGGATTGTTCGCCGGTGGTCGAAACCATCAAAAGGCGCATACCTTGCGTTGCGATTTTGGGGTTAAATGGCCCCAGAATTTTCAGCGGATCATCAATATCGGTCCCGCCCCAGCCAGTGCCGGGCTGGGCCACTTGAAAATACCTGCCAGGGGTTGAACGACGCCCTAGGATCTTGATCCCAGTGGCTGCGATACCCAGCTCTTTGCCCGCTTGGTGTTCGGATAAAACGCCGGTGATGTGGTCATCCACCACCACCACATCATCCACATGGCCTTGCCATTGTTTGGCAAACATCCCGATGCTGGCCGACCCACAGCCGACCCGCATCAGCTTTTCTTCTTCGCCGTTGATGATCGGCGCTTTGCCCGCTTGTACGGTGACACGGGTTGCGTGGTCATCTTCGCCGATGGTGATTTCAACCGCATCGCGGTTACACAAGCGCAGCAGGGCGTCACAGGTCACCCGCCCCTCTTTTTTGGAGCCGCCTGTCAGGTGTTCAACCCCGCCCAAGGACAGCATTTTTGAGCCATACTCCGAGGTCATCACGTGGCCAATCGGCTCTCCATCTGCATAGACGATGTCGCGTTCATGGCCGATATGACGGTCCGTATCGATTTTCACTTTTACACCACAATAAGAGAAAATCCCCTCGGTGACGACGGTCACCATATCGACGCCCTCGACCTCTTGGCTGACAATAAAGGGCGCTGGTTTGTAATCGGGGTAGGTCGTGCCGGCGCCCACCGCAGTGACAAAGGGCCGCGCGCCTTTGACGATATCGCCGTTCCAATCCTCACTTGCCCCATCCATCAAAAACGGGACGACCTTCGTTTGCGTGGTTTGGATCACCGTCAACGGATCAAGCCGCACCAGATCGCCGCTATGGTTTGCATAGCGGTCGCAGGCACCGGATTTCCCGTCAGCGATGAAGCAATTTACCGGACAGGCATCGCATCTGATTTTCTCGGGTTTGGAGGTGTCGTTCACTGGAATTTTGCCTTTATCGCCGCGCGCACACGCGCAGGCGTGGCGGGGATTTGAGTAATGCGGACGCCAACAGCGTCGTAGATCGCATTCAATATACTAGGGGTTGTTGGGATCAATACATGTTCGCCCAGACCTTTCGCGCCATAGGGGCCATGGGCGTCAGGATCCTCGATGATGATCGTTTCAATGGGCGGGATGTCTCCGATTGTCGGGATCAGATAATCGTGCAGGTTTTCTGTACGGCCGGGGATGTATTCCTCCATCAAGGCCATGCCCAGACCTTGGGCGATGCCGCCGTGGACCTGTCCTTCGACCAGCATCGGATTAACGGCTTTGCCCACATCATGGGCCGCTACAAATTTCACGGGCGTCACAGTGCCAAGCGCGCTGTCCACTTCCACCACAACCAAATGCGCGGCATAGCCGAACTGCGCATAGGGCGACCCTTGGCCGTTTGCATCAAGGGGTTTTGTCGGCGGGTCATATGTTTCCTCAGCGCGAAAAACGAAACCCTCATCGTCGGGGCTCAGCTGTGCCAGCGCAAGCTCATGAGTGCCGCTGGTGTCTGTCGCGCGGATCAGGCTTGCGTCAAAGGCTAATGTGGCATCGGGGGCTACGTTCATGGCCTGCAGGATCGTCCTGCGCAGCGCCTCACCGGACAGGCGCGCGGCATTACCAGAGACATAAGTCTGGCGGGAGGCCGAGGTCTTGCCCGCATCAGGCGTCACATCGGTGTCGGGACCAACCAGCTGTATTTGTTGCACTGGGACACCCAAAGCAGTGGCGAAAATCTGGGTGATCACCGTGTTGGCGCCTTGGCCAATGTCCATAGCGCCTTGGTGCAATAGGATGCGGCCGTCAGAGGCGATGCCAGATTTGATGGTTGAGGGATTTGGCAGCGACGTATTTCCACAACCGTACCAGCCTGCGGCAAGGCCAACCCCCCTTGTTAGGGTCTCGTTTCGGGCATTAAACAGATGTGCTGCAGCACGTTCTTGGTCCCACGCAGGGCGCAGGGATTCGAGGCATTGGGCAATGCCAACACCTTGGGAAAACACCTGCCCGCAGACTGTCGGCACATCGTTTTCCAGTACATTCGCGAGACGGAAATCCAGTGGATCCATGCCCAGTTTTTCGGCCAATGCGTCAAACAGGCATTCCTGTGCGATGGCCGATTGCGGTACGCCAAACCCGCGAAAAGCACCTGCTGGCGGGTTATGGGTGTGGATCCCTTTGGATTCTGCGCGGTAGTCGGGGATGCGGTAAGGGCCAGAGGCATGAACAGGCACGCGGTTTGCGACCGTTGGGCCCCAGCTTGCATAGGCGCCTGTGTCAAATTCACCGTAGAAATTGAAGCCGCTCAGCTTGCCAGATGCCGTCGCGCCGATCTTCAGATGAATGTCCGAAGGGTGGCGTTTGGTAGAGCTTTGCATCGATTCACTGCGCGTATAATTCAGGCGCACAGGTTGCCCTGTCTTTAACGCCGCGAGGGCCAGATAGGGTTGCACCGAAATATCCAGTTTAGAGCCAAACCCACCGCCAACAGCCGTCGGAACAATCCGTATTTTTGAACGGTCCATGGCAAGAATGTCTTCAAGGGCTTCCAGATCCATTACGGGGGCTTGGGTGCAGGCGTGAATTTCGATTTTGTTGCCGATAAGCTGGGCAAACCCTGCTTCAGGCTCGATATAGGCGTGCTCAACAAAGCCGCTTTGGAAGCGCCCCTCAACAGTGTGGTCCGCGCGCGCGAATGCGGCGTCAGGATCGCCGGACATAACAAACCCGCCGCACATGACGTTCCCGCTGCGGTCGGGGTGCAGCGGGCTGGCCTGCGCGCTTTGGGCTGCAATTGCTGTCGTCGCACTGGGCAGTTCGTGCCATGTTATGGGGAAACACGCAGGATCGAAGGCTTTGATCGCTTCGGGTGTGCCGATGATGGCCGCCACCGCTTCGCCGCGAAAACGCGTGGTTGTTTCTGCAAAAACCGGCTGATCGACAAATTGCGGGATCACGCCAAACAGGTTCCGCCCTGGCACGTCTGCGGCTGTCAGGCTGGCCACAAGCCCTGTTGTTGCGGTGACAAATCTATCGATATCGCCCAGCTCAAACGCGGCATGAGGAAAGGGGGAGCGGATGACGTAAATCTCTAGCGTGCCGGCGGGCGCGACATCATCCCCAAACACCTGCGCGCCAGAAGTTTTGGCAGCGCCGTCCACATGGCGGATGGGATCGCCGACGTGGCCTTTGGAGGTGCGAGCGACGGGCTGGGCGTTCATTACTGCGTCGATGATCTTGCGGTAGCCGGTGCAGCGGCACAAAACCCCACCAAGCGCATCCTGCACCTGTTGTTCGTCAGGCGCTGGCACTTGCCGCAACAAGGCCACGGCAGACACCATCATGCCGGGCGTGCAGATGCCACATTGCGCCGCACCCATATCTTGGAACCGTGCAGCCAGTGCTTGGGTTGTCTCGTCTGAGTGGTACAGGCCGCCCAAGGTCTCTACATGGCGGTTTGCAACTTGTTGGGCGGGGGTGAGACAGGCGCAGACAGGGGCGCCATCTACCAAAACCGTACAGGCGCCGCAGTCCCCCGCGTTGCACCCGATTTTCACATCGCGTGCGCCAAGGTCTTCGCGCAGGATCTCAGATAACCGCGCGCCGGGTGTGGGGGAAATATCGACGGCTTGGCCATTCAACAAAAAGGAAGTGGCGGGGATGTTTATGGATTTGTTCATGCAAGCGCCCTTTGTACCGCACGCAGACATTGTTCCGTAACAACATCTAGCCGGTAATCCCCACTGCCGCGCACATCAGTGATCGGGCTGAGGGGCGCCAGATGTTCGGGGGTGATCGATATGTCCTCGAGGTGTTTGCCAATGATGTCCTGTTCCAGCGCCTCCATCCGCTGCGCAACAGCAGAGCAAGCCCCAACCGCGATCCGCGCCTGCGTGATCCGGCCCTGCGCATCTGCGGTGATAACAGCCGCGACCATAGAGATTGAGATCACCAGATATTTGCGACTGCCCAGTTTTTCGAACGCCGATTTCGCCGTGGCGGAGGGGGCGGGGATCACGATTGCGGTCATTAGCTCATCCGGGGCGAGAGCGGTCTGTCTGACGCCCAAGATAAAATCCGCGAGAGGTAGACTGCGGGTGCCACGCGCTGCACTCGCCAGCTCTACCCGCGCATCAAGTGCTAGCAAAGGCGGCACGCCATCCGCCGCTGGTGACGCATTGCAGATGTTGCCCGCAATCGTTCCTGCGTTTTGAATTTGCAGGCTACCAACCGCGCGCGCGGCCTGTTTGAGGGCATCAAAGGCGGGCGGCAAGTCCGTGTTCACCAACTGGGTCCATGTGGTTGTGGCGCCTATTCTGATGGTGTCCTGTGCAACCGAGACCCCGTTCAAGGCGTGGATCCGTGTGACATCCAGAAAATAGGCGGGG
>JBDVSG010000248.1:0-33181 GCA_039967155.1 Sulfitobacter sp. | reverse complement strand
TGTCGCTGTGATCGTGCCCATTTCGGGAATCGTCACTTGGAACTCTGACAGGATTTCCAGCAGATAGGCCTCAAACTCCTCATCTGCGCGGTCAATTTCATCAATCAACAAGACAGGCACCTTGTCTTGGCGGATCGCCTTTAGCAAGGGCCGCTCAAGCAAGAACTCATCCGAGAAAATCCGTGCCTCAACCGTTTTACCCGTCTCCCCATCCTCAGAGGCCGCACGGATCGCCAGCAACTGGCGTTGGTAATTCCATTCATAAATCGCCTGCGCCGCGTCCAAGCCTTCGTAGCATTGCAAACGGATCAGCTGTGTGTCCTCAACCGCGGCCAAAACCCGCGCAACTTCGGTTTTCCCGACGCCAGCAGCCCCTTCCAGCAGCAAAGGGCGGCCCAGAGACAGCGACAAATGCAGTGCCATCGCCAGATCACCAGAGGCAATATATCCCTGTTCGGCCATGGCCGTTTGTAACGTAGTCCAAGTCATAATTGTCCTCCCAGACGATGCGGGCCACGCACAGCAGCAGCCCGCATCATTACCTTAGTCGTGCATGCCCAGATCGTTGGCAGTCTGCCAAATGCGCCAGTGGTCATGCGGCATGTTGGTATGGGTGTTGCCAAACGGGCGGAACGCATCCTGCACCGCATTCGAGAAGCACGGAACCCCGCCCACATGGGGGCTTTCGCCGACACCTTTGGCACCGATAGGGTGATGCGGGCTGGGCGTGACGGTAAAGTCGGTCTCGTAGTTCGGGACCTCCCACGCTGTGGGCAGGAAGAAGTCCATCAACGTTCCGGTTTTCACATTGCCCAAATCGTCATAGGCAATCTCTTGACCCAAGGCGACAGCAAGCGCTTCGGTCAAACCACCGTGGATTTGCCCATCAATCACCATCGGGTTGATCCGCGTACCGCAATCATCCAGCGCATAGAAGCGGCGGATTTCAGGCACGCCCGTATCAACGTCAATGTCCATAACGCAGACATAGGCACCAAACGGGTAGGTCATGTTTGGCGGATCATAATAGCTGACGGCCTCCAGTCCTGGCTCCAAACCTGGGATGGCCTGATTGTAGGCCGCATAGGCGATCTCTTTCATTGTCTTGAACTGCTCGGGTGATCCTTTGACAACAAAACGGTCCACGTCGAATTCCACGTCATTATCGTGAACCTCTAGCAGATAGGCCGCGATCATCTGTGCCTTGGCACGGATTTTACGCCCCGCCATCGCCGCCGCAGCACCCGCAACGGGTGTGGAACGCGACCCGTAGGTGCCCAGACCGTAAGGCGCCGTATCCGTATCGCCTTCCTCGATTGTGATGCTTTCAGCGGATAGGCCGATCTCGGTTGCAAGGATTTGCGCAAAGGTTGTCGCGTGTCCCTGCCCTTGGCTGATCGTCCCCAGCCGCGCCACAGCCGACCCCGTGGGGTGGATGCGAATTTCACAACTATCGAACATGCCCATACCAAGAATGTCACAATTCTTGACCGGACCCGCGCCGACGATTTCGGTGAAGAAGGACAAACCAATGCCCATCACTTTGCGTGTCTTGCCTGCTTTGAACTCTTCTACACGTTGGGCTTGTTCAGCGCGCAGACCTTTATAGTCAACGGCCTCCAGCGCCTTATCCCACGCGGTTTGATAATCGCCAGAATCGTATTCCCAACCCAGAGCGGCCGTGTAGGGGAATTGCTCTTTCTTGATGAAGTTAATCGAGCGCAGCTCAGCCGGATCCATGTTCAGCTTGATCGCAAGAACTTCGATCATGCGTTCAATGAAATACACCGCCTCGGTTACGCGGAAGGAACAGCGATAAGACACACCGCCAGGCGCTTTGTTGGTATAAACACCGTCGACACCCAGATAGGCGACAGGGATGTCATAAGACCCCGTACAAATGTTCATGAAGCCCGCCGGAAATTTAGTGGGATCCGCACAGGCATCAAAGGCACCGTGGTCCGCTGTCACATGGCAATGCAGGCCCGTGATCTTGCCTTCCTTGGTCGCGCTGATCTGACCCTTCATCCAATAGTCGCGGGCAAAGGCCGTCGACATCAGATTTTCCATCCGGTCCTCGACCCACTTCACAGGCACACCTGTGACAATGGAGGCAACAATCGAACAGATATAGCCCGGGTAGACGCCCACCTTATTGCCAAAACCGCCGCCGATATCTGGCGCGATGACGCGGATGTTGTGTTCTTCAATTCCCGACAATAGCGAGGCAACCGTGCGCACAACATGCGGCGCTTGGAATGTGCCCCACAGGGTCAGCTTGCCCGTCACCTTATCCATCGACGCCACCGATCCGCAGGTTTCCAGCGGACAAGGGTGGGTGCGGTGGTAATACATCTCTTCTGTTGCGACGATTTCCGCGTTGTCGATCACCTGTTCAGTGGCTTCTTTTTCGCCAGCTTCCCATGTGAAGATGTGGTTGGGGTGGTTGCGCGGCCCATGTGCACCATTCGGGATTGAGCCATCCTCAGCCACCATGTCCTCACGCAGGACAACATCTGACTTCAGAGCCTCAAACGGGTCAACAACCACCTCAAGCTCTTCGTAATCGACCTCGATCAGCTCAACCGCATCTGCCGCGACATAACGATCTGAAGCCACAACAAAGGCGACCTCTTGGCCTTGGAACAGTACTTTTCCGTCGGCCAGAACCATCTGTTTGTCACCCGCCAGCGTCGGCATCCAGTGCAGGCCCAGCGGCTCTAGATCTTTGGCGGTCAGAACCGCTGTCACACCTGGCAGCGCCATTGCGGCATCGATGTTGATCGACTTGATCCGCGCATGCGCATAGGGCGAGCGCACAAAATCACCGTGCAACATGCCGGGCAATTTTACATCATCGACGTAGTTGCCTTTGCCTTGGGTGAAACGGGCATCCTCAACGCGCTTGCGCGAACATCCCATCCCTTTGAGATTGGCGACCCGTTCTTCGCGTGTAATTTCGTCCTTCATTGTGCCGCCTCCGTTTGTTTTTGTCCTACCGCTTCGCTGCTAGAGGACTTGGCTGCATTCAGCTCAGACGCCGCAGAGAGAATTGATTTCACGATGTTCTGGTAACCCGTGCAGCGGCAGATATTCCCTGCAATGCCAAAGCGGACTTCTTCTTCGGTTGGGTTCGGATTTTCTTCCAGCAATTTGGCTGCGCGGGTGATCATACCCGGCGTACAGAAACCGCATTGCAGGCCGTGGTGCTCTTTGAAGTTCTCTTGCAGAACATGCAGGGCATCTGGGGTGCCTAGGCCCTCAATCGTCGTGATCTCGGCCTCATTGGCTTGGGCCACAAAAACAGTGCAGGACTTCACAGACTTGCCGTTCATGGTAACGGTGCAAGCGCCACAATGGGACGTTTCGCAACCGACATGTGGGCCTGTCAGGTTCAGCTTTTCGCGCAGCGCATAAATCAGCAACTCGCGAGGTTCGGCAAGGAATTCGTGGTCCGCGCCGTTGACGTTCAGTTTAATGTGCATCTTGTTTGACATGTTTGTTCCTCCCTTACGTCCGAGACCAAGCGCGGGTGATGGCGCGGTCCAGGATGATGGCGGCGGCATGGCGCTTGAACGCGATGGGGCCGCGATTGTCTTCTGTTGGATCAATATCGTCCAGCATGGCGGCAACGGCGGCCTTAACTGCCACCGCATCGCAGGCAGTCCCAACCAACGCATCAGCAGCGCCTTCTGACCAGACCGGCGTGTCGCTCAGGTTGGTCATCGCGATTGACGCCGCCGCAACCTTGCCGCCTTCTTTTGTAATTTGCACCGCCGCCGCAGCCGTCGCGTAGTCACCGATTTTGCGCTTTTGCTTTTCATACGAATAACCGCCCGTTGGCGCGGCAAAGCTGACAGCAGTCAGCACTTCCTCGTCTTCGCGGTCGGTCATGTAGGCCGCCTCATAGAAATCGCGCGCGTCGACCACGCGGTCCCCCTCAGGCCCAACCAAATGAAATTGTGCATTCAGGCATTGCATCAATCCGGGCATATCGTTGCCTGGATCCCCGTTTGCCACATTGCCACCAACCGTGCCCATATAGCGCACCTGAGGGTCCGCAATTTGCAAAGCTGCTTCTTTCATGATGGGCGCAGCCTGCGTCATCTCAGCCGAATTGATGATCTCGTGCTGTGTGACCATCGCACCGATCGTGATGACCCCATCCGCAATGGTGATCCCATTCAACCCGTCAATGGATTGCATGTCTATCAGATGCGGCACCTCGGCCATCCGCAGCTTCATCATAGGGATAAGGCTGTGCCCTCCTGCGATCACTCGCGCGTCGTCCCCATGTTCTTGAAGCAGCGCAATTACGCCCGCCATATCCGTCGGCCTGTGGTACTCAAACGCCGCTGGTATCATTGCTTCACCTCCCGTTTCCGCAATTATGTGTCAGGAGGTCAGACTGTACGCAGCGGCATACCGTTGCTTGCTCTAATCAACGAAATAGACAGGTTTCTTCACGAAATGCGCCACTGAGCGCACGAAATGCGAATATTCAAAGACCGAGCACGTCACGCACAGCTTTCAAATGGGACCGGCTCACTGGAACGGGTGGAATATGCGGTGCCTCAAACCGGCAAACGCCCGTGTCTTTCAGTCGCTCAAAGCCGTTTACCTGCGCTGGATTCACCAAATAGCTTCGATGGGTCTTGATGAAACCCACCATTTCCAACCGCGCCGCCGCATCGGTAATCGACCAACTACAAAAATGCTTTTGGTCTTGTGTATAGACGTTGATGTAATGCCCATTGGCCTGAACAAAAGCGACCTGCGCAGGGTCGATCATCTGGGTCACCCCATTGCTTTCACATGGGATACGGGTCGGCGCAATCACGGGGGCGGGTTGGTTTGGCTCGGGCATAGGCTCTGGCTCAGCGGTAGGGAGGTCTTCGGCCATGACGTCGGTAGAATCGAAAAACGTCACCCCCATCCATAGAAAAGCACCAAAGATAACAAAGCTGGTTAACGTCACACCAACCGCAAGCGTCTCATTGCTGATCGCAGGGCCGAATTCCACCAGCGTAGGCACCGCAATAAAATTGGATCCCGCCATCGCCGCAAAATGCACCGCGCTGACCGCAGTGCCAAAACAAAGTGCGCCCAAAAGGATATTCCGTTTGGTACGTTGGCCATAAGCAATCCAAAACGCAGCAATACACAGCCCCACCGCACAGACCGCCGCCAACAAAATACCCGGTAAGGTATAGACAGCGCGACACAGCTCTAGCCCCGCCATCCCGATATAGTGCATCGCAAGGATCCCACAGCCAACCAACGCCCCCGCAGCCGAAACCGTAACAGGTGTCCGTTCGCGAAAATGCAACAACAGCAATGCGATCCCCACAATCAAGATCGCCAACAACGCCGAGGCCAAGGTAATCGCCGCATCATAGTAAAACAAAATGGGCATCTGGATGCCCAGCATCGCCACAAAATGCATCGACCAAATGCCGCCACCCAACGCAATCGCAGACATCGCAATCGATGCTTTGCGCCGCGGCAAACTCTGTTTGGAAAGGTCTTTTGACAAGGTCAGACCTGTAAAACCAGCAACAACAGAAATCACGACTGACGCGACGA
The DNA here is from genome assembly GCA_039967155.1 of Sulfitobacter sp. Taxonomy (GTDB): domain Bacteria; phylum Pseudomonadota; class Alphaproteobacteria; order Rhodobacterales; family Rhodobacteraceae; genus Sulfitobacter. The sequence continues at coordinate 27,595 of JBDVSG010000248.1, read as the reverse complement.
TCAGAAGGGAGTTGTGACTGACGACCAAAAATTCCATCCCCCAGGATCGCACTTAAGCCCGTACAAATCAAATGAGCAGATGGATTTTTAACTCAAACTTGCGTCAACTCAGCCAATCAAACCGACAGGGCACCGCGCCAATCACGGAACCATTTCAGGGCGTGATACATTCGGTCCTCCTCAACGGTTTGCATTCCTGAAGGAGACGGATCGCCCGCTACACCCCAACTCGCGGCCGCCCAGCAGCGTCCACAGTCATCTCCGCATCCACAAAAATCTCGCGGCCCTCTACACCAGCAACACGTATATCCCGCGTGACCGCGATCTGGATATCCTCTGCGCCCGCCGCCTGTGCTGCGGCCATCGCACGGCTGCGCAGGACCTCCTCCAACCGTGCCAAGGCCGCCTCAAGGTCTGAAAAATCCATCGGCCCTTCAGTCAGATGCACACGGAAACGCCCCTCACTGGGGGCTGTCACAGTGCCCGCTTCGCGCATCGTTACCCGCCCGACAACTGCGCCAATCGCATTGGCGACACCGCCATGTGTCGGCAGGATCATATCGCACCCCAGCCGCTTGCCCACAGTTGGGTAATAGGTCGCGGCAGAGGCCCCCAAGCCAATGACAGGGACGCCCAGCCCAGTCTCTATCCGCACCAAACCGTGATGCCCCCCAAGCCCCCGCTGCATCAAAACATGACGGGCAAGGGTCGCCGGATCCTCCCCGAAACCATCGCCCTCTTCGGCAAAAGCAGTCTCTAACAGGGCCAAAGCAGTCTGTTCTTCCAATTGAGCGATGATCATTCCAGCCATCTTTTCAGGCTCGGCAGCCAAACGGCTCCCCGAGCCTGTGCGCCTACGCCCAAACAGCGCCAGCGCTTTTTCAGCGGCCGCTTTGTCCCACACCTCAGCAAGACCCAAAACATGGCTGGCATCCGATGGCGTCACCCCCGCCACCTGCACCAAACCACGCTCAATCAACCGCGCCAGCGCGCCCGTTTCCATACGCGACCGCAACACATCACCCAACGGATGCACTGTCTCCCCGATACGGTCCAACAGCGCCTGTTCGCGCGGGGTGATCCCCTCAACCCTCTGGCCGGCAACAGCACGTACAAACCGCCCGTCATGCTCTCCGGGGAGGGTGCTGCGCAATTGGCGATCCAGCGCGGCATGAACCACTTCGGAGGCGTCCATCGCCACCAGCGACACCGGCAATAATCGCCGCGGTCCTAAATGCACACCACCTGTCAGACCCTCGGTCAGGAAATGAACCTCACTATCGCCCCCCAATCCTGTGGTGCGCATCGCAACCGCCTCAACCATCGTGCGATACGTGCCGACACGCGCGCCCGCTGGGTCGATCGCGGGCCGACCGTCCTTCAGCAACGCCACATCTGTCGTCGTGCCGCCAATATCCGAGACCAACGCATGATCCGCCCCCGTCAACCACCGCGCGCCAACAATCGACGCTGCTGGGCCGCTCAGGATCGTCTCGATTGGCCGCTCACGGGCTTGCGCGCTGGAAATCAACGCCCCGTCGCCGCGCACCACCATCAGCGGCGCGGCAATTCCCAAATCAGCAAGCGTATCCTCCGCCCGCCCGATCAAACGCTCAATCATCCCGATCAGGCGCGCATTCAACAACGCAGTCATCGCCCGTTTGGGTCCGTTCAGCTTGGCCGACAATTGATGCGAGGCAGATACAGGCCGCCCCGTGAGGTCCTCTACCAAGGCCATCACACGCAGCTCATGGGCGGGGTTGCGTGTGGCGAACTGCGCCGCAACGGCAAAGCCCCCAACGCCAGCGCCATGCTCGGCCAAAAATGCGCGCAACCGGTCTTCGTCCAGCGCAGCGGCTTCACCACCTGCATGGTTGTGCCCGCCCGCCAAGACGATATGAGGATCCCCCTTCAGCGCGTCCAACAACCCATGGGTTTCCAGATCGCGCTCCTTGAAACCAATATAAATCAGCGCAACTCGGCCGCCCTGCCCCTCCACCAACGCATTCGTGGCCAAGGTCGTAGACAGCGATGCCAACGCAATATCTGCCGCAGCTATGCCTGATTGCGCCAGTACAGCACGCACCGCGCCGCCAACGCCAACCGCCAAATCGTGGCGCGTGGTCAAGGCTTTGGCACTTGCGACCACCTCATGCTCGCCACGCAATATGACGGCGTCGGTATAGGTTCCGCCCGTATCCACCCCCAATAGAAACGCCATCAGCCCTCTCCCAACAACCGCGCTACAGCCCACCTGGCCGCATCGGCAACCACTGCATCCGCATCCTCGCAACGTGCTTGCGCAGCCCCAAGAAGCGCTTTGTCTCCCGAATTCCCAATCGCATATAGAACATTTCGGATAAACCGATCTCGGCCGATCCGCTTGATCGGAGACCCCGAGAACCGCGCCCTAAACGCCGCATCGTCCAACTCCACCAACTCAGCCAACGTGCCGCCCGCACCGCCATGATAGCGCAGATCGCTTGCCGCGACCGCAAATTTGTTCCACGGGCAAGCCGCCAAACAATCATCACAGCCGTAAATGCGGTTTCCCAATGCAGGGCGCAATTCCTCATCCACAGGGCCGTTATATTCGATGGTTAGATATGAAATGCACCGCCGCGCGTCCAACTGATAGGGCGCTGGAAACGCGTTGGTCGGGCAGACATCCTGACACGCCGTGCAGCGCCCACAGTGATCAACCTCAACCGTATCAGGCTGCAGCTCCAGCGTGGTAAAAACAGAGCCTAAAAAGCCCCAATTGCCCCATTCACGGCTCACGACATTGGTGTGTTTGCCCTGCCACCCCAACCCAGCGGCCTGTGCCAGCGCCTTCTCAGGCACAGGTGCCGTATCCACAAATACCTTCACCTCACAGGGCTCTTGTTCGATCAACCACCGCGCCAAACGCTTCAGCCGCTTCTTTACTACATCATGGTAATCACGCCCCTGCGCATAGACCGAAACCGCCCCCATCTGGGGTTGCTCCAAAATCGCACGTGGATCATGCTCAGGCGCATAGCTTTCGGCCAACATGATAACGGATCGCGCCTCTGGCCATAAAACAGATGGATCGCCGCGCCAATGCGTCCGCTGGGCCATCCACTCCATTTGCCCGTGATATCCCGCCGCCAAGAACGCATCCAACCGTTCCGGCACCTCTGGCACCGCATCAGGCGTGCATATCCGACAAGCAACAAACCCTTCCGCCAATGCCTGCGAGATTACGCGCGCCTTAAGGTCCATTCTTTATTTTGCCCTTAAACTCAATCCCGCAACCACCGCACAGACCAACAGCTGCCAGTGAAACGCGATCAGAAATCCAGATCATTGTAATGTTTCGGCGGCGTGAATCCCGGCACCTGATCAGCCAAGATCGACCGGAACGCGGGCCGCGATTTAATCTTGGCGTACCAATCTTTCACCTCAGGACAGCTGTTCCAATCCACATCCGAGATATAGTCCAGCGACGACAAATGCGCCGCCGCCGCAAAATCCGCCAGCGTCATCGTATCGCCCGCCAACCACCGACGGTGATCCAACAACCATGTCATATACCCCAGATGAAACTTGATCGCTTTGGCCCCCGCCTTGACGTTCTTGCTGTCGGGATAGCCCGCTTTCATCATCTTTTTGTTGACGCGTTCATAGAGCAGCTTGCTCGTCACTTCGTGATGGAATTTATCGTCAAACCAGCTCACCAAACGGCGCACTTCCAACTTCTGCGCAGGATCAGAAGGCAGCAACGAAGGCTCTGGCCGCGTCTCTTCGATATACTCACAGATCGCCGCGCTCTCGGACATCATGATCCCGTCCAACCGCAACACCGGCACTTTGCCCGCTGGGTTCCGGCGCATGAAATCAGGGTCTTGTTCCCAATACCGCTCTTCGACCAAATCAACTTCGATCTTCTTCTCCGCAAGGCTCAGCCGAATTTTACGGCAAAAAGGAGAGAGGGAAACGTGGTAAAGGCGCGCCATGGGACATCCGATATGAAATGATCTTCTCTAAATGCCTTGCGGCGCGCGAATATTCAACTCTCGAAACAATCCGCACGGCCATCTGCGCGAATTGTAGCAGCACCAGAGCGGATTTGCGCCGCCCGTTTTGTCAAATAGCTGGTTGGGCGCGATGCGCTGCGTTTTTTGGGCGATGGCAACACCGCGGCCAACTGCGACGCCTGCCGCGCGGTCAGCGCCTCTGGCCCGACTTTAAAGTAATGGCGCGCCGCCGCCTCAACCCCAAAAACGCCTTCGTCAAATTCAGCGACATTCAAATAAACCTCAAGAATGCGCCGCTTGGACCAAACCGCCTCAACCAAGGGCGTGATTCCCGCCTCCAATGCTTTGCGAACCCATGTGCGCCCATGCCAAAGATAGACGTTCTTCACCGTCTGCTGGCTCAGGGTTGAGGCACCACGGTTCGATCCCTCCGCGATGGCCATTTTGATCGCTTTGACATCAAATCCCCAATGTTCACAGAAATTCGCATCCTCAGCGGCAACCACCGCGCGCGCCATAACAGGCGCTATTTCTTCCAACGGCACCCATTCTTGGTCTACCGATTTCAGCCGCCGCTTTTCGCTTTGCATATAGGCCGTTGTGGGCGGGTTCACGACGCTGCCCAAAAATACCATGCCCACCACAAACAAAAAGGCGATTGCCACACTGCGCCACACAACGCGGCGCACGCGGCGGCGCAACGATACAGGCGCTACGGCCTTCTTGGCCGCCCGCGCCTTTGGTTTGGTTTTCGCTTTGGTGGTTTTTTTCGCCATGGCACTGCTATACCCGCGCTTCGTTTTGTTGTGAACAATCCATGCCACCCGCAAAAATATCGCGCGGGCCCGTGTCCTCAACATCACGTGCGCTGAGTGTCCTCAGCCAATCACACTGCAGCTGCTCAATAAAATCAGCCCGCTGAGCGCAAAAAAGAATCTCATGTGAAAATCGTTGCGTGTCATAATAGTCCCTCATCTAATCCAATGCCTAGACTATAGGACCGCAAGCAGACCGAATTATGCCGCTGATTGTTTCCAAAAAGGGTCATTTTGTGTCAGCGAAACAGATCGTTTCTGTCGCTGACACAATTCATTTCACGGCGCTTATTCCGCAGGAACCGCCTGAGCTTCATTCCCTAACGGAGCAGGGATACGGTTCAGCATTTCCTTAGGGCAGACCTGAACAAAGTTGCCTTTCTCAAGATCCCAATGCTGCAAAATATCACGTGCTTTGCGGCTGTTGGTTTCTTTTGCGTGCATTTCGATCAGCGACTTCAGCTGCTGTTCCCAATGGTCCACTGCCACGTCACAATGCACCAGTGTTTCATGGTTCATCATCTCTGACGCGCGGCCATTCGGATCATAGAGATACGCCATCCCGCCCGTCATACCAGCGCCAAAGTTCGCACCGATTTCACCAAGGATCACGGCAACACCGCCCGTCATATATTCGCAACCGTTGCTGCCGCAGCCTTCAATCACAACCTGCGCACCAGAGTTACGCACAGCAAACCGTTCGCCCGCGCGGCCCGCCGCAAACAGATAGCCATCTGTCGCGCCGTACAGCACTGTGTTGCCGATGATTGTGTTCTCAGCCGCAACAATCGTCGATTTCATCTGCGGACGCACAACAACGATACCACCCGACAGACCTTTGCCGACATAGTCATTCGCATCCCCTGCCACGACCAGTTTCAATCCAGGTGCCGCGAAGGCCCCCAACGACTGACCAGCAGAGCCTGTCAGATTCACCGTCAGGTGATTGGGCTGCAAGCTGTTGCGCATGCCGAACTTCTTGACGATATGGCTGGACACCCGTGTGCCGACAGTACGGTGCGTGTTTTGGACTGCATAGCTCAGCTGCAGTTTTTCACCATCCTCAAGGAAACGCACCGCGTCTTTTACGATCTGCGCATCCAGCGTTTCGGCCACGGCATTACGCGGCTTGGAGCGGTCATAGACCGCGCTGTGTGCCTCATCCACCGAGATCAGCAACGGGTTCAAGTCCAGATCATCCAGATGCGCCGAGCCACGCGAAACCTGCGTCAGCAGATCCGCACGCCCAATGACATCATCCAATGTCCGCGCACCAATGCTGGCCAGAATTTCGCGCACTTCGGTGGCGTAGAAGGTGATCAGGTTCACAACCTTATCGGCATTGCCAGTGAATTTGTCGCGCAGTGCTTCGTCTTGGGTGCAGACACCGACGGGGCAGGTGTTGGATTGGCACTGGCGTACCATGATGCACCCCATCGCGATCAACGCGGCAGTCCCGATGCCGTATTCCTCGGCCCCCAGCATCGCCGCCATGACAATATCACGCCCCGTGCGCAAACCACCATCGGTCCGCAATGTCACACGGTCCCGCAGGTTGTTCATGCTTAGCACTTGATGCGCTTCGGTCAGGCCCATTTCCCACGGCAGACCCGCATATTTGATCGACGTCGCAGGCGATGCACCTGTGCCGCCATTGTGGCCCGAAATCAGGATAATATCTGCCTTGGCCTTGGCCACACCCGCAGCAATCGTGCCAACGCCGCTTGAGGCCACCAGCTTCACCGTCACTTTGCAGCGCGGGTTGATCTGCTTGAGATCGTAAATCAGCTGGGCCAGATCCTCGATCGAGTAGATATCATGGTGCGGCGGAGGTGAGATCAGCGTCACACCAGGGGTCGAGTGGCGCAAACGTGCGATCAGCTCGGTCACTTTCATGCCCGGCAACTGGCCGCCCTCACCCGGTTTCGCCCCTTGGGCAACCTTGATTTCCAGCTCTTCACATTGGTTCAGATATTCCGCTGTCACGCCAAAACGGCCTGACGCCACCTGCTTGATCTTCGCAGAAGGGTTGTCGCCATTGGCCTCGGGCAGGAAATGCGCGGGGTCTTCGCCGCCCTCGCCACTGTCGGATTTTGCGCCAATACGGTTCATCGCCACGTTCAGGGTTTTATGCGCCTCAGGGCTCAACGCGCCCAGCGACATCCCCGGCGTGACAAACCGCTTCCTTATCGAGGTGATGCTCTCCACTTCCTCGATCGGCACAGCTTCGCCCAAAGGCTTGAGCGCCAGCAGATCGCGCAAATGGATCGGCGGGTTGCTCTGCATTTTGGCGCTATACTGCTTCCACATCTCATAGGACGCGCGGTTACAGGCCGATTGCAGCATATGCATGCTGGTCGCTTCCCACGCATGGGTTTCACCGGATTTGCGCGATTTATAGAAACCGCCCATCGGCATCACAGCGTCATTGCCTGCCCAACCTTTGGCGTGAACGCCTTCGGCCTTATGCTGGATGCCGCTGACACCGATACCGCTGATGCGGCTGGTCATGCCGGGGAAATATTCGGCCACCATGGCGCGGGACAGGCCCACTGCCTCAAAGTTCAGACCACCGCGGTAGGAAGACACAACCGAAATCCCCATCTTCGCCATGATCTTCAGCAGACCTTGGTCAATCGCTTCGCGGTAACGGGCAACAGCTGTGGTCAGATCCACGTCCAGCAACCCGCGACCGATGCGATCAGCAAGGCTGTCTTCGGCCAGATAGGCGTTCACAACCGTCGCACCACAGCCAATCAGAACCGCAAAATAATGCGGATCAACACATTCCGCAGACCGCACATTGATCGAGGTAAACGTGCGCAAACCTTTGCGCGTCAAGTGGCTGTGAACCGCGCTGGTCGCAAGGATCATCGGCATGGAGACCTTGCCCGCATCGCTGTTTTGATCCGTCAGGACCAGATGGCCCGCCCCCGAACGCACTGCGTCCTCCGCCTCTTCACGGATCCGCATCAAAGCGGTGTTCAAATTGCCTGCACCCGCTTCAAAGGTACAATCCAATGTTGCCGTATCAGCGTTGAAATGGCCCATCAACTCTTCGAATTGCGCATTGCCGACAAACGGGCTGTCCAGAACCAAAATCTCGGTCTGGCTGCTGTCTTCGTCCAGAACGTTCTTCAAGTTCCCGAAGCGTGTTTTCAGGCTCATCACGCGGTATTCGCGCAAACTGTCGATCGGCGGGTTGGTAACTTGGCTAAAGTTCTGACGGAAGAAATGGCTCAGCGGGCGGTACTTGCCCGACAAAACCGCCGATGGCGTGTCATCCCCCATCGAGGCCAGCGATTCCTTGGCGTCCTCAGCCATCGGCGCCAGAATTTGCTCCAGCTCTTCGATGGAATAGCCCGCTGCAATCTGACGGCGGCGCAGCTCGGCGCCCTCAAACAACGGCTTCTCGGTGACTTTCGCAAGCGCGCCGTCCAGCTCGTTGATTTTGCTAACCCATTCACCAAAGGGACGGGCCGCGGCCAGCTTGTCTTTGATTTCAGTGTCGCCAAACAGCTTCCCTTTTTTCATGTCTACAGCCAGCAATTGCCCAGGCCCAAGCGCGCCTTTGTGCAACACGCGTGCCTCGTCCAGCGGCACCATGCCCGCCTCGGAACCCGCAATCAGCATGCCATCTTTGGTCACGACATAACGCATCGGGCGCAGACCACTACGGTCCAGACCCGCACAAACCCAACGACCATCGGTCATCGCCAATGCAGCAGGGCCGTCCCATGGCTCCATCACAGAGTTGCAGTAGGAATACATGTCGCGCCACGCCTGCGGCAGCTCAACCGCCTGCTTGGACCATGCCTCTGGTACCAACATGGTTTTCGCCATGGGCGCTGAACGCCCTGCGCGCACCAGCACCTCAAACACCGAATCCAACGCCGCAGAATCCGAAGACCCGGACGCGACGATCGGCTTGATGTCGTCCGCCAAATCGCCAAACGCCGAAGACGCCATGCGAATTTCATGGGACTTCATCCAGTTGACGTTGCCCTTCAGCGTGTTGATTTCGCCGTTATGCGCCAACATGCGGAACGGCTGCGCCAACCACCACTGTGGGAATGTGTTGGTCGAATAACGCTGGTGGTAGATCGCAAAAGCACTCTCGAATTTATCGTCCATCAGGTCAGGGAAAAATTCCGCCACCTGTTCGGCCAACATCATGCCTTTATAGATGATGCTGCGGCAGGACATGGATGCGATGTACAAGGTCGGCACCTGCGCCGCGGTCGCTGCTTTTTCAATGCGGCGACGGATCACATATAGTTCGCGCTCGAATGTTTCCTCATCCACACCTTTGGAATTCGAGATCAGAATCTGTTCGATCTCGGGGCGGGTGGCATTGGCCTTTTCGCCCAGACATTCCACCTTTACCGGCACATGGCGCCAGCCATAGATGTAGTACCCCATACGCAAGACTTCGGTCTCGACGATGGTACGGCATGTTTCTTGGGCCGCGAAATCCGTGCGCGGCAAGAACACCTGACCAACGGCGATCAGTTCATCTTTGCGGGGGATGTGGCCTGTGCGCTCAACCTGCTCATAGAAAAACGGAACAGGGATTTGCACGTGAATACCCGCGCCATCGCCGGTCTTACCATCCGCATCCACAGCACCACGGTGCCAGATCGCCTGCAGGGCCTTGATGCCGCTCTCGACCACTTCGCGTGACCGCGACCCGTCAACATTCACGACCAGACCAACCCCACAAGAGGAATGCTCCTCTTCGGGGGAATACAGACCGCTTTCGGCCATAAACGCGCGCTTGGCTTCTTCACGTGCTACCCATGCGTCATCATATTTGGTCATTGGTCATCTCCACTCGAGGGCGCAAATAGCGCAAATGTTTCTTGTCTTGTTAGCTTCTCATGCGCGCCAGCAAAGCCGGCGCCGTATAGACATTCGTCTACAAAATATTCCTGCACCATCTGGGCACCGCCCAGATCCGCAAATAGTCCCGCCGCCAGATTGCGACTGCCGTCATGCTGCATCCCGTACCAAAGCGTCGATCCGCAGGTGCTGCAAAACGCCCGCTGCGCCCAGTCGGATGATTTGAACACAGTCACGGGGCCTTCCATGACAATGCTGTTTTGGTCCGTCTGAATGTTCACAAACGCAAACGAATTCGCCTTGCGGCACATGTCGCAATGACACGCGCGCAATACGGGCGTGGAGGATGTGGCGGTCACTGTCACAGCACCGCAAACACATTCACCTTCAAGATTGATCATTTCAGACATTCTTAACTTTCCCAGAAAACAAGGTCAGCACTGCAGACCTTTGGCGTTTCCAACATGCGCCACGCATATGCACCGGCGGTGTACGCGCGGTGCACATTATGTGACACGCTGTTATTCTGCCGCGATGGCGGTGGTTGCGTTGAACTTTTTGATGATCGCCTCGGCGCAATCGCGGCCGTCTTTGATCGCCCAAACCACCAGCGAAGCACCACGCACAATGTCGCCTACGGCATAAACGCCCTCGGCCTCTGTCGCGCCGCTGGTGTATTCAGCTTTGACTGTGCCCCAACGGGTCACTGGCAGATCAGGACAATCCCAAAGGGTTGGCAGGTCTTCTGCCTCAAAACCCAGCGCCATGATCACCAGATCTGCGTCCTCGACATAATCAGCGCCTTCAATCACTTCGGGTGCCTGACGGCCCGTCGCATCGGGCTGGCCAAGGCGCATCTTTTGCACCATCACCCCTGTGATCGGATCACCGGTGAAGCCCTTGGGCGCGCTAAGCCATTCGAATACAACGCCTTCTTCTTCGGCATTGGCCACTTCGCGTTGGCTACCGGGCATGTTTGCACGGTCACGGCGATAGAGACATTTTACCGATTTTGCGCCCTGACGGATCGACGTGCGCACACAGTCCATCGCCGTGTCGCCACCGCCGATGACCACAACACGTTTGCCTTCCGCGTTCAGGCTGCCATCGTTGAATGCGGCAACATCATCGCCGAAGCTTTTCTTGTTGCTGACAGTCAGGAAATCCAACGCGGGCACCAGCCCTGCAACGCCTACACCCGGGGCCTGCAAATCGCGGCTTTTGTACACGCCCGTGGCGATGATCACCGCATCATGAGCCGAACGAATATCGGCAAAGCTGATGTCTTCACCCACCGCGCAATTCAGTTTGAAGGTTACGCCGCTTTGCTCCAGCTGTTCATTGCGGCGCATAACCACATCTTTTTCCAGCTTAAATCCAGGGATGCCATAGGTCAGCAGCCCGCCCGCACGGTCATAGCGGTCATATACTGTCACCTGAACGCCCGCGCGGCGCAGGAAATCTGCCGCGGCCAAACCACCAGGACCAGCGCCGATGATGCCGACGCTTTCTACGCGTTCTTGTGCGGGGGTAATCGGCTGCACCCAGCCATTTTCCCACGCGGTGTCGGTGATGTATTTCTCAACCGACCCAATGGTCACAGTGCCATGGCCGGATTGTTCGATCACGCAATTGCCTTCGCACAGGCGGTCTTGGGGGCAAATGCGTCCGCAAATCTCAGGGAAAGTATTGGTCGCTTGGGAAACCGCATAGGCTTCCTCGAGACGCCCTTCAGCTGTCAGGCGCAGCCAGTCGGGGATGTTGTTGTGCAAGGGGCAATGGGATTGGCAGTAAGGCACACCACACTGGCTGCAACGGCTGGATTGTTCTTTGGCTTTGGCGTCAGCGTACTCTGCGTAGATCTCATTGAAATCTTCACGACGTAGGTTAGGAGGCCGCTTTTCCGGCATATCTCGCTCAACGCTAATGAATTTCAACATGGGTTGCTTTGCCATTGTCATGACCCTTCTTACTACCTGAGAAGGCTTCGTAACCGAACTCCGCAGGAAATAAAAGGCAGCAATGCTGACCTATATGTTGTTTTTTGAATGCCGCGGTGCAGAATTGCATGCGGCATTGTGGCTATTTAAGTCCGATTCGGACTCTTTCTTTCAGAAGCCACTGATAAGAAACACCAATGCCAATGACCCAACGACAATCCGCCACCAGCCGAACAATGCATACCCATGACGGCTGACGTAGCCCAGCAACCATTTCACCACAAATACCGCACTGATAAAGGCCATAACAAAGCCCACAGCGATTTCGCCCATGGCCGATACATCCAGCACATCACGGTTTTTATAGAGATCATACGCAAAGGCCCCTGCCATTGTCGGCATGGACAAAAAGAACGAAAACTCCGCCGCGGCGCGTTTGCTGGCACCCAACATCAGCGCACCAACGATCGTCGCCCCAGACCGCGACACCCCTGGCACCATGGCTAAACACTGAATAAAGCCGATCTTGATCGCCATCGGAATCGGCAACTGCATCGCATCGTCATAAGTTGGCTCAGGCGCGAAGCGGTCGACAAACACCAGCACGACACCGCCCAGAATCAGCATAACAGCAATCAACATGGGGGTCTCGAACAGCACTTCTTTGATGAACCCATGGGCCATAACGCCGATAAAAACCGCTGGAAGGAACGCCAACAAAACAGACCAGATAAACCGCCGTGCGGCTGGGTCAGACGGCGCCGCCGCAAAGACGGACAACAACCGCGCGGAATACAGCGTCAAAATCGCCAAAACCGCGCCCAGCTGGATCACCACCTCAAACGTCTTGCCCGCAGAATCGAACCCCAGAAAATGGCCCGCCAGCAGAATATGCCCAGTGGAGGACACGGGAATGAACTCGGTCAACCCCTCAATCAGACCCAAAAAGGCCGCGACAAGCGTAGAGCTTTCCATCAGCTGGCGCGCAGATTTTTGGCGGATTCCTTGATCGCGTCATACTGGCCAGACGGCCGGAAGCGCCACAGATATTCAGGCAAGACAGAAACCATCGCAACCGGCGTGATCCCCAAATCGTCCAACCCTTTTGCGTCAGCGGTGACAACATTATCGCTTTGTAGGGTCTTAACCTGATCGCGCGTAACGATGCTTTTGACCAGACCCAGCGACATCACCTGCCCCATGTCACAGCCAAACGCCATGATCCGCGCAGCAAAGAAAGGAATATTCAGAACCAAACGGCGGCGACGGATCACCCCCAGCATCAAATTCATCAACTCACGGAACGTCATGGTGACGGGGCCGCCCAATTCATAAACGCCCTGCGCCTCACCCAGCACACCCTTCACAGCGGCCTGAGCCACATCATCGACATGCACCGGTTGGAATTTTGTATTCGCACCAACAACGGGCAGAACAGGCGACATCCGCGTCATACCAGCAAAACGGTTAAAGAACGTGTCCTCAGACCCAAAGACAATCGAGGGGCGCAGAATCATCGCGTCTGGCTGATGGGCCAGAACCGCAGCTTCGCCTTCCGCCTTGGTCCGAGAATAGTCGCTGTCGCTATTCGCATCAGCGCCCAGCGCCGACACATGAACCATACGGGTGATTCCCCCAGCGCTGGACAGGCGCGCGATGCGATCGGCACCCTCAACCTGAACAGCATTAAAGGTATTCTTGCCGTTTTCCGCTAGAACGCCAACACAGTTTACAACCGCATCCGCCCCCTGCATCGCCGCAACCACCGAAGCATCATCGCGAATATTGCACAAAACAGGCTCTACCTGACCCACGACACCATAGGTGCGCACGAACATCGCCTCATTCGGGCGCCGCACAGCAACACGCACCCGCCATCCGGCCTTGGCCATACGACGCGCAATATAACGCCCGACAAAGCCGGAGCCGCCATAGATTGTTACCAGTTTTGACATGATGCATACCCTCTAGCGTTTTCCGGCTCAGGTGTACTCTCGCGCAGCCCGTCAAACAAGGCGCAAAAGCCGATCCTTCCTTAACCACAAAACTTCTTTGCAACCCTGTTACAAATTACAATTGACAGCCCCCGCCATGCAGCTTAGATGCAGCCCTCACAAGGTGTGCCCAGGTGGCGGAATGGTAGACGCGCTAGCTTCAGGTGCTAGTACTGGCAACGGTGTGGAGGTTCGAGTCCTCTTCTGGGCACCAATTTTTCCGTAAAATTCACAGACAGTCGGCGGTTTCGCCGATCCTGATCTGTTTCTACCCTACGCTGAATTTTCCCACCTTTACCGCGCTTTAGCTGCACGCCCTCCGCGCGGCTGCACGCAACATCACCCTTGTTTGGTCATCTCGAGTGCCACCACCAGCAAAACCCAATGGGATTTAATGTGTAACGTGAAACATTCCATCGCCGCCGCCAGTGAACAAAGGGCCAAAATCAGTGGTCAGACCCGTTTCAAATGCCAAGAGACCAACAATCGCGGTCTCTAACCAACGGTCAATGCCGCCTGCCGCCGAAAAATGAGGTGGCTTTGCCAAAGATTCTCTTCACTTTTCTGATCGCGCACGCATCATTCTTGTGCAGTTTCCCCTATTGGCCCCGAACATTTCTGCGGCCGAGGCAAGGTGGCCGTTTCCTCTAGCCATCTTGGGAAAATCGCCTGTTAGGACAGGACCCAATTTAGAGCAGCCCCCTTTCGCCGGCCCAGCCTCTTCACCGGACCCGAACCAGCGTGGTCCTGATTTCTTTCTCAGCCACACCGTTGTGAACCCGAAGGAATACCAGCTCCAAACCCTGTTCAACCAAACTCCGGTGAAATTCCTGTACCTCATATTCCCCAACTTCGTTGATGAACAAAGAAAACACCGACAGCGTATCACCCTCTAGCCGCGCCCACACAAAGGGCTCGCCCTTTAGCGGATCAAGCGGGGTGTCCTGACCAAACAGGTTCTTTCCCATTGCCGATTTGAAAATATTGGCGCGGTCGCTGGGGATGAATTCAATTGAATAGCTTTTCGCCTTCTTTTCCCCATCCTCTTTGTAGCTGACCGAAGTCCAACTGACCGTGAACCCCTCTTTGGTTTTTTCGATGGATGTACTCATGTCGCGGCGCTTGATCTGGCCGTTGTCCACGAATTCGGCCTCACCCACATAAGCGCCGGCGAAGGCCTCTAGGGGCGCGGCACAAACTGTATTGCCGCATAGCAACGCCAAAACAAACCACAGATGAGAAAGCCTGAACTGGAAAATACTCATATTTGGCCTCTTTCCCTTCTCTCAACTATGGCAAACAATTTATCAGACACAGTGCGCATTTCAATCACGCCAGATGCCCCCGCCCGCACAGGCACCCCTTAATCAACGCCGGCTGAGGTTGGATTCGCAACCATGGTGATTTTCCTCCGGCTGAGTGACACAGGGGTTGAGCCTTGCACATTTTGCGGCAACTGCTTTGACCCACATCAATCTGCGATGGTTTTTACGTAGGCCGCGGCAGACACCTGCGTCCGCCCCAAACACCCTGTTGCAAGCTGGCGACAGAACCGCTCTAACTCAGTAAATTACCCTAACAAACTGACGCGCCAGAACGCTGGACCCCGTCAGGCTATCTGATTCAGCAAGGAGCGCCGCCATGCAATTCATCGAAAACAAAACATTCGACGAAATCCAACTGGGCGATACTGCCGATCTTACCCGAACGCTGAAACACGAGGACATCGAACTGTTCGCTGTCATGTCAGGAGACGTGAACCCAGCGCATGTAGATGAGGATTTTGCCAAATCGGATATGTTCCAAAAAGTGATCGCCCACGGCATGTGGGGCGGGGCGCTGATTTCTGCCGTGCTGGGCACCGAACTTCCGGGTCCGGGGACGATCTATCTTAATCAGAATTTTAATTTCCTGCACCCTGTCGGCCTTGGCGATACCATCACCATTCGCGTGACGGTCACCGAAAAAAGCGATGCACACCAACACGTCGTGCTAGACTGCCTGTGCGAAAACCAAGACGGCGAACCCGTCATCACGGGGCAGGCAAAGGTCATCGCCCCCAGCCAGAAAATCCGCCGCCCACGCGCCACACTGCCCCAAGTACACCTGCATGAAAGCGGCGCGCGGTTTCATGAGCTGATCAAAGCCACATCGCCATTGGATCCGGTGCGCACAGCTGTGGTACAACCCTGCGATGCGCTGTCGCTAGAAGGCGCATTAACCGCAGGCGCAAAAGGTGTAATTACCCCAGTCCTGATCGGCCCCAAAGCCAAGATCCAAGCCACGGCAGCGGATCTTGGCGCCAACATCGACGATCTCGAAATCATCGACACCCCCCACAGCCATGCCGCGGCTGAAACCGCTGTGGCCATGGCCCGCGCAGGAGAGGTGGACATGCTGATGAAAGGCAAACTCCACACCGATGAACTGCTCAAACCCGTGGTGAACAAAGCCACGGGCCTAAGGTCCGAACGCCGCATCAGCCACGTCTTTGTTCTGGATGTGCCGAACTACTCCAAACCCCTGCTGATCAGCGACGCGGCCATCAACATTTTCCCCGACCTTCAGGCCAAACGTGACATCACGCAAAACGCCATTGATCTGGCACAAGCTCTGGGGATCGAGCTGCCCAAAGTAGCGCTGCTGTCGGCCGTGGAAACTGTGACGCCCAGCATCCCTTCCACTTTGGATGCCGCGGGTCTGTGCAAAATGGCTGAAAGAGGCCAGATCACTGGCGGAGCGTTGGACGGGCCTTTGGCCTTTGACAACGCGATCTCGCAATCTGCGGCTGAAACCAAAGGGATCGTTTCCCCCGTCGCAGGTCAGGCAGACATCCTGATCGTACCAGATCTTGAGGCAGGCAACATGATCGCCAAACAACTGGTCTATCTGGCAGGCGCAGAAGCTGCCGGCGTTGTTCTGGGCGCACGGGTGCCGATTGTTCTGACCAGCAGGGCCGATGGCATTATGTCCCGTCTGGCATCCGCCGCGATATCGCAGCTGTTTGTGCATCACAAATCAATGGCTAAAACAATATAGGCAAGGGTTGTCCCCCAGCTTTACCACCCTTAACACTAGCTTTTTAGTCAACGGTGCGCCGCGGTCTGGGGGCTAGCCCGCCGTTTTGACCAATCCGCGCACCAACTCGCTGTAATTTTCCAGATAAGCTTCGCGCGAGTATTGCTTCAACCCTTCTCGGATGCCGTGACGGTAGTGCTCTGACCGGCTCAGCACATCGTGCATCGCGCTGGCGATCGCGGGGATGTCATGGGGTTGAACCAGCGCACCGTTAACGCCGTCCTTGATCATCTCACGTGGGCCATAATTCACATCATAGGAAATCACAGGGCAGTTGCACGACAGCGCCTCAAGAATCGACAGGCCGAAACCTTCTGTCATCGTCGGATAAACCGAGGCCAGCGCCCCTTGGAAAACACCAATCGCATCCGTTGTATAGCCTTCCAACTTGACCCGATCTGCGCAGGCCAGACGGTCAATCAACGCTTCCAGATCCGCCTGCCCAGCGCCCACGCCATAGATCAGGTAATCCACATCCGGAAAGTCGTCTTTGATCTGGCAGAAGGCCTCGATACATTCATGGATCGGCTTGCCCACCAGCTCCAACCGCGACACCGTCACCAGATGGCGACGCGCGGCTTTGGCGGGGTCTGGCAATTCGCAAAAATGCGGCACCACATGCACAGGGGCCGCCGCCACTACATCCTCTGCGATCTGTTCTTTATGCACCTGCGTTGAGGTCACGATGGCTTCGCCTTTGAAATTCTCGATCAAATACTGCGACCGCGGCACAATTTCCCCCGATGGCGCACGGTGGTCGGCATGCAAAAACAACACCCGTTCGCCCCGCGTCACCTGCGAAAGATAGGCCGAGGTCACCCCGTCGAAAAACACCACCGCTTGGCCCCAGCTGATCTGGTCATAGACATTCTGATGATAGACCCGCTCCATCCGGCAAATCGTGTCGGTCACCAGATTGCGCCCGATCACAAAGTTGCGGTCCTTGGATTTCACCCACCGCACCGGCAGGGATTGCACGTAATCCGTTGTCTCAACCACACCGTCTGCTTTGCGCTGAATTTGCTCGTGCAGATCCCCGTTGATTAGGGTGAACAACCGCTCGCCTTGCGGGTCGGGTACTTTGCGTTTGGTGACATCCCCGATCAACGTAGGTTTGGTCCGGTCCACCATCACCGATACGCCCTGATGAAAATATTCGGTTTTCTGGCCCTTAACCTCGACTTGATCATAGGCGGGGTAGTCTTCAAACGGCTTCCCCCCCGCGCGCAATGCCGCCTCTTGGCAGGCCTCAGGCACCGTTAGGAAACGCACGCGTGGCGCGATTGTGCCCTTGTCTTGCAGTTCAGCGAAATTCAGCTTTTGACGCGGGCTGTGATCAAGGTTCAGCAGGATCGGATCAAAATCGGCCACTTCGGCAAGCGCGTTCAGCCGGTGATAGACAGCTTTCACCTTGCCTCCCCCCCGCAGGCCGATCCGCTCAAATATGCTGTAGACCTTTATCACGCCCAACTGCGCCATCCCCCATCATCTGACAGATCGCCTCCTGTCCAATCGTTGGATGTCAAAAGTTTCATGTTGCGCTGCTGCCCTTTGGGTTAGGCGATATCATCACGTGGTTCTCACAATCTGTCCAGCATTCCCGAAGAGTGCCAGCAATTTCCTTTGCAATATTGGCCCAGCGCAAGAAGCCCCTATATACACAACAGCCCCATGGAAAGGGATCGCTACCATGACCACAACCGCCAACCTTCAACGCCAAACATCACACCAGAGTTTTCTACCGCTGCACGGCGCGCTGATGCTCTGCTCCGCCGTTTCCCCGTCCTCAACGGATTGATATTCGGCCAAGCTGGGCGCGCCACACTTTCCCCAAGACCGTTCGGCCTGTATAGGATGCTCTATGACAAATACCGTATATCAAAACGACCTACCCGACGGTCTGGACCTTGGGCCGATGGTTGCCATCGATTGTGAAACCATGGGCCTGCACCCCCACCGCGACCGTTTGTGTTTGGTGCAACTGTCAGGCGGCGACGGGAATGCCCATCTGGTCCAGATCGCGCGCGGCCAAACCGAGGCCCCGAACCTGTGCCGTCTGCTGGCCGATCCTGATGTGCTGAAACTGTTTCACTATGGCCGTTTTGATATTGCCGCGATGCTGAACGCCTTTGGCACAGTGACCGCCCCTGTCTATTGCACCAAAATCGCCAGCCGCCTTGTGCGCACCTACACCGACCGCCACGGGCTGGCCAAACTGCTGCAAGAACTGCTGAGCACCGACATCTCAAAGCAACAGCAATCCAGCGACTGGGGCGCGCCCAAGCTGACCAAAGCGCAGATTGACTATGCCGCCTCGGACGTGCTGCACCTGCACCGCCTGCGCGAGGTTCTGAACACGATGATGGTGCGTGAAGGCCGTATGGAAATGGCCCAAGCCTGTTTCGATTTCCTGCCCATGCGCGCGCAACTGGATCTGGCAGGCTGGCCCGATACGGATATTTTTGCCCACTCATGATCGCACAAGACAGATACTCGCGCACTGTCGCATGGCTCAAGGTGGCATTCCCTTTGGCGGCGCTGGCCTTACTGTCGACCCTGTTCCTATTGTCGCGCGCAATGGAAACAGAAACTGCGATTCCGTTCGCTGACAAAGAAATCCAAGACCGCCTGCGCGATCAACAAATCACCGGCCCGTTCTTTTCAGGCACCACCGCGGATGGCGATCAAATCTCATTCGCAGCGGAAACACTGGTCACCCTTGACGGGCGCGTTGGCACCAACCGCGCCAAAGACGTGACCGCTTCGATGATCACAACGGGGGGGGCAACCTTTGATCTGAACGCCGACATCGCCGAACTCGACATTGCGGAAAACAACGCGCTGCTGACGGGCAATGTGGTCATCGTCACATCGCAAGGATATCGACTGAACACTGCAACGCTGACCAGCACAGTGACAGCCATTGACATTAACGCCCCCGACCAAGTCACCGCCACAGGCCCATTGGGCCGCCTGAGCGCGGGGCAAATGCGAATTTTTACACCAAATGGGACCGATTCCATGCAAATGCTTTTCAGCAATGGCGTGAATCTGGTATATACCCCTAACTGAGTATGAAAGTGTTTCAAAATTATGGGCCTACGTCTGCTGCTAATTGCGCTGTTTGCTGCGCTCTTTTCCACACAATCCATTGCTCAGGGGGCCAGTGTTGCCTTTGGGACCATCGCCCAAGATACCAACCTACCGGTAGAGGTCAGCTCGGATGAACTAACCGTAGATCAGGCAACTGGCGCGGCGATTTTCACCGGAAATGTTGTCATCGGACAGGGCGAAATGCGCCTATCCGCGCAACGCGTTTTAGTTGTCTATCGCGCAACGTCTGATGGCATCGCCAAAATGGAAGCAACCGGCGGAGTGACCATTGTTTCGGGTCCCGATGCGGCTGAATCCCAACGCGCCGATTACAGCATCGATGATGGCACGATCGTGATGCAGGGAAACGTTCTGCTGGCCCAAGGGAAAAGCGCGCTCAGCGCTGACAAAATGACAATCCACTTGCGGGATGGCACCGCGCGCATGACTGGAAACGTACGCACCCGTTTGCAAACTGGCGGCGGCAACTGATGGCGAAACCAACACTCACCGTGGCCGAAGGCTCTGCTGGGTTGCGCATCGCGCACCTGCGTAAATCTTACCGCAAAAAGGTCGTCATCCGTGATTTTTCCATGGAGCTGATGCGCGGCGAGGTCGTCGCGCTTTTGGGTCCGAACGGGTCAGGGAAAACCACTACTTTCTATTCTGTCGCGGGCCTTGTGACGCCCGAAGGCGGGTCGGTCACGATTGACGGCAAAGACGTCACCACCCTGCCCATGTACCGCCGCGCGCAGCTGGGCATTGGCTATCTGCCTCAGGAAATGAGCATTTTTCGCGGCCTGTCCGTGCAAGAAAACATCATGGCGATCCTCGACATTGTCGAAAAGGACCGCCGCAAAAAACTGAAGCGCCTCGATGAATTGCTCAGCGAATTCTCAATCGAACACCTGCGCCGCGCGCCCGCGCTGGCCCTGTCAGGCGGGGAGCGCAGACGCGTCGAAATCGCCCGCTGTTTGGCTGCGAACCCGAAATATCTGCTGCTGGATGAACCCTTTGCAGGCGTGGATCCGATATCCGTAGGCGATATCCGCCACCTTGTCGCCGACCTGAAAAAACGCGGCATTGGCGTGCTCATCACGGATCATAACGTACGGGAAACATTAGAAATTGTTGACCGCGCCTATATCTTACACGAAGGCCGTGTCTTGATGTCAGGCACCCCAGAAGAAGTCGTAAAAGACGGAGACGTCCGCCGCGTCTACCTTGGCGACAATTTTAAGATATCTTGAGCGACTTATCGCGCCTCTCACCAAATCTTGCTGCATAAATCATTGACTCCGAGCCTCATTCAGCCGTCTAATCAGGTATGGCTAATTGGCGATCCATCCATCTGGTGACCTTGCTACCTGCGGGTAGGACGGTACCGGACAGGCTGATCCCAACTGCCATTTCCCGCAGCTGATTCCACCTTCGCCACGCCCCCATGGGGCCAGTGCGATCGGAAACAGTTCACAATATGAAGGAGACTCTATGCGGTACCAAATCAGCGGAAAACAAATCGACATCGGCGAAGCACTGCAAACCCACGTAAAAGCAGAACTGGGCGAAGCCGTCCAAAAATACGCCGAACGACCGACTGATGCCCAAGTAATCTTTTCCAAATCAGCCCATGAATATGTCTGCGAAGCCACGGTGCACCTGTCTACCGGCCTGACCGCATCCGCCAAAGCCCATGAAACAGACATCTATGCGGCGTTTGACGGCTGTAATGCCAAGATGGAAAAACAACTCCGCCGCTACAAACGCAGGCTAAAAGACCACCACCGTGAACGCGCCACTCCGGTAGAATTGTTAGGGGCTGCCTCTTATATTCTGGCCTCTGATCAGGATGCAGAAGGGGATGAACCCGAAATGCAGCCCATGATCATCGCAGAAATGCAGACCAAAATCGCGACCCTCTCTGTGGGCGAAGCCGTGATGCAAATGGAACTGTCCGGCTCTCCCGCTTTAGTCTTTAAAAAGGAGGGTAAAGAAGGTGTTAACGTGGTTTACCGCCGCGAGGACGGGAACATCGGCTGGATTGACCCAGCATAGGTATTGAGGTAACCCCAGCGTGAAAACTGGCGTATACGGAAAGCAGAGACATGAACTTCGCAAAACTTCTTACGCCAGAGGCGGTAAAAGTACTGCCCTCAACGACCAGCAAAAAGCGGCTCCTCACAGAGCTGGGAGAGCTGGCAGAATCAGCATATGATCTGACGGCTTCGACTGTCGTTGATGCATTGATCGCACGCGAAGCGCTGGGGCCCACAGGTGTGGGCCACGGCGTGGCGTTGCCTCACGCGCGCCTGGATGGCGTGGATGAAGTGACCGGATTGTTTGTTCTTCTGGAAAACCCCGTCGACTTCGGATCGGTTGACCGCCAGCCCGTCGACATCGCATTTGCCCTGTTCGCGCCTGAAAATGCTGGCGTTGAACACCTTAAGGCGCTTGCATTGGTGTCACGCACATTGCGCAACGGCAATGTCTGCACCAAATTGCGCGCAAATCCCAGCGCCAGCACGCTCTATACCATCTTGACCGAAACCGAAGTCGTCCAAGCCGCCTAGCGCCAGCTGCCAAACCCGAACATCATATAGTCGCGCTGGTATACATCAGCGCATAGGGCTTCTATCTGCGCATCATAGATATCTTCCAGAGCAAAGGCGCCGTGCAATGACGCCTGCTCAACAGCTGGCACATTATGATATCCAAAACCCGCTGCCAGATCGCCCAGCCGCGCGGAAATCTCATCCTCTCGCAGGATCAGATCAGGCAGCGTGAATTCGCCAAAACCTTGCATCAACTGGGATTGGCTGCTCCATGCAGAATCAATGCGAACAGCCGTCTGGCCCGCCAGATTGCCCTTCAGGAATTCCAAAAACGCAATAAAGCAGCTGCGGTGGGTGGCCGCATCAACTGTGTCTTCCTGCCCTTCTTCGGGCAGGGGCAGTTTATAACGGCGCACCAATGTCCGGCGCAATTGCAGATAACTGCCCTTGCCAGAATTCATGATCCGGTGGCAGAACACCTCATGCGCACGCAGCACAGGGTGGCGTAGAATGGTGAAGCTCCGGTGGCCGATGTTGCTCCGCTTCCATTGACGTAGCTCTTTCTGGTTCATCTTCATGCCCAGCGCATTTTGTTTTTCACCGTCCAGCGCGGCCAGCCAACGGCGCACCTCTTGGCTAGGGCCCCCTGCGATCGGCATAAACAACAGCGGCGCTTTTACCCCAACAACATAGCTAGGCACGTTTGGCCCCTGCCGAGGTTCAAAATTCGGGGTGCGCGTCAGATCAAACCGATCTAACCGCCCAAGCGCCGCTTCCATCTGGGCGTAGTTGCTCACTTTTTCAGAAAGCGGGCTGGGGTTTTGTTTTTTAAGGCTTTTGTCCAGCTCCTCAAGCTGTTCAGGAACGCCAAGATAGCTGGCAATACCGTTCATCACATCGACACTCTGAAGGTCCTCGTAAGCCACATAAAACGCTGTCTGACCGCTGGTTTGCAGCCGGTTTAACAATACCAATTGAAACGCTTGCAGCGCTTCCAGGTGTGCCTCAAACTCTGCGGGAACAAAGGGAACTTGCGCGACTTTTTGCGCCTTCATATCCGTCAGTTTCCACTGGCCCGTCGCCTGCGCAATCTTCCAACTGACATAGCTTTCGACTGGGTTGCGCGTCAGAATGATTTTACCGACCTCGGGGTCATCCAAAACCGGATCCAGCACACGCGGATCATGGTCGTGAAAATACCGAAAGCCGCCCATCACCGCAGGATCATGTTTGATCACCCGCAACAATGCCGCAGGATCCGCATCGCGCGTGGCTTGATCTACACCCAAAATCTGCGTCGTGTTCGGGTAACCAATGAAATGCGGGTTGAACGCCTCTCCGTGGCATTTGATCCCACCAAAAGCATTTAAGTTGGCCTCAAGAAAGTTGGAACCCGTCCGCATTTCTGCGAACACCACAAAGCTTTTAAAGCGTTTCGTCATTTATTTCACCAAATACGGTTTGCGCGGAATCGCCAAATTTGACGTCGGCCCGCGTTCAACTGGGAAATCCCCCATCAAATAGGGATGCATGCCCTGATTCTTTAAGTTCTGCAGAAATTGACCAAAGCCATGCAGATCGACCATCTTTGGCGCCTCAGACAGACGGCGAATGCGGGCCTGCCCAATTTCATCCAGAATACCTTGTAGCGGCTCCATCGGCGCCTCAATGAATTCTGCCATGTTCCAAATTCGAACACGCGCCTTGGTATAGGGCGATCGCAGCACATCCATGTGCTCGCTCTCGATTTTTTGCAGCGTGGCCGCGACCCGACGGATATCTGCGAAATCCATATTGGACCTGAACAACGGCACGGACCACGCGCCCGTAATCACAGAAATCTGCGCATTGGGGTCTTTTGCGACCCGCCAGTTAATATCCTGAGTATCCAACGGTCCGAATTGGAAACACTGCCGTTCACCACGTGTGTTCCAGATGAGGTTGGTCAAAAACGTCTCAGGGTTATAATCACGCTGCAACGCACTGTCGCTGAGCGCGCCGTTCAGCGTGCTTTGGCCTTCAGCGAAATGCACACGGTCCGGCGCAAACAAATGGCCGTGAACCCGCGCACCGGTCGCGTTGTGCAGCCAAGGCTCAAAATTCTCAAACAGCTCGGTGAACCCTTGAAACAGCGAATATTCCGCCGCCGTGACACCGTTCTCCCAATCTTCATTGGGAAAGCGGCTCTGCATATAGAGGCCAGAGCGGCCGCGCGTTCTACGTTCAACCGCTTTGGCAAAAATGCGGTCGATTTTGCCAGGGTTAGGTTCGGTCTTTTTCATCGCGCCCGCAGCGTCGGTCAAAAACGCCTCATAAAGGCGGTCCGCATAAGGCCAAATCTTCCGCGCAACAAAACAATCGGATCTACGCAACAGCTGCAAATGATCGTCATAGAAAATATGCGGCTTGCCCTGAAAGTCGAACTTCGACAGCGTCAGCGAACGGCTCTCGATGTTTGTGGAATAGAGGCGCGACAGGGTTTGGAAATAACTCTCATCAGGGATCCAGACCTGACGGAAATATTCATCATAGGTTTTGCGTTCGGGATCTTGCAAAATCGCCGATAAAGTCTGTCGCGTCAGGCACCACCACTGTGACCCCATATGCGGCACAAGACCCTTTGGTATCCGGCGCTTCAATCCGAATTTTCTCTGAATATTTACTGTTGTATCAAACAGATAGCGATGCCGCTTCCATGAAAACGGGAACCGCATGGTAAAACGTTCCGCATCCAGCCCACCCACGGTCCACGGCACATCGGCTGTTGTCGCGCTCTCGATGAAATCGGTGCGCGGGCGGTCGGCAAGATAATCGATCAACTCATGCACAGGGCGCAGCGGCAAACAGGAACCCGAGGCAAGGTAGACATGTCGCACATCAGGAAAGCTTGCCAGCATCAGCTCAGACGCCGATTGGGATGCTGCGACAATACCCCAAGTCCCCCATTCACAGCGGAACCGTTGGCTGAACAGAACATTTGGCACATCGGCCAATGCTGCAACGAAGCTGTCAAAAGTTTTCTTGGGCACCTTCCTGTCGACGTGCAAAATCACGGGCACGTCGGCTGCTGCCCAGTGGCGCGCGACCTGCTCTGCACGGCCCAGCGCTGTGTGCACCAGCATGACGATACCCATTGATGCGGTCATGCCCAGTTCCCTTTAGACATGAGGCCCAGAATCTCCAGCTGCCGCCAGTTAATGTATTTCTCACTCCATTTACACCACAGCTGCGGGTTCTCTTTCACCCGCTCGGCATAGGCTTTGTATTCGACCGATCCGGCATAGTGCTGGCCACGCTCCAGCTCTTCTGCGGCTTTAGCGCCGAACGTATCAATGAACTTGGCGTGCAGCAGAACCCCGCTCGCTTTCTCGCCGCCCCATTCGTCATATACTTGGTTAAGGCCGCGCGGCAGCAACATGTGGGTAGAGCTAACGTAGGCGTATTTACGATCCCATTTCACCAATGGCACCTTATTCAACGCAGGTGCTTTGGCTGGCGTATCGGCAAAGAACACCCGCGCACGCGGCCCCCCCTGAATCCACAAATTCGTAAACGCATGATTGCGCGACATGGTGTAATTGCCGCTGTCAAACCATGACGCAATCTGGATCGGATCCTGACCAGACCGGTAGGGCTGCTCATCCAGCCGGCCCTTTGGATACATATCCAATAGCATCGCAGAAAATGATTTGATCGAAGAGGCATCCAGCCAATCGGTCAACGCCCGCAACGGACGCGTATCGCAAAACGGATATACCAAAAATTCATCCGGATCGACGGTCAGCGCCCAATGCCCATGGGCATATTTTCGCTGCAACCAATTCAGCCAGTCCACGCCAAACCGCGACCGCCGATAGCTGGCGCGGGTCTGCCACAAAGAAACATCTGACTGACCGCGCAGATATTCCATCGCACCATCGTCGCTATCATTGTCCACGAAAAAGAAATGATTCACGCCCTGCTTGCGATAGTAATCCAAGAAATAGGACAGGCGGATTTTCTCATTTCGCTGGGTGCAGAACAATAGGATATCGTCGGGCCGAATTTGATCGGTCCGGTCCACAACGCATTTTAATTCGCGTCGCTTTCGAAATGCCCTAGCGCGCCAACGTTGCCGTTGAAGCCTTAAGCGATATGATTGGACTGCACCCAAACACTAACCTCTACCTTGATCCGTCAAGCTTCTGGCAGGGGTATCAGGTATACCTTAATACGATCTTGAAATGATCCGCCCATGTCGGCGCCACAAAACCGTCTACCCGCAACCCACCCTGAGCCTGTTTGGACCAGTCTATTACAGTCTTTTCCCATATTTCTTGGTCAAGATCATCTATGTAAAAGGCTTTTTCTGCAAGGGTTTCTCTAAATATGGCCATATTGCTACACAAAACGGGCGTGCCCAGCTGCAAGGCCTCTATCGCTGGCAGGCCAAACCCCTCTGCGTGGCTGGGAAACAGCATGCCGTGTGCGCCTTGGATCAAGGCCATTAGCCCCCCATCCGTCAGGCCGGATACCTCTCTCACCCGCGCATCTGCGCCCAGCGCATCCAGCCGGTCAAACACCGCGTCATTGTTCCAACCGCGCCCGCCACAGATCAGCAATTCGGGCGCATCAGGGCCCAGCCGGTCCCAGATATCCAACAGCATTGCGTGGTTTTTGCGAGGCTCGATTGTCCCCACTGTGACAAAATATGTTCTCTCTGGCGGCAACCCATCTGGCAGCTCAGCGGCATTCGGAGCGGGAGGGACTGTTCCTAAATGCGCAACAATACCCTTTGGCACGCGGCCCCACGGCGCCATAACCGATTGAGTTCTGCGCAAAGTATCTTCCGAATTATAGAGGATCAGATCCGCAAATTTGTGCACCCGCCGCATCTTATTCGCAAAGACCTCGACCGATCCCGCCCGTTGATACTGTGGAAATTCTATCGGAATCACATCATGCACAAACACCGCGATCCGCGCGTGCGGCAGGCTTCGCACAGCCCTCAGCACCCTTTCCGACAGATTGCTGTGGCCGGTGTTTAGATAGGCCACACCCTGCGGCAGATGGGCCCGCAACATGCGCGCCAACCCGCGCGGCAGGCAGCGCGCCGCAGCCAGTCTGCGCAGCTCTGATTGCGCGATTTGCGCCGCTGGGCTGAGTTTGCGCTGCAAGCGCGACAGAATATCAGGTGAGGAGGCCCCCCAACCGCTGGTCACCCCCAGATGCCATGCGGCCAACCCCTCAGGGTCCAGCAAAACATAGCCAAAAGGCGTTCTCGCCAGCCCCCACGCGGGG
>JBDVSG010000247.1:0-34474 GCA_039967155.1 Sulfitobacter sp. | reverse complement strand
CTTGGGTCGTTTCAACGATTTTCACGTTATAACCAGCGGTGGCAAAGTTCATGCCGATGCCGCCGCCCATGGTGCCAGCGCCGATGATGCCCACGGTTTTAATGTCGCGTTGGGGTGTGTTTGTTGGCAGGTCCGGCACGTGCCATGCTTCTTTGCCTGCAGCGGCGATATAGGCGCCTGTTTCTTCGATGGTTGGTGTCATGTCTGTGCCTTTTCGTTTCCAAGACAAGCCGTGCGCAGGGCGCGACGGTCAATTTTATCTGTAGCACCGCGCAAAAGCGGCGTTTTCTGGGTCCATAGATATTGCGGTGATTTGAACGGGGCGATGTGGTCGGCCAGCGCCGCAGCCATGTCGCGTTGGCAGAGCGCGGCGCCATCACGCAGCTGAACGCAGGCGCCGACAACTTCGCCAAGACGGTCATCAGGTACGGAAAATGCACAGGCTTCCAACACCTGAGGCAGACGGTGCAGCGCGCCTTCAACATCGAGGCAGGCGATGTTTTCACCACCGCGAATGATGATGTTTTTCTTGCGGTCCAAAATCGTGACATAGCCTTCTGCGTCCATGACAGCCAGATCACCCGTGCGCAGCCAGCCGTTCTGTAGGGTCTCGGCGGTGGCTTCGGGTTGGTTGAGATAGCAGCGCATGTTGGCGGGGCTTTTTACGGTGATTTCGCCCAGCTCACCCAGGGGAACATCATTGCCTGCATCATCGATCAGGCGCAGCTCTTGTAGGGGCGGGTGTAATTTGCCTGCGCTGTCGGGGCGGTTCACATAATCGTCGCCGATCATGCCGATCCCTAAGGCGTTTGTTTCAGTCATGCCCCAGCCCGTGGCAATGCCCGCGTTGGGGAAGGTCTGAACCAATTGGGCGACCTGTGCTGCGGGCCGTTTCGCGCCCCCCGAGCCGAGGTAGTCAAGCGTATCAAGGGTTTCCCCCGCATCACGTGCAGCCTGCATCAGTTCGGCAGATTGGGTGGGAACGCCCAGAAAACGCGTAATGTCTTCGGATTTTATCAGGCGAACGGCCTCTTTAGCATCCCATTTGCGTTGCAGGGTCACACGCGCGCCTGCAATCAAGCTGAGCAAGAAAAGCGGATGCGTCGCAGTCACGTGGAAGAGGGGCGTCACCACCAGCGCAGAGGGGCGCAGGGGGGCGGGCGCCCCTTCGGCGGGCGGATCAATCAGCGGTGCTGCGACGGCTTGCAAAAGCCAGCTAAATACCGCGCTGACAGCGCTGCGGTGGGTTTGAACCACCCCTTTAGGGTGACCCGTCGTGCCCGAGGAATACATCACGGCAAAATCGTCATCGGTATCAATGACAACATCCAAAGGCGTCTCAGGTGCTGCGGTTTGTAGGGCGGTGTAATCATGCGCCGTCATGCCTTCGCCATCGCGCGCACCGATAAGTGTCAGGCCCAGACTGTCCACAAGTGGCAGCAGCCGTTCAATGCGCGGACCATCGGCGATCACCAGCTGGGCGGCGCTATCGGTTAATGCATATTCCAGCTCTTGCGTTGTCCACCATGCGTTCACAAACACCACGGTAGCCCCTGTTGCCGATATGGCCAGCACCAGTGTCATCAGCTCGGGGTAGTTGCGCATGGCAATTGCGACGCGGTCGCCTTTGCTGATGTTGAATTGGGATTTCAGGACATGGGCAAGGCGGCGCACCTCGGCGCAGAATGCAGCATATGTCCAGCGCTCACCTTCATAGAGGATGTATTGCGATGCGCCGTTATCATGTTGCGCCATGCCCGCAGCCATCAGCGCAGGCACTGTGGGGGGAATGTTTTGAAAGGCGGTGTAGGTTACGCCGCGCACTTGGGTTGGTGCCACAGCAAAGGTCGGGTTGGTGCGAACGACATGCGCTATGGCAGCCTCGGCAGACATGCCGGTCATGTGGTTGCACCGATTACCGATGTTACAGTTTTCATGACGACCCTCCCAAGTCTGGGCCGCGCGCCCCCCCCTCCCGAGGTGCGTGCGACTCTGTTCTTGTAAGAGACTAGGGCGAAAAATGCGGCCTGCCAATACCGCAGTACGGAACTTCGTTTCGCAAGAAAAGTCACGCTGCGTCACATGGATTTGAGGGGGCGTCCCAGACCAAGACGGTTGAGCGGCCAATTCAACCGCTTGGTGGAGAGAGTAAGTTCGCAGCTAAGGGGCCCGTTAAATCGCGGCTCTCACGCAGGCCAGATCTAGGCGATTGGCATCAAAGCGGCACACCCATGAAGCGCCGCGCAGATACGATGCAAGCAGATCATAATACTGCGGCCAGTCGTCGTTTTAAAAACTCTGCAAGGTGCTGGGGACAACGACGCCCTGTTCGGCCAGCGCCAAACGAGCATTCGTCCCCCCTACGTCAGCCACCAATCGCATGGGCTAGTTCAGGCGCAGTCCGGTTTCGGGTTCGAAATATGAGACCTTTCCCAAATCGAACGCCAATCGTTGTGCAGCCCCTGCGGCAGCGGTTCTGTCGCAAAGTTCAGCGTCGGACGGAATGCGGCGGTTCGTTGAGCGCCGTTACCCAGCGAGTGCCGCAAATTGCTGAAATGCGGATTGGCCTGAGCTGTCGAATTGCTGTTTGCGGATCATGTGTGCGACATCGATGCCTTCAAGCGTTACAGCGGCAGAACTGAAGGATTTGAAGCCCTTCATTTGCTCGGTTAGTTTCTTGATGAACCGATGGCCCTGTTCGATAATAGTAGGTCCATTTACCTTTCACCTTGATGAAAGTTTCATCCATGCGTCAGGATACAGTTGTTTTATGCTTCCGTTTGTGCGCTTCCTTAGCGATCAATGGTGTGAACTTTGCCACCCACCGGTTCAGGTTTGCATGGTCAACTTTCACGCGGCGTTCGGCCATGTTTACTGAGTTGCCCATAGTTTCCTAGACACCTGCCTCGTTCATTCTCTGTTGTTTGATTTCATAGTCAACCGGCGACAGCATGCCGTTGTTAGAGTGCATTCGAGTTGGGTTGTAGAACATCTCGATGTAATCGCACACGTCCTGCCTTGCGGCGTCGCGTGTCAGATACGTCCGCCGCCTGATCCGCTCAAGTTACAGCAGTTGAAAGAAGCTCTCTGCGACGGCGTTGTCCACTGCCCGGCAGCACATGTTTACATGTGTGAGAGGGATGGCAGTTCCCACGTCTGCTCATGTCTTACCTGGCAGGGTCATGCAAAGCATGATCCCGAGAAGGCTGGCGGCCAGATTGTGTTTGCCAAGGAACGATTGCCACTCCTTGCTGGTGTACTGGGAGCCTTGATCTTAATGGACCATAACCTTGCTCTTTGGTTTGCGCCGCCAAACTGCGCTCAGCAGTGCCTGCAGGGCAAGGCCTGTTGTCATGCGCGATTGAATTGACCAGCCAACCACACGCCTTGAGAACAGATCGATGACAACAGCAAGATACGACCAACCTTCGTGCGTTTTGATGTAAGTGATGTCGGTCACCCAGGCACCTGTCTGGTGCATCCACCTCGAACTGCCGGTCCAATGTGTTGTCAGAGACGATGGCTGGTTTGCCGCCATACTGGCCAAACGTGCAACACGGCTCTCTGAGCAGGTCTCACCCTAATCCAGAAGATCATCGTGCAGTTTGCGATATCCGTAGACCTTACCGCTGTCGGCCCCTGCTTGTTGGACCATCTCTGTCTATCGCACGTCTTCGAGCGCACGCTGACTTAGCGGTTCTTTAAGCCATGCTGCGAGCCCGCTGAAATGGACCATTAGCATTCGACACATTGCGCGCACCGAAAACTCAAAGCGATGCGTCTCAATAAACGCATACCTCACTGAGACTCGCGCGCGAAGTATGCGGTCGCCTTTTTATTATGTTGCGCTCTTCGGTGACCCGCCCCAGTTCTCGCTTCAGGTGCTTGATCTCAGCAGCCTGTTCTGAAGTCTCTGTCCGAACGCGCGGCGACGTCGCAAACTGCGACCTCCATGCGAAAAGCAACTGGGTGCTGATCCCAAGCCGTTCAACCACCTCGCTGACCGCATACCCACGCTCGACAACCTGTGCCACAGCGTCTTCTTTAAACTCATCCGTAAACCGAATTACCGTGTTCATATCCGTCTCTCCTTGGTTCCAAAATTACCAAGCAAAGCGTCTACAAATCTAGGGGTACCTCATACCTCCAAAGCCCGGTAGGAAACAGTATATCGGACATCGAAAAACACCGCATATCAGATCACACTTTTGGCTAGTGGCTTCCTTTGAAATCAACCGTCACGGACAACACCCCGCTGCTAGCTGATTTTGCAACCCTGTCGCAAAATCAGCTAGCAAGGGAAGGACCGCAAAACTTTGCGACAGAGCCTGAATGACAGGGGGTCAGCCAAGTATCCCTGCGGCGGTGTCCAGCAAGGCAGGTAGGAATTTATCAACGACCTGTTCGGGCGTGTACGTCCTGCTAGAGAGTGAAATCTGCAATGCGGCGCGTGCACGGCCATCATTGCCCGTCAGCGGAACCGCGAGGCTGATTTCATTCAGCAAAATCTGATCGCGGGTCAAGCAAAAGCCGTTGTCGCGTGCGTCACAAGTGTTTTCGAAAATCGTGTCTCTGTCTGTTAGGGTCTTGGGCGTGAAGGATTCAACGGGCCAATGCGCGCAGGCGTTTTTGATCTCATCATCGCCGGTGGTCGACAAAATCACGCGTCCCGCAGCGGTGATCAAGGCCGGCACCCTACGGCCTACGATGCTGGCTGCGAAATGGGTGCGTTGGTTGGGCAGCCTAAGGGAATAGATAATGTGGTCTTGGGATATTTGCGCAAGGTTGATTGTTTCGCCTTTGGCTTGGCTGAACTCAATCAGTTTGGGCAGCGCGCGCGCCACAAGAGGGTCCGACCAGTAGTAATTATAGGCAAGCTCTAACCAGGCATGGCTCGGTCGGTAACGGCGGGTGTCGGGCGCGCGGTCCAACATGCCCTCGACGTGGAGAGTATGGGCGAGGCGCTGCACAGAGCTTTTTTCCAGCCCTGTGCGTTTCTGCAATTCCTTAAGAGAGAGCGAAACATGCGTCTCATCAAACGCACGTAAAATCTTCAGGCCTTTGGCAAGGGTGCTGACGTAAAGGCTGTCTTGCTTCATTTCCAATCAGAGCTTTCATTTTTTTCAAAGTTTGACGGGCCACTACCGAAAAAGGCTTGACGGAAGACCTAGCGGCTTGACTATAGTAATTAAATAACAAGCGCCACTATCAAATAGTGATACTATGCAAATTGCAAGAGGGAATTATCATGAAACAAACGTCACCCAAACAATTTTCTTCAATCTTCATTGCTGCTGCGCTGACGGCGTGTGTTGCTATGCCTGCTGTGGCGGACAAGGCTTCTGGCACGCTCAATGTCGGCTTCACCAAAGAGCTTGAAAATGTTGACAGTTACTTCAACTCTTCGCGCGAAGGTGTCGTGTTGCAACGTGCGGTTTGGGACGGGTTGATTTACCGTGACCCAAAGACCAACGCATATACTGGTAACCTTGCAACCTCTTGGGAATGGATCGACGACACCACGTTGGAATTCAAGTTGCGTGAGGGCGTGACGTTCCACAATGGCGAACCGTTTAACGCGGATGACGTTGTTTACACGGTCGACTTTGTTGCCAAAGAAGAAAACGGCGTGAAGACCCAGCGTAACGTCAACTGGATGAAGTCCGCAGAAAAGATTGACGATTATACCGTACGTCTTCACCTGAAAGAGCCGTTCCCCGCGGCGATCGAATTCCTGTCCGGTCCGGTATCCATGTACCCGAACGAATATTACGCCGAGGCCGGTCCCTCTGGCATGGGTTTGAACCCAATCGGCACCGGCCCTTATAAAGTTGTCGAAGTTGTTCCGGGCCAGCATTTTGTGCTGGAAGCCAATGAAAGCTACCACGACAGCCCCAAAGGCAAACCGGAGGTCGCAAAAGTGGACATCCGCACCATTCCGGATGTGAACACCCAGATGGCCGAGCTGTTCTCAGGCTCACTTGACCTGATTTGGCAGGTTCCAGCGGATCAGGCGAACAAGCTTGCGCAGATGGACCAATTCACGGTGGCCAACGAATCCACCATGCGTGTCGGTTACCTGCAAATGGACGCGGCGGGCCGCTCGGGTGAAGACAATCCTTTCACCAACAAGCTGGTGCGCCAAGCGGTAAACTATGCGATCAACCGCCAAGAATTGGTGGATGCGTTGCTTCAGGGGAAATCGAAGGTGGTGTATACGCCTTGCTTCCCAAGCCAGTTTGGCTGTGATCAAAACGTGACCGAATATGCGTACGATCCGGAAAAGGCCAAGGAATTGCTTGCCGAAGCAGGCTATGCCGACGGGTTGACCATCGACTTTTATGCCTATCGTGATCGTCAATACGCCGAGGCCATCACATCTTATCTGAATGCTGTTGGCATCAAAACGAACTTTAAAATGTTGCAATATTCCGCCCTGCGCGACATCAACATGAAGGGCGAAGTTGGGATGTCCTTCCAGACTTGGGGCAGCTATTCCATCAATGATGTGTCAGCGATCGTAAGCCAGTTCTTCAAGCATGGTTCACTCGACAGCGCGCGTGATGCCGAAGTTCTTGATTGGTTGTCCGTCGCAGACAGCTCGACCAACCCGGACACCCGTCTGGAGAACTACACAAAGGCGCTTCAGAAGATCACGGGCGAAGCGTATTGGGCACCGATGTTCACCTACAACACCAACTATGTGTTCAAAGGCGAAGTCAGCTATACGCCTACGCCTGACGAGGTTCTGCGCTTTATCGACATGAGCTGGAACTAATTACCATCCGGACGAGGGGTTCAGGCCCCTCGTCTATTCCCCCAAAGGTGATTCCCTTCACCGAATAGGCCGATGTCAGTCGCGAAAAAAAATCCATGATTACATTTATCTTGAAACGGCTGGGGCTGGCAGTTCTGGTCGCCCTAACGGTTAGCTTTATCAGCTTCTCACTATTGTTCTTATCCGGCGATCCAGCTGCTGCACTTGCTGGGGAAACTGCCAGCGGTGAAGACGTCGAGGCGCTGCGCCGCCTTTATGGCTTTGATCGTCCGATGATGGTGCAATACGCAGAGTGGCTTTTTGCTGCGGTCCGTGGTGACTTTGGCGAAAGCTATTATTTCAAACTCCCCGTGGCGAGCCTGATTGCGGAGCGGTTGCAGGTTACGATGACATTAGGGGTCTGCGGTATTCTATTTGCCTTGCTGACGGCTGTGCCTTTGGGTGTGATCGCAGCGATCAAGCCGAACTCGCTTATTGACCGTATTGCGTTGTTTTTGTCTGTCGCAGGACAGGCGATGCCATCGTTTTGGTTTGGCCTGATCCTGATTGTGGTGTTTGCGATCAATCTGGGCTGGTTGCCCCCTTCGGGTGCTTCGACATGGCGGCATTTTGTCATGCCGACCATTGTTTTGGGATATTACGCAATGCCTGCCATCATGCGATTGACGCGGGCTGGCATGCTTGATGTTCTGAATTCGGATTTCATTCGCACGGCGCGGGCCAAAGGTGCGGGCGAGACGCGCGTCTTGTTCAAACACGCATTGCGCAACGCGATCATTCCGGTTGTTAGCCTAGCGGCGGTTCAGATGGGCTTTATGCTGGGTGGATCAATTGTCGTCGAAAGCGTGTTTGCGTTGCACGGTGCCGGATATCTGGCGTGGGAGAGCATTGCCCGCAACGATCTGCCGACTGTGCAGGCCCTGATCCTTGTCTTTTCAATGTTTTACATTGCCTTTACGTTCCTTGCCGATGTTCTGAACGCATGGCTAGACCCCAGAATGCGGAGCTCATGAGATGACCAACGCAAGTGATCCGCTTGAACGCGAAATACTGACCCCGTCACCCAGACAAATGTTGAAATCGCGCGCTCTGTCCCACAAGGGGCTGATCTTTGGGCTGTCTGTGGTTGGCCTTTTGGTGCTGGTTGCACTTTTTGCACCCTTGCTTGCGCCGCATGATCCCTATGCCCAAAGCCTGATGAAACGTATGGTGCCGCCGGTCTTCATGGGCGGCACATGGGAACACCCCTTGGGCACCGACCACCTTGGCCGGGATTACCTGTCGCGCCTTATCTATGGTGCGCAAGTTTCATTGATGATCGGGGCGATTGCGGCTGTGATCTCTGGTGTGATTGGCACAGCCATGGGTGTTGCTGCGGGTTATTTCGGGGGCAAGGTTGATGCGGTTGTGACCTTCCTTATCAACGTGCGCCTTGCGATGCCGGTTGTTTTGGTGGCGCTTGCGGTGGTGGCGATCCTTGGCGGGTCGTTGACGGTGGTTATTTGTGTGCTGGGCCTGTTGCTATGGGACCGGTTTGCGGTGGTGATGCGGGCCTCGACCTTGCAAATCGCGGGTCGGGATTATGTGGCGGCGGCGCAGGTTATCGGCGCATCGACGCCGCGCATCCTGTTCACGGAAATCATGCCCAATGTGTTCAACAACCTGATCGTGATCGTCACTCTGGAAATGGCCCACGCCATCCTGCTTGAGGCGGCGCTTAGCTTTCTTGGTTTGGGTGTTCAACCGCCAACGCCGTCTTGGGGGCTGATGGTTTCTGAGGGCAAGAACATGATGTTGTTTGAGCCTTGGTTGGTGTTGATCCCTGGTGCGGTGCTGTTTGTGCTGGTGTTGGCGATCAACCTGATGGGCGATGGATTGCGGGACGTCACAGCGCCCGAAGGACGGAACTAAACCATGAACGATGCACTTCTTTCTGTAAAAAACCTAAAGTTGGATATCCCGACAGGTGGTGGCACCCTGCACGCGGTGCGCGGCATTGATTTCGACCTCAAGCGCGGCGAAACATTGTCGGTTGTTGGCGAAAGCGGGTCGGGCAAATCGCTGACGTCGTTGGCGGTGATGGGTCTGCTTGGCAAATCAATCAAACGATCAGCGGATGAGATACGCTTTGACGGCATTGATCTGTTGACTGCCAACAATCGGGAAATGCGTGATCTACGGGGCAATCGCATTGCGATGATCTTTCAAGAACCGATGACCTCGCTTAATCCGGCCTACACCATTGGTGATCAGTTGACTGAAACGCTGTTACTGCACCGAAAGGTCAGCAAATCAGTGGCCAAGGCGCGCGCGGTGGAGTTGTTGGAAAAGGTGGGGATCACCGCCGCCAAAAGCCGTCTTTCGCAATATCCGCATCAATTGTCTGGGGGGCTTCGGCAACGGGTGATGATCGCGATGGCATTGATGTGCGAACCCGATCTGTTGATCGCGGATGAACCGACAACCGCGCTCGATGTGACCATTCAGGCGCAGATCCTGCGGCTTTTGGTGGATCTGACCCAAGAAATGAACATGGCGATGATTTTGATCACCCATGACCTAGGCGTGGTTGCGCGGGTCGCGGATAAAGTGGCGGTTATGTATGCGGGCGAATTGGTCGAAACGGGTCCGGCCCAAGACGTATTCGCCGTCCCCAGCCACCCTTATACGCGGGGCCTGCTGCGGTGTATCCCACAACCGGGCAAAACTGCGCGCGGTGTGCCACTTGGCACAATTCCGGGCATTGTGCCGTCGTTGATCGGGGAAATTTCCGGCTGTGCCTTTCGCACCCGGTGCGCCCACGCGCAGGCAGATTGCCGCGGGGATATCCCCATTCGCGGGATTGCTAACCATGATTTCCGCTGCGTTTTTCAAGATGGGGCACGCGCGCAAGAGGGAGACACCACATGAGCCACGTATTGACCCTTGATGCAGTGAAAAAGACCTATTCCATCAAACAAGGTTTGTTTGGAGGACGTAAACCTCTGACGGCGGTGAACGATGTGACCTTGTCGATCCGCAAGGGCGAGGTGCTGGGGCTGGTTGGTGAATCGGGTTGCGGAAAATCCACCCTTGCAAAGCTGCTAATGGGGCTAGAAGACCCCACCGAAGGGGATGTGTTGGTCGAAGGAAAACCATTGCAAACGCTGGATCGCCAAGCGTTGGCAGGCAGGCTACAGCCTATTTTCCAAGACCCCTATTCATCGCTTAATCCCCGCAAATCAATCTATGATCTGATCTCGTTGCCTTTGCGGGTTCACCGCATTGGTGATGCGGCGAGCCAGCGTAAGGCGGTTGAGGACATGTTGAATGTGGTCGGTTTGCCGGCCCGCGTTATCAACACCTATCCCAGTCAGATGTCGGGGGGGCAGCGACAGCGCGTCGCGATTGCCCGTGCGTTGGTCATGAAACCAGAGATCGTGATTTGTGACGAGCCAACTTCGGCGCTGGACGTATCAGTTCAAAGTCAAATCCTGAACCTGCTGGGGGATTTGCGTAAGGAATTCAACCTGACCTATCTGTTCATCTCGCATGATTTGGCGGTGGTAGAGCACCTCGCGACGCGGGTTGCTGTCATGTACCTTGGCCGAATTGTCGAAGAGGCCGCAGTGGCCGACTTGTTTGAGCATCCTCGCCATCCCTATACCCGCTCTTTGCTCAGCTCTGTGCTGACACCGGATGCGACCCAAGGGGTGCCTGAAACCGCCCTTGGCACTGCGTACCCCAACCCGATTGACCCGCCGTCGGGATGCGCGTTTCACCCACGTTGCCCGCATGCGACAAAACATTGTATGGCGGTTGCCCCAAAGCCGCTGGAAACGGATGCCGGCCGCGTGGAATGCCATCTGCATGATCCTGACAGCCCGATGTATGCAAGCGATGCAGCATGAGCGCGCTGTCCAAGACCCAGAAAACCATTAAACATGTGATTGAAACTTCGGGCGGCGTGGTCGCATCGCAACATCGCCAAGCGGCCGAAGCAGGTGCCGAGGTGCTGCGTGCGGGGGGCGATGCGGTAGATGCCGCCGTTGCGACGTCTTTTGTTGTGGGTGTTTTGGAACCTTGGATGAGCGGCCCAGCTGGTGGCGGCGCGGCGGTCCATTGGCGGGCCGAAACCGGCGAGGCGGTTGCAATTAATTTCGGCATGCGGTCCCCTCGGAACCTGAATGTCGCGGACTATCCGCTGTCGGGCGAGGGCAAGGCCAGCGACCTGTTTCCGTGGGAACGGGTAAAGGATGATCGCAACGTCGAAGGCGCGACAGCCATTGCGGTGCCGGGGACGGTTGATGGGATCGGGCAGGCACACCAACGTTGGGGCCGGATGCCCTGGGCAGAGCTGCTGGCCCCCGCTGTTACGCATGCCCGCGAGGGAATGTTGGTTGACTGGTTCGCGGCGCTGTTGATTTCATCGGTTGCGCGAAATTTGGCAAAAGACCCAGATGCCGCCGCTTTGTTCCTTGATGACGGGACTTGGCCCAAAGGCTCTGGCTGGACCGCGATTCCTGAAAACCGGCTGGATCAAAGCGCCATGGCCGATATGTTAGAGGCATTGGCCCATGGGGGGGCGCGTGCATTTTACGAAGGTGACATTGCCCAAGCGCTGGCCGGAGATGTGCAAGCCAAAGGTGGCTGTTTGTCGGCACAGGATCTAAGCGGATATCGTGCATGGATGGGGGCGGCACAGCCTGTTGCATACCGTGATGCGCTATTTCATGTCCTGCCGGGGTTGACCGCCGGACCGACATTTGAGCGGGTGATGGAACAGCTTCGCGAAGCTGACCTGTCAACGCCTGCGCAGGCGTACCCTGCCTATGCCCGCGCCTTGGACCAGGCCTATGCCGAACGGTTGGGCAAAATGGGGGACACCGGTGAAGTCCCCGAAGCACCGGGATGCACCACGCATTTTTCCATTGTTGACCGCGTGGGAAACATGGTCTCAAACACCCAAACGCTGTTGTCGGCCTTTGGCAGCCGGGTGGTTTCGCCCTCAACGGGTTTGTTGATGAACAATGGGATCATGTGGTTTGACCCCGAACAGGGCAAGCCGAATTCCCTTGCTCCAAACAAGGCCTGCCTGATGAACGTCTGTCCCGTTATCGGCAGTCAGGGTGCGCGCCACTTTGCCTTGGGGGCCTCTGGCGGGCGCAAGATTGTATCGGCAGTGGGGCAGTTGGCGTCGTTCATTACAGATTCTGGATTTGACATCGGACAGGCCTTTCATGCGCCACGAATAGACGTTTCAGGCGGTGGCAATATCATTGCTGATGAAACCTTGCCTCAGGATGTTATTGCCGCGCTTGGTGATGTCATGCCTGTTCAAACGACCCGCCGGACCGTGATGCCCTATGCTTTTGCCTGTCCGGCAGGTGTGATGCGCAACGGAACCCAGAATTCGGGATGCACCGAAATTATGTCACCTTGGGGTGACACAGCCCACGAGGACAATCCATGACCCGTCAAAACGCGATCGCCAAGGCAACGGATTATTTTGAAACAGGTCAGTTCCAATCTGATCTGGCGACATTGGTCACATTCCGCAGCGAAAGCCAAAATCCCGCTCCAGAGGCGCGTGCGGAATCCTTGCGCTACCTGACAGAGGCGATGTTGCCGCGTTTGCAAGGCATGGGTTTTGAATGCGAGATCATAGACAATCCGGTGGCCAAAGGCGGGCCGCTTTTGTTGGGTGAACGGATTGAGGGTGCGGACCTGCTTACAGTGCTGACCTATGGGCACGGTGATACCGTTTTGGGACAAGAGGGCATGTGGCGTGATGGCCTTGACCCCTGGGAGATCACGGAAGAAGGCGACCGGTTGTACGGGCG
Source organism: Sulfitobacter sp. (assembly GCA_039967155.1). Taxonomy (GTDB): domain Bacteria; phylum Pseudomonadota; class Alphaproteobacteria; order Rhodobacterales; family Rhodobacteraceae; genus Sulfitobacter. The sequence goes on along the minus strand of JBDVSG010000247.1, from coordinate 21,874 downwards.
CGGGGCAGCGGACAACAAATGCCAACACCTGATTAATATCGCCGCACTTGAGGCCGTCTTGGCCACGCGCGGGTCACTTGGTTTCAACGTCAAGATTGTCTTGGAAATGAGCGAAGAGGTGGGTTCTGTTGGACTGCCAGAGGTTTTTCGCGCGCATAAGGAAAGACTAAAGGCAGATGTGCTGATCGCGTCGGACGGGCCGCGGTTGCAGCCCAAGGTGCCAACGATGTTTATGGGATCACGCGGCGGCACAACGTTTGATTTGTTGGTCGAAACCCACGAGGGGGCGCACCATTCGGGAAACTGGGGTGGTTTGCTGGCGGACCCTGCGATCATTCTTGCCCATGCTTTGGCGTGCATCACGGATGCACGCGGCCAGATCAAAATTGCCGAATGGCGCCCAGACAGTTTGACCGACACCGTGCGCGATGTTCTTCGCGATCTGCCGGTGGAAGGTGGTGAAGGCCCCTCGGTTCAGCCCGATTGGGGCGAAGAAAGCCTAAGCCCAGCCGAACGTGTATTTGGTTGGAACAGCTTTGCCGTGCTTGCCATGGTCAGTGGTGTGCCGGAGGCCCCCGTGAATGCGATTTCGGGGTGGGCACGGGCAACGTGCCAGCTGCGTTTTGTTGTGGGAACAGATCCAGATGACGTGGTGCCCGCATTGCGCGGGCATCTGGACGCTCACCATTTTGAAAACGTACAGATTGTTCCACATGATCGGGGCTTTTTCTCCGCAACGAGGCTTGACCCGACGCACCCTTGGGCGGAATTTGTGGCGGCCTCTATTCGCAAGACATCTGGCGACCTGCATATCCTTCCTAATTTGGCGGGATCGTTACCCAATGACAGTTTCACGGACATTCTAGAGCTGCCGACAATCTGGGTGCCGCATTCCTATCGGGGGTGTTCGCAACATGCGCCAAATGAACATGTTCTCAAACCCGTTTGTGCGGATGCGCTGCGGGTGATGGCGGGTGTGTTTTGGGATGTCGCAGAGGGTCCAGCGGGCACAAGCTAAGGCGCGGCAAAACGATACTAATGTCACTTGGTTGGCCGCGCCGATCAATAGGGCTGGACGGCTTCGATTGCCCATGCGGCGCGGATGATGGCCCAGGACGCCTATGCGACGGCACAATTCAACAAACTGCGCGCAGGTCTTTTTGAGTGCTGTTGCCTTATGCCTACGGAAATCTGCAATCGTCTTTTGATCTGGAGCCAAGCGCCCCAAGTTGGGACTGTTGCGTTAACTTGTTAACCGCTAATTTTCAGCAACGCAGGGGGCCAAAATGCTTAGAAAACAACCGTTTAAACATCATCGTTTTCCAGCGTTGATCATTTTGACTACATTACGCATATCGACAAGAAGTATCGAAACAACCGGATCGAAAGCGATCATGTCGCCCTCAAGAGGTTGCTAGGATACCGGCAATGCTTCCAATCATTAAGGTGCGCAAAGGCTACATTGCAGGAAATGGAAACCACCAGGACAATCAAGAACGGGCATAATCAAAACCGACAACTCGGTGTGCGAGGGGAGGTTACCTTCGTCGCCCAAATATTTAGTTTTGCCGTTTAAAATCAACATGTTAGAATAACCTTAGAGCGGTGAAAATTAATGCAACAGTGTTTGGTGAACTATGATGCCGATCACTTCACTGCTGTTGTTCTTCAGGTGTTGGATCAAACCTACAGGAGCTGACGTGGATCATTGAGGCGCCAGCTTGATTTAGGCAGCCAAGGATGTCGGGACGACCTTCGCTACAAATTTAGAGGAGAGGCAAAAGGCAATGGGGCGGCACGTTGATCTTCTATTTGGAAAGAAAGGCGCTGCTTCTTTATCTTAATGTCTGGAGGCCCTCCTGTCCCCACCAGACAACAGCGGAATATTCGGCATAGGATCGCCCAGCCGAAGGGCTAGGCGACCTGAGATGTTTTAGGGTGTTATACGGCTGCAAAACCTGCATCGAGGGCGGACAAAATCGTGTCTGCGTCTTGCGCGGTCAGGACAAGCGGCGGAGACAAGATGATGTTAGGTCCAGAAATGCGGACCATTGCACCAGCGTCATAGGTCGCTTCGTAGATTGTGTTGGCTGTCTTGGAAACCATTGGTTTTTTGGTCGCGCGGTCGCTGACAATTTCCAGCGCAGTCATCAGCCCGTGTCCACCACGCACATCCCCAATGAGATCGTATTTCTCCATCAACAGTTTGCACCCTTCAAACAGCTGGGTGCCACGGGCGGCGGCGTTTTCCACAACGTTCAGGCGCTTGGTTTCTTCCAAACAGGCAAGCGCGGCAGCCGCACCAACGGGATGACCGGAATAGGTGTACCCATGTCCGATACGGGCATCGGGATTGCCCTCAAATACGTCGATCATGCGGTCGCCCAGCATCACGGCCCCAAAGGGGTAAAAGCCGTTTGTGATGGCTTTTGCGGTGGCCATCATATCGGGTTTGATACCCCAAAGACGCGCGCCGGACCATGCACCTGTGCGGCCATAGGCCGTGATGACTTCGTCTGTGATCAGCAAAATTCCGTTGCGATTGCAGATCTCTTGAACCATGGGCGCAAAGGATTTGTGGGGGGGAATAACACCGCCAGCGCCAAGGATCGGTTCCATGATCATCGCGGCAATGGTGTTGGCACCTTGGAATGCGATTTCATCCTCTAGCGCCTGAACGCACAATTGCGCCAAACGCTCTGGATCGGTCTCATTGAAGGGGTTGCGATAGGTGTAGGGCGCAGGAATGTGGAAACATCCCGGAAGCAAAGGTTCATAAGCGGTTCGGAAGTTCGCGTTCCCATTGACAGAAGCCCCGCCCATGTGGGTCCCGTGGTAACCCTTCTTCAGGCTGAGGAATTTGGTGCGGCCTGAGTCCCCGCGCAGTTTATGATACTGACGCGCCAGACGCAGGGCCGTTTCAACGGAATCCGATCCGCCAGATGTAAAGAACGCGCGGCTCAGCCCGTCTGGGGCAAAGAACTTGGCCAATTCATAAGACAGCTCAATTGCGGCATCATTGGACGTGCCGCGGAAGGTTGAATAATAGGGCAGCACATCCAGCTGATTGGCAATGGCGTCTTTTACAGGCTGGCAAGAATACCCAAGGTTCACGTTCCACAGACCGCCAACAGCATCCACAACTGTATTGTCATCGATGTCTGTGATGCTTACGCCGCTGGCCGCTGTGATGATCTTGGGTGGATTTGTATGGCTGTCATGAGGAGAGGTCATGGGGTGCCACATGTGGCGACCGTTATTTTCCTTCAGGAAGTTTGAATCTTTCATGCGTATGGTTCCAGTTTATAGGGTGTTTAAAGGGATTGGGCCCAAATGGCCGCAAGTTGATCGGGAACAACGCCGCCCCATCCTTTGGACAAGGCATGGCTGGCGTCGATGAGGTGCTTTTGGCATTTCTCTTCAAGTTCACTGGTGAAACGCGTCGCAACACAGGCGACTGAGGCTGATCCGGCAAAATTGCCCGTTGAGTCGAATACAGGCACTGCGAGGCTTGAAACTTCTTCTTCAAAACTGCGGATCGTGCGGCCAAAGCCGGTTTCTCGGGTGGTTTGAATGGCGCGGGTTAGTGCGTCTTGCGTGGTGATGGTGTGTTCGGTGAATGTTTCCAAGTTGCCCGCAACGGCGTCAGTCAAATTCTTAGGACCAAAGGCGAGGGCGCACAGCCCCGAGGCCGTTGCGTGTAATGGAAACTGGTTGAGATCAATGATCACCCGCGTGCTGTGTTTTGTGGATTCGCAAGACGCCAGCGAAAACACGGTGCTGCCAGACAAGACAGAGGCATGGGTGGTCTCCCCCGTGGCATCTGCCAGAATTTTAAGCACCGATTGTGCGCTTGCTTTGCGCGGTACGGTGATTTCGCGGGTTTGGGCCAACTGCAGCACCGCAGGCCCTAAACGGTACTGACGTGTTTCAAGGTTTTGTTCAACAAATCCAGCTTCTTCAAGCGCTTGCAGGTGGCGATGCGTTGTCGCTTTGTCGCGTTTGGCCAACCGGCAAAGTTCGGACAAACCAATTTCTGGTTTGGAGGTGGAAAAGTAAGACAAAAGTTGAAGCGTTTTTCCAGCGGATGACATTTTCAGGCGCCTTTCAGTCAGGGATTAAAAAAAGTTTGACAGAACCATTTTCCCAAGGCAAGCTTTTTTTAAACCAATGGTTCAACATATGAACCGATAAAACAGGGAAACTGAAATGCACAAATTTTCAAAAACGGCGACCGCAGTTGCGTTAGCACTGACTGCCCTTGCGGGCGCAGCACATGCCGAATATCCAGAGAAGCCGGTTGAATTTATCGTTCCTTGGCCTCCTGGCGATTTGGAGGATGTTCTGACGCGCATGATCGCGGAAGATTTTTCCAAAGAATACGGCGTCGCGGCGGCAGTTGTGAACAAGCCTGGCGGCGGTGGCGGCCCGTTCCCTGGTGCCATCGAAGTGGCAAACGCGCCAGCGGATGGCTATACCATCGGGTCCTTTATCATTGCGATCCCCGTGGTTGGACCTCAGCTGGGTATTCCTGAACTTTCGCCAAATCCTTTTGAGCCGCTCGGCAACTTCTTGACCTACCCGTTTGTAATTGCGGCAGGAAGCAACGCAGCCTACGACGATATGGCGGGTCTTGCGGCCTATGCCCAAGATAACGATGTTGTTCTGGGGCATTTCGGGGCGCCACTTGTTCCGACGCAAGTAACGCTTGGATTGGCAAAAGAGATGGGTTTCTCATACGCTTCGGATGCGGCGTTTGATGCGCTTGATTGCAATACGTTGGCGTCTGGTGATGTCGATGTTATCAACACAACCCTTCAGCTGATTTTGCCTTGTATTGATGATGTAAAAGTTCTGGCCTCTATTGGCGGGGAACGCATTGCCCTAACACCCGATGTCCCAACCGTGGCTGAGCTGGCGCCAAGCCTGGATGTTGCATTGTGGAACGGTTTGTTTGTGCACAAAGACACGCCTGACGATGTGCGCCAGAAGATCATCGCAGTTGCACAAAAAACGGTGACATCCGAACGCGCGCAAACTCTTGCCGCTGAAACCGGTGCGCTTGTGTATTGGCAGGATGCCGCATCTGTAGCGGAACAAATTGCCAAAGACACGGACACGCTTGGATCCATTGGCGAACGGCTTGCCGAGTAAGTTTCCTTACTGATGAATGAATGGGGCGGCCAGCAGGTTGCCCCGTTCTAACAAGGTAAAACCAGTCAGGAGCATCACATTGTCTAAGCCTAAAACCCTCAAGTCCTTGTTCAAAAGGTACCGCCGACCCGGCGACATCGTGTTCGCGTGGTTTTGTTTGATCGTTGCGGTATTTCTATTGAGCCAGCTTTTTGACCAAACGGCCTATAAGGCCGGTGGCAAGCTTTTTGCGCAGCCACGGTTTTGGCCGGCTGTCTCCCTTGGGACTATGTCTGTCTTTGCCGCTTTGCATCTTTTGGGGTCGGCATTGTCTGAACGTATCGAAGGGCGTTGGCAGGAGGTTTGGCTCTGGATCACGTCGCTTGAATACGCGGGCTGGTTTATGGTGTACGCGATTGTGGTGCCTTACGTTGGCTATCTGCCGACAACGGTTCTGTTCGCCATCGTTATGGTCATCCGTGTGGGGTACCGCAGCAAAAAGATGATCTTGGCAGCAGCGGGATCGGCCCTGTTCATCGTTTTACTGTTCAAAACCTTCCTCAAGGTGAATTTACCGGCTGGGCTGCTGTATGAACAGCTGCCCGATGGTTTGCGCCAAATCATGCTCACGTATTTCTAAAGGGATCTGACAATGGAAAATATTCTTGCAGGCATTGAAATGATCTCACGGTGGGATGTTGTATTTGCGCTTTTTGTTGGGTCAATCGGAGGGGTCATTATTGGCGCCATTCCCGGTGTTGGACCGGCTGTTGCAATCGCAATCATGCTGCCGGCGACCTTTGGTATGGACCCGATTGTGGGCCTGACCATGTTGTTGGGGATTTACGGATCCTCCATGTACGGAGGCGCTATTCCGGCGGTGTTGATCAACACGCCAGGGACGGCGGCTAACGCGCTCACGTCTTATGACGGGCACCCGATGACAGAAAACGGGCAAGCGCACCGCGCGGTTTCCTTGGCGTATAGCGCTTCTTTTTGGGGGGGTATTTTTGGCATCCTCTGCCTGATTTTACTGTCCCCTGTTCTGGCACTTGTGGCGCCAATGTTCGGTAGTCGGGAGATATTCTTAGCCGCGCTTTTGGGGATCATTTTGGTGATCTTGGCACATCGGGGTCAGATCATGGCGGCGGGATTGCTGGCGATGTTTGGCATCTTTTTGCAGACCATCGGCCTTGATGCGGTGACCTATACGCAGCGCTACACCTTTGGCCAATCGTTCCTGTCCTCTGGTATCAATCTGATTGTGGTCGTGCTGGGGCTGTTCGCGCTTAGTCAGGCGTTTTTCCTTCTGACATCGCCTGACAGCAGCCCAGATGCAAAACCCGTATCAGGGGACCGTTTTGCAGGGTTTAAAGAGTTACTAAAGCACAAGCGCGTCGCGACCGTCGCGTCTAGCTTTGGTGTCGTTCTGGGCATGATCCCGGGCACGGGGGAGTTCACTGCGCAGTTCATGAGTTACACCTACGCGCAAAAAACCTCTAAAAACCCTGAGCTGTTCGGCAAAGGATCCCCCGAAGGTTTGATCTCGTCCGAAGCGGCGAACAACGCGGTGCCTGCCGCTGCGATGATCCCGCTGTTGGCGCTGGGTATTCCTGGCGAAGCCCTGACCGCGATGATGCTGTCCGTGTTCTATGTGCATAATGTTATTCCGGGACCGCAGTTGTTCCAGAACAACATCGACCTTGTTTACGGGCTGTATTTTTCACTGATTGCGTTGAATGTGATCGTGATGGTGTTCTTGCTGTTCTCAACCAATCTATTGACCAAGATCATTCGCGTCCCCACCCGTTTCTTGGGCATGATGATCCTGATGCTGTCCTTCGTCGGCGTCTATTCTTTGCGTAACTCGTTGACCGATGTGATTATCTCTGCCGTCTTCGGCGTTTTGGGTTTGGTGCTAAAACGTCTGAACCTTCCGATTGTGCCAATCATTTTGGGCATGGTTCTGGGCGGCATCATGGAGACAAAGCTCCGCTCTGCTTTGCCGCGCCTGAAAACACCCCTTGATATGATCGATCGTCCGATCGCGTTCATCATCTTCGTTTTGATCCTTTTGGTGATTGGTTTGCACATTCGCACATTGGTCAAAGAATTCCGTGCGCATGAGGCGGACGAGGATCACGATCTCCACGACACTCAATCACGGTAGAATAACATGGACCAAACACAAATCGACGCACTGCGTCATCAGCCGATCGCGCCGCTTGGGCATATCATCGACGGGACATCTGTTGCGGCCTCTGACGGGGCGACGATGGACGTCATTTCACCCATTGACGGGAAGGTGCTGACCCAAGTTGCCCGTGGCACAGTTGCCGACATGGAGGCCGCGATATCTGCGGCACGCAAATCCTTTGAGGATGGGCGCTGGTCTGGGTTGGCGCCTGCTGCGCGCAAACAAATTTTGCTGCGTTGGGCAGATCTGATCCAACAGAATGCGCTGGAACTGGCGGTTCTGGGGGTGCGCGACAACGGCACTGAAATCAACATGGCGATCAAAGCCGAACCAGGGTCCGCCGCTGCGACCATTCGCTACTATGCCGAGGCCTTGGACAAAATCTACGGCGAAATCGCGCCAACCGCGAACAACATCCTTGGGATGGTTCATAAAGACCCTGTGGGGGTTGTTGGTGCGATTATTCCTTGGAACTTCCCGCTGATGATTGGCGCGTGGAAGCTGGGGCCGGCACTGGCAATGGGCAATTCGGTTGTGTTGAAGCCCGCGGAAACGGCGTCTTTGTCGTTAATGCGCTTGGTTGAATTGGCCCATGAAGCAGGGCTGCCAGATGGTGTGCTGAATGCTGTCACTGGCGAAGGCGCCGTGGTTGGCGAAGCCATGGGGCTTTCCATGGATGTTGATGTTTTGGTGTTCACAGGATCCGGTGGCACAGGGCGCCGCTTGATGGAATATGCAGCGCGTTCAAACATGAAACGCGTCTATCTGGAACTGGGCGGCAAATCACCCAATATCGTTTTCGCCGATGCACCCGATCTGGATAAGGCGGCGCAAACCGCTGCGGGGGGCATTTTTCGAAACTCTGGTCAGGTCTGCGTTGCTGGTTCGCGGTTGTTGGTCGAAGCATCCATCCACGATGAATTCGTGGCCAAGGTCGTGCGCGCGGCCCAAGCAATGCGCGTTGGGGATCCTTTGGACATGGGATCGGCAATTGGGGCGGTGAACTCTGAGGTGCAGCTGAAGGCGAACCTTGGGTTTGTTGACACGGCCAAGGCCGAAGGCGGCACGGTGGTCACCGGAGGCGAGCGTATTCTGCAAGACACCGGCGGATATTACATGGCGCCGACAGTGGTGACAGATGTAACCGCCGAAGCTACCCTGACCCAAAAAGAAGTCTTCGGACCCGTTCTGGCTGTGACGCCTTTTGAGGATGAGGCCGATGCAATCCGTCTGGCCAATGGCACAATCTACGGCCTTGCAGGGGGCGTCTGGACCAGCAACCTTAGCCGCGCGCACGGCATGGTGAAGGCCATGCGCACCGGTGTTGTGCACGTCAATACCTACGGCGGGCCAGATGTTACCGTGCCGCTGGGCGGTGTCGGTCAATCGGGCAATGGACACGATAAATCACTTCATGCGCTTGAGAAATACGTCAATCTCAAGACTGCGTGGATCCAACTGTAAGGAGGATGCATATGTTAAGTAAAACTATTCTTGTCATCGGGACCTATGACACCAAGGACGACGAACTGGCGTATCTGGCAAGCGTTATTCGCGGTCAAGGCGGGCAGGTTCTTACGATGGATGTGTCGGTGCTGGGGGATCCAACCAAGCCAACAGATTATTCCAAACATGATGTCGCCCAAGAGGGCGGGAGCAGCATTGAAGCTGCGATCGCGACCAAGAATGAAAACAAGGCGATGCAGATCATGGCTGAGGGGGCCGCTCTGTTGACAGCGCGCCTTTATGCCGAAGGCGAATTCGATGGCATGATGGTGCTGGGCGGATCTATGGGGACCGATCTGGCGCTGGATGTAACGGCGGCGTTGCCGTTGGGCGTGCCAAAATACATCGTATCCACCGTGTCTTTCTCGCCGCTTATTCCGCCAGAACGTCTTGCTGCGGATACGCAGATGATCTTGTGGGCAGGGGGGCTTTATGGGCTGAACGACATCTGCAAAGCCTCGCTAAGCCAAGCCGCAGGTGCTGTGCTGGGGGCTGCAAATGCGGTTGAAAAACCCGATCCTTCCACACCGATGATTGGCATGACCTCCCTTGGGAAAACGGCCCTGCGGTACATGGTTGCGTTGAAACCGGCGCTGGAGGCGCGGGGGTATCAGGTTGCGGTCTTCCACTCCACTGGCATGGGCGGACGCGCCTTTGAGAGCCTCGCCTCGCAAGGGGCATTCGCATGTGTGTTCGATTTGTGCACGCAGGAGCTTGGCAATCACGTGCATGGCTCTAACATTTCGGCAGGCGCAGATCGTTTGACAAACGCCGGTGCAAATGGAACGCCGCAGATCGTGTCAGGAGGGTGCTATGATCTGGTTGATATCGTTGGCTGGCATGGGCTTCCTGAAAAATGGAAAGACCACCCCAACCATGCGCATAATCGACTGATTACTTCGATTGTTTTGAATGATGAAGAACGCCGCGAAGTTGCGCGCGCCCATTCAAAACAGCTTGCAACTGCGAAAGGCCCTGTGGCCTTTATCCTTGCGGCTCACGGATATGGAGAATGGGACCGTGAGGGCGCTGATCTGTATGATGAGGATGGGTTGGGGGCGTTCTCGGCTGAATTGGCTGCCACTCTGCCTCAGAACGTTGATCGTCATACGGTGGATGCGCATATCAACGATGCCGCTTTTGCAGATAAGGCATTGGAGATTTTCGATGACTGGCGCGAAAAGGGATTGATCAAAGGATAAGCCGGCTGCAGATCATCAGGCCAGATTGGCGATCATTTTCATGCACCGTTTGGCGATCTCTTGTTCTTCGGGGGTGAAGGCCGACATCAAGCGTTCGTTGTACTTTACGGCCTCGGCCTGAAGATGGGCGAACGCGGATTGGCCCTGTTTGGTAGGGGAAAGGAGTTCGTGGCGGCGATCGGTTGGGACTTGTGTACGTTTCAAGAATCGCTTTGCTTCAAGTGCGGAAACCGCGCGGCTGACTTTTGTTTTGTGCAGGTCTGATTTGTCGCAAATCTGTTTTGCGGTCAATTCGCCGTAACGGCCCAAATGAAACAGCACCCGCCATTCCGTGCGCAACATGCCGTAGGTTTCTTTGTAGGTTTTTTGGAACTCGAGGCTCGTTGTTTCTGCTGCTCTATTTAGCAAATAGGGCATAAATTCTTCGAGTTGGAATGGATCATGTTTGGTCATTTTTTCAATTTACATGTTGATAGTTACAAATGCAACAAATACCCATGGCGGCGCAGACGAAAGGATAACAGTATGACCAAAGCAACGACGCCAAACGGATTACAACAAGCCCCCAATACGCTGGGGACAACGGATGGGTACATGCCGGGCTTTGGCAATGACTTCGAAACCGAAGCGCTGCCAGGTGCGTTGCCGCAGGGGATGAACTCGCCCCAAAAATGCGAATATGGTTTATATGGTGAACAGCTGTCGGGCACGGCTTTTACGGCGCCCAGCCACCAGAATGAACGCACGTGGTGTTACCGTATCCGTCCATCCGTGAAGCATTCGCATCGTTATACGCCAATCGATGTGCCGCATTGGAAATCCGCTCCGAATATCGTTGAGGGCGTGACGTCGCTGGGTCAATACCGTTGGGACCCTGTGGCGCACACGGACGCGCCGCAAACGTGGATCACAGGCATGCGTACCATGACCACGGCGGGGGATGTGAACACGCAGGTTGGCATGGCGACCCATGTGTATCTGGTGAACGAAAGCATGGTGGATGCCTATTTCTTCTCGGCTGACTCCGAGATGCTGGTTGTCCCCCAAGAAGGGCGCCTTCGCTTTTGCACAGAGCTTGGGATCATCGATGTAGCACCGCAAGAAATCGCCATCCTGCCTCGTGGGCTGGTGTACCGCGTTGAGGTTCTGGAAGGGCCGTGCCGCGGCTTTGTCTGCGAGAATTACGGCCAGAAATTTGAGCTTCCTGGGCGCGGTCCCATTGGGGCAAATTGCATGGCCAACCCACGCGATTTCAAAACGCCTGTTGCGGCTTTTGAGGACCGTGAAGTGCCGTCAACCGTGACGATCAAATGGTGCGGACAATTCCATGAAACCAAGATCGGCCAAAGCCCGCTGGATGTTGTGGCATGGCATGGCAATTACGCGCCGTGCAAATATGACCTGAAGACTTACTGCCCTGTTGGCGCGATCCTGTTTGATCACCCTGATCCTTCGATCTTTACCGTACTTACAGCGCCATCGGGCCAAGAAGGTACTGCGAACATTGATTTTGTGTTGTTCCGCGAACGCTGGATGGTGGCCGAGAACACCTTCCGTCCGCCATGGTACCACAAAAACATCATGTCTGAATTGATGGGTAATATTTACGGGCAATATGACGCCAAACCCAAAGGCTTCATCCCTGGCGGTATCAGCCTGCACAACATGATGTTGCCGCATGGGCCCGATAAAAACGCCTTTGAAGGTGCGTCCAACGCCGATCTGAAGGCTGAAAAGCTCGACAATACAATGTCCTTCATGTTCGAAACCCGCTTCCCTCAGCATTTGACGCAATTCGCGGGCCGCGAGGCACCTTTGCAAGATGATTACATCGATTGCTGGACCGATATTGAAAAGAAATTCGACGGCACTGCGGGTAAGAAATGAAACTCTTTAGCTACTGGCGTTCAACAACATCTTACCGCGTTCGGGCTGCTCTGAATCTCAAGGGTGTGCCTTATGAGACGGTGCCAGTCGATCTGGTGGCGGGCGATCAATCTGCGCCTGAGTATGTCAAACTCAATCCGGGGGCAGGGGTGCCAACCTTGGTTCTCGAGGACGGCACTGTTTTGACGCAATCGATGGCGATCCTTGACTACATCGATGCGATCTGGCCCGAGCCGCGACTGATACCCAATGACCCGCTGGAACGGGCACGGGTTTTGGCTGTGGCGCAGGGTGTGGCAATGGACATTCATCCGGTGAATAATCTGCGCGTTGTCAAAGCGCTGGGTGCCGATTTCGGTGCAACGCCCGCGCAGAAAAAGGCATGGATGCAAAACTGGATGGCCCAAGGTTTTGCAGCGCTTGAAGAACAAGTTTCAAACGATGCTCCTTTTGCCTTTGGTGCTGCACCAAACCTTGCTGACTTATGTATCGTCTCTCAAATGTATAATGCTGAGCGTTGGGACGTGCCGCTAGACGCCTTCCCGAATCTCAAACGAATAACGGCAAATTGCCTTGCCGTATCGGCCATTGCGGCCGCTCACCCTGACAATCAACCAGACGCGAAAGAAATCAAATGACATTGCTCCGTTCATGGGTCGAAAGCGCCAATAACGCTGACACAAACTTCCCACTCAATAATCTGCCTTACGGTGTTTTCGCTGTGGATGATGAATCGATGCCGCGATGCGGTGTTGCCATTGGCGATATGATCTTTGATCTGTTCAAAGCCGAAGATGACGGGCTGATCACAGTCGGTGATGAAGCCGTATTCGATGTGCCTTATTGGAACGATTTCATGGATCTGGGCCGTGACGCATGGGCCGCGCTTCGTGCGCAGTTGACGGCGGTTTTGTCGGAAGGGGTTCCAGAGCTGCCCGATTATCTGGTTGCTCAATCCGACGTTCGAATGGAGCTGCCAATTGCCGTGTCCGAATATACGGATTTCTACGCGGGCATGCAGCACGCTAAAAACATGGGCGCGATTTTGCGCGGATCGCCAGATTTGCCTGCCAACTGGCTGCACATCCCTGTGGGTTATAACGGGCGTGCGTCTTCTGTTGTGGTGTCCGGCACCGATATTCACCGCCCCAATGGCCAAATGAAAGCGCCCGATGCTGCCGTGCCTTCCTTTGGTCCGTCCAAACGTCTGGATATTGAGCTGGAGATGGGCGCAATTGTGGGCACGGGCTGCGATATGGGCCAGCCGATCACGGTGGATCAAGCAGACGATATGATCTTTGGCTATGTGCTGCTGAACGATTGGTCTGCGCGTGACATTCAAGGGTGGGAATACCAACCGCTTGGCCCGTTCCAAGGCAAAGCCTTTGGCACGTCGATCAGCCCGTGGATTGTGACCGCCGCAGCGCTTGAACCGTTCCGCACCTCCGTGCCGGCACGTGAAATGGCGCTGCTGCCCTATTTGGACAGCACCAAAGACGGGCTGTTTGACATCGAATTGAATGTCCTGATGCAACCCAAAGGCAGCGACAAGGCCAGCCTGCTGTCCACCACAAACTACAGCCGTATGTATTATTCCGCCGCCGAGCAATTGTGCCACCACGCCGTGGGCGGCTGCGGCATGGCTGCGGGCGATCTGCTGGGATCTGGCACGATCTCGGGGCCAACACCTGAAGAATACGGATCTTTGATGGAGAAAAGCTGGGCTGGCCGCGAGCCGTTCACCTTGGACACTGGTGAAGAACGCACATTCATCGAAGACGGCGACACGCTTACGCTGACAGGGGCGGCAAAAGGCGACGGCTATAAAATCGGATTTGGCGCCTGCGTTGGCACCATCCTACCTGCAAAATCATTCCCAGTTTAAGGACCCAGACAATGGCAAAAGCATTCGCATCCCAAGGGGATATGACGGAGAAGACAATCACCTTTGATGAAATCGGTGAGGGGCTCTATGCCTTTACCGCCGAAGGTGATCCCAATTCCGGTGTCATCATCGGCGACGACAGCGTTATGATTGTCGAGGCCCAAGCAACACCCCGCTTGGCACATAAAGTGATCGAAAAAGTCCGCGAAGTTACCGACAAACCGATCAGCCATGTTGTTCTTACCCATTACCATGCCGTTCGGGTTTTGGGCGCGTCTGCTTTCGGGGCGCCGCAAATCATCATGTCCGATGTTGCGCGCTCTATGGTTGTGGAACGGGGCCAAGAAGATTGGGACAGCGAATTCCAACGTTTCCCACGCCTGTTTGAAGGTCACGAAAGCATCCCAGGTCTGACGTACCCAACCACAACGTTCAGCGACAGCATGACCGTGTATCTGGGCAACCGCCGCGTTGATATCAAACAAATCGGCCGCGCACACACAGCAGGTGACGCAGTTATTCACGTTCCAGACCAAAATGTTATGTTCACTGGCGACATCGTTGAAGATCATTCTGCTTGCTATTGCGGGGATGGTCATTTTGCCGATTGGGGTCAGACATTGGACAACATCAAAGCCTATGATGTTGATGCAATCGCCCCCGGTCGCGGCGGTGCATTGATCGGTAAAGATGCGGTTGAGCGCGCAATCGAAAGCACCCGCGAATTTGTGAATTCGACCTATGCGCCAGCGGCGCGCGTGGCTGTAAAAGGCGGATCGCTGAAAGACGCATGGGATGCTGTGCGTGCCGAGTGTGATCCAAAATTTGCCGATTACGCGATCTATGAACACTGCCTGCCGTTCAACGTGGCACGCGCCTATGACGAAGCCCGCGGCATCACACATCCACGCATTTGGACCGACAAGCGGGATATGGAAATGTGGGAGGCCCTTCAGGGATAATCGCTATGGTAGCCGTCAGATATCAAACAGCATTTCAACTCTACCCTTACGAAAAAGTAGCGGCGCAGAGCGCGGCTAATCCGCTGCGCCACCCTGTGGTGATTGTCGGTGGGGGCCCCGTCGGTATGGGGCTTGCGCTGGACCTTGGCCGCAAGGGTATTGCCTGTCTGGTGTTGGATGATCATGACGGCGTCGGCAAAGGGTCGCGCGCGATTTGTTTTGCCAAACGGACATTGGAAATCTGTGATCGTTTGGGGTGCGCGGACCCTATGGTCGATAAAGGTGTGGTGTGGAATGTCGGTCGCGTTTACCGTGAAGAAACAGAGGTTTATAACTTCAACCTTCTTCCCGAAGACGGACATAAGCGCCCTGCCTTTATCAACCTGCAACAGCCCTATTTTGAACGGTTTTTGGTTGACGAAATTCGCAAACAACAAGCCGCTGGAGCGCCGATTGAAATTCGGGGGCGCAACTGTGTCACCAGCATAGATCATAAGGCCGACCATGTTGTTTTGGACGTGGATACGCCAGATGGCCCCTACCAGCTGGAGGCGGAGTATCTGGTTGCTTGTGATGGCGCCAGTTCGCCATTGCGCGGTATGATGGGGTTGGATTTTGGCGGCCGCGTTTTTGAGGATAACTTCCTCATTGCCGACATCAAAATGAAGGCCGACTTTCCCACTGAGCGCCGCTTTTGGTTCAACCCGCCGTTCAACCGTGGCGAAACTGCGCTGCTCCATAAGCAACCCGATGATGTCTGGCGTCTAGATTTTCAACTGGGCTGGGATATTGACCGCGATGCAGAACTAAAACCAGAACGTATCAGCGAACGTGTTTCTGCGATGATCGGTGACGATATCGAATTCGAATTGGTGTGGACGTCGATCTATACTTTCCGGTGCTGCACCATGGAGGAATATCGCCACAACCGCGTGTTCTTTGCAGGGGATGCGGCGCATCAGGTTAGCCCCTTTGGCGCACGCGGCGCCAATGGTGGGATGCAAGACGTCGACAATTTGGGTTGGAAGCTGGCAGCCGTGATAGCGGGCGACGCAGGCGATGGGCTGCTGGACAGTTATCATGAAGAACGTAAATACGGCGCGATGGAAAACATCAAAAACTCCAGCCGCTCGGCAGATTTTCTGACCCCTCGCAATCCAGCGCATACATTGTTCCGCGATGCGGTTTTGGATTTGGTTGAGCATCACGATTTCGCGCGCCCGTTGGTGAATTCTGGCCGCTTGTCGTTGCCTTGTACCTATGATGCATCTTCGCTCAATACCGCGGATGGGTTGCCAAATGCGCCAGCACGCAATCGCCCGGGGAGCGCCTGTAGTGACGCGCCTTTGGAGGAAGGGTATCTGCTGGACCGGCTGGGTGATCAGTTCACGATTTTGGCGATCAACGTTGATATGCCCACCGATCTGGGCTGGGATGTCATCCAAATTGACACAAAAAAGGATGCCGCCGGCGCGGTCCAAGACCGCTATCTGGGCGATGCAAGCGCCGCCATTTATCTGATCCGACCCGATCAACATGTGGCTGGCCGTTGGGCAGAGTTTTCTGAAGACACGGTATCAGCGGCTGTTAAACGCGCGCTTGGGGAGGGCTAGAGATGACGCATTTGAACGTTTCGGCAAATTTTGACAACACCGATGATTTCTATGCTGCTTTGCTTGCGGCCCATGAAGGGCTGGAGGAAGCAGAAGTCCACGCCCTGAATGCGCGGCTCATTCTTGTTTTGGCAAATCATGTGGGGACCCAATCTGTGCTTGAAGATGCCATCAAGGTTGCAGCCAAGAAAGATTGAGCGCCCGTCCTATCCGGCGGCCCGCCACGCCCGTAACCAGTGCTCGGGCGGGCCCTTTCAGACAGGCTGATTTGCGTGGGCTGCTCGGCGCCCATGGGCGGTGGGTCTGTTGTGGTTTTTAGCCCCTCATGCATCGACGACACCGCGAGAAATTGTTAACCTTGCCCAACTCTGTTGTGCTGTGGCCCTTGCGCTGGGGCACGGCGTACCCCTTAAAATGGCGATGGGCATCTTGGATGTTTCATGCCTTTGAACATTATGACCGGCGCGACGTCGTTCTGGTCTTCTAATTGAATGGAGCCTGCCCGTGGCCAAGAATGTACTCTTTATCATGTGCGATCAATTGCGCTGGGACTATTTGTCCTGCACTGGCCATCCCCATCTACACACGCCCAATATCGATAAACTGGCTGCGCGGGGCGTTCTGTTTGATCGGACCTACGTGCAATCGCCGATCTGTGGTCCTTCGCGGATGTCGTTCTACACCGGCCGCTATGTCAGCTCGCATGGGTCAACATGGAATAACATCCCCCTCAAGGTTGGCGAAATGACCTTGGGGGATCATCTGCGGCCTTTGGGGGTGCGAACGGCGCTGTGCGGTAAAACCCATATGACGGCTGATGTGGAAGGCATGAAGCGGCTGGGCCTTGCGCCTGACAGTCAGATTGGCGCCTTGGTTTCTGAATGTGGTTTCGAACCCTATGAGCGTGAAGATGGCCTGCATCCCAACGGCTCGCGCTATACCCGGAACGATGCCTATGATGACTATATGAAGGACCGTGGCTGGCCCGATGAAAACCCGTGGGAAAGCGTTGCAAACAGTGCCGAAGACGAGGACGGGAACCTGCTGAGCGGCTGGTTCATGGATAACTCTGACAAACCGGCGCGCGCTGCGGATGAAGAAAGCGAAACGCCCTATATCACCAACCGCGCGATGGATTTCATCCGCGAAGCAGGGGATACGCCGTGGTGCTTGCACCTGAGCTATATCAAACCGCATTGGCCCTATATCGTCTCGGCCCCTTATCACGATATGTATGGCCCCGAGACCCATCTAGACCCCGTGCGCGCAGAGGCCGAACGCGCAGAACCCCATCCTGTGTACGGCGCCTTTATGGAGGAACGCGTGTCGCGGGCCTTTTGTGATGATGGCACCCGCACACGGGTTCTGACGGCCTATATGGGGTTGATCAAACAAATCGATGATCAGATGGGCCATTTGATGGCGTTTCTAGAAGACCAGAACCTGACCGACGACACGATGATCGTCTTCACCTCGGACCATGGGGATTATCTGGGTGATCACTGGATGGGCGAAAAAGAACTGTTCCATGACGCGTCCTCTCGGGTGCCGCTGATCGTGGTTGACCCCAGCGCAGAGGCCGATGCAACACGCGGCAAAAAGTCAGACGCGCTGATCGAGGCCATCGATATCGTGCCAACAATCTTGGACTATTTTGGCGGCGAAGAGGTCCCCCACATCCTAGAAGGAAAACCGCTTCAGCATATTCTACATGGCAAGACAGAACAGCTGCGTGACGTTGCCGTTTCGGAATATGACTACTCCATGCGCGATGTGCGCCGACGTCTGGGCGTGGACGTCAAAGACTGCAAGTTGACGATGCTTTTTGATGGTCGGTGGAAATACGTTTTTGCCGAAGGGTTTCGTGCGATGTTATTTGATCTGGAAACGGATCCAGATGAATTGGTTGATCTTGGCAGTGATGAAGATCACGCGCCTCAGCTTGCACGGATGGAACGTCTCTTCTTTGATTGGACACGCAGAACCGCGCAGCGGACAACCCGTTCAGATGACTGGATTGCAGGGCGTGACACGATCTACAGCGAGGCAAAGTCAGGCATCTTGATTGGTTATCAGAACGAAGAAGAGCTAAAGCGCTTTTTGGCCGAAGAAGGAAATACAGACCCTGCCTGAGATGGTGGGGTCTCTTGAGACAGGCACGTTAAACCAGCCGACAAAGGCGCGCAAAGAAATTCGCTGACACAAACAACAGGGCATCCAGATTTGTCATGCGTAATCTGGATGACTGTCGTCGTGCACACCCATTGAGGTGCCATTCAGCGGCGGGTCGCATGTCGGCCCCTTGGTTTTGGGCGGCTTGCGCATGGCATCTCATGTGGCTAAATGATATCCTTTGGATTAAACTGAACCTCATCTATTTGTTCGTTGTCTCAAAGGAACATCTTGTTTTGGACAAACAAAACCGACGTTTATTCCAACGCGAAACGGCTGACGTGCGCCGTCAGGATTTGATCGATGCGACCTTGGATGTCATTAGCGAAAAGGGTTTCCGAGGCGCCACCGTGCGCGAGATTTCTGACCGTGCAGACGTGACCCAAGGCCTAATCCGGCATTATTTTTCCTCAAAAGAGGAATTGGTAAACGCCGCTTATGATTACCACATGTCACAGATGACCGAACTGACGTTGACCCAGTATATGGAGGTGGATTTATCTGCCATTCAGCGGCTGTCCAACACGATCATCTCGAACCTCACCAGTCCGGTCCTAGATGAACGAAATGTCATTTTGTGGGCTTCCTTCTTTGGGAAAATACGATCAGAACCCGGCATTCGCCAAACCCATGAACAGACATATCTGACATTTCGTGAGGGGCTTGAGAAATTGATTTTTGCGGCTTTGGCCGAAGCTGGTCGCGCGCCAAGCAAAACACAATGCCGCCGTCTTGCGATCGCCAGCAACGCGTTGATCGACGGGTTGTGGATCGAAGGTGGCGCGATGCCCCGTGAATTCGATTCCGATGATATGGTTGCAATTGGCCTGCAGTCCATTGGCGCACTGATCGGGTTGGATTTGCCCTATGCCTCACCGATTGTCGCTGACACCACACGATAGCGCAGACCGCGCGGCGTCTGAGGCGCTCTGGATCAAAGGGCAAGACGAACGTCTAACCTTCAATTATCAGCTTGGAATAGACTGCATCAGAGAGGATCCAAAAGCCACGTTTGGTTCCAAGGTCGCCAAAGGCTGCGGATGTGATCCGAAGACAAGATTGCGCCCGTCAGATTATACAGTGAGGGCAGCAAAAGCACGCGTGTTTTTGCATTCGTCATCTGAAGGATTCCTAGGTCAGTCTGTTGTGTATTCAATCAACTGTGGCTTGCCGGTTTCATGGGCGCGCAAAATCGCACCGACCAGTTCGGACAGATCTGTTACGGTCTCACCGCCCATCCCATACGCCGCTGCGACTTTGACAAAATCCGGCGCGCTTGGGCGTACACCTATCGGCGCGATCTGGGCGTCGACCATGTAGTTTTCAATTTCTTGATATCCCGAATTGTTCCAGACTAGGAAAATTACTGGCGTGTCTTCATCCATCGCAGTGCCAAGTTCGGACAAGCAGAATTGAAAACCACCGTCGCCAATGATGCAAACGACAGGCGCATCGGGTTGGGCAAGGCGGGCGCCGATGGCGGCTGGTGCGCCATACCCAAGTGATCCGTAACCCACTGATGAATTGAACCAACCCCGCGGCCGCGCGATGTTGGCATAGCAATTCCCTGCATAAACCAATTGCGTGGAGTCGCCGACCATCAAACAGCCGGGCAGGGCTTCGCCAATCGATTTGATCAGGTCGACACCTTCTTTGTAAGCAGGGCCCAGCTCGGCAAATGCGGCCGTCCTGGTTGCTTCCGCGCGCGAGGTGCCATCGGCGTTATTGTTGTGGGTCGTCAGGGCCGTGCTTAGCCCAGCCAGCGCCAGCGCCGCATCCCCGACAATCGTAAGATCAGGTAGCACCCCACGCGTTGCCTGCAACGCATCCACATCGATGCGGATCAAATGCGCCAACTGTGGGAAATTACCGTCTACATTCATGTCATAGTCAGTGGGGCCAAATTGCGTACCGATTGCCAGCACAACATCTGCCTGAGCCAGAAGATCGCGCACCGCGCCGAGGCTGGGGCTGGCAGGCACTTCGAGAGGATGTCCCCCCAAAACGCCACGGGCATTGATCGTTGTTACAACGGGTGCGTCCAGCTTTTCGGCGACGCTAATCAACGGGGTCTGCGCGGCGACAGTCCCGCCGCCCGCCAAAATGACCGGACGTTTTGCAGCTGCCAGCATGTCCGCGGCTGTTTGCAGATCTTGCGGGGCAGGGTGGCGCAGTTGTGTTTGAACAACGCGTTGTTTTGGGATCTCAATAATTTCCGACATGACATCGAGAGGAACCTCAATGTGCACGGGTCCCGGGCGTCCGCTGGTCATTGCCGCAAAGGCACGATCAAGAATGGGTTCCAGATCCGCTCCGCGCTGAACCGTCTGCGTAAACACCGCAATCGTACGCATCATGCCCCCTTGATCGGGCAATTCATGCAAGTGGCCCGTTTCATGGCCTTGGGTATCGATGCGGTTCACGCCTGAGATGACAAGCATGGGGATGGAATCCGCGCGCGCTTGGGCCATTGCTGAAATCGCGTTGGTCAAGCCAGGGCCGGTGATCAACAGGCAGACACCGGGCTTGCCCGATGCGCGGGCATACCCGTCGGCCATGAACCCTGCGCTCAGCTCGTGACGGGGGGTGATGTGGCGAATATTTGAGGCCGCAAGCCCGCGGTACATCTCAACCGTATGTACGCCTGGAATGCCAAAAACAGTGTCGACACCACGGTGTTCAAGCAGATCAACTAATACTTCTCCGACGGTTTTTTTCAAAGTCATATGTTCTACTCAATCTGTTTGCGTGCAGTTCTATCGGCCCTATTATACGCTCGTATAATAACTTTCAACCCATGACGTCGTCGTGAGAACGCGGGTAATTTCACCGCCGCTTGTCAGTATTGCACCATTCAATCCATTGTCATCGCGGAGCTTGGCACAAGCCTCACCCGTGATCCAGCTGGTCTGTTGGTCTATCGCACTAGTTTTTGTTGGCTGAAATCACGGCGTTTGCTTCCTGTTCCGAATGAGAGCATCGGCAGCAAACGCCCCTGAGGCACAAGCAATAAGAGGGTTGATGTCGAGCTCTTCAAGCGCGGGACCTTGGGCCATGGCATAGTTTGCCAAAGCCATCGTAGCCTCTATGACCGCATCCAGATCGGCAGGATCAGAATTACGGAAACCTGTCAAAAGAGGCGCGGATTTCAAAGACAGCAGCGCTTCTCGGATCGCATCTTTGCTGGTGGGCAAAAGCAAAACACGGGCATCCTTGAGAAGCTCAACCATGATGCCGCCAGCCCCGACCGTAAGGTACAAACCAAACTGACTGTCGCGCGAAACCCCCAAGATCAGCTCCGCCACAGGCGCGGGGAC
>JBDVSG010000246.1:0-1511 GCA_039967155.1 Sulfitobacter sp. | reverse complement strand
TTTGACTGGTCCGCCACAGACAAGTTCCCCTCGCTCAGCGCGCCGGAGCCCGCCTATCACGGCCTGAAGTTCCATGAGACCTTTGGCAATCTGGCCTTCACCTTCCACGGCATTGCCATCGGCCTGCGCGATCTGGGCATGACCCTAAACCCCCAAGCCGCGCATTACACGTTGATGGGCACAGAAACGCTGAGCCTGCGGATGGACCGCCATGTGGCCAACGCCCAGAAGATCGCCGCATGGTTGGAGGCCGACGAGCGCATTGAATACGTGACCTATGCGGGCCTCGAATCATCCCCCTACTACGCCCGCAGCAAAAAGGTCTGCCCAAAGGGCGCAGGTGGTCTGTTCACCTTTGCGGTCAAAGGCGGCTATGACGCCTGCGTCAAGTTGGTGAACGGTCTGGAGGTGTTTAGCCATGTGGCCAATTTGGGCGATACGCGGTCACTGATCATCCACTCAGCCTCAACCACACACCGCCAATTGACGCCTGAACAACAAGAGGCTGCAGGCGCTGGCCCCAGCGTGGTACGGGTTTCCATCGGAACAGAAGACGCCGATGATCTGATTGCCGATCTGGATCAGGCGCTGACACAGGCCACAGCCTAACCCGTTTTGCCCTGCACGCTACAACCGCGTGTAGGGCATCCGCGACCCTCCGCCGAAAGCAAACAGTTTACCTTTTCACACGGCCAACTCTGCGGTATTCTGCAGGGATACGAAGTTGTTGGCACTCTAGACCCGTGATAAAGGCAACACATGAAGCCTAATTTTGCCCTATCCCTGTCTTTCGAAGGCATCAAGCTCCTGCACCGCGCTGCGGGTGGTTGGCGTGAAGTCGGCGAAGTGGACGTTACCTCCGAAGATCTAGCAGGCGAATTGGCGGTCCTGCGCAAGACAGCTGCCAGTTTGGAACCGGGCGGTGTGCGCTCAAAACTGATCATCCCGTCAAGCCAGATCAAATATCTCACGATTGATACAATCGGCCTGTCCGAACCTGCCTGCCGCAAAGAAGCTGAGGCCGCGTTGCATAACGCAACCCCTTACGAGATCGCGGATTTGGCTTATGATATCAGCCAAGACGGTCCCAAAACCCATGTGGCAGCTGTTGCGCGCGAAACTTTGGCCGAGGCCGAAGCTTTTGCCACAGAGCACCGTTTCCACCCCGTCAGCTTTGTTGCCGCCCCTGACGATGCCCCCTATCTGGGCGAGCCGTTTTTTGGCCCAACCCAAGGTGCCGCTGAATTGCTGGAAGACGGCGAAACAGTTGAGCCTGACGGCATTGCTGTTGTTATTGTCGGCGCAGTAGCGGCCAGCGCGCCGCTGGTGGAGCAGGATCTGGACGAAACACCAGCCCCCACGGACATCCCCCAAGCTGCCGACGCCGAACCAGAAGAAATTGCTGAGGTTGCTGAGGTTGCTGAGGTTGCTGAGGTTGCTGAGGTTGCTGAGGTTGCTGAGGTTGCTGAGGTTGCTGAGGTTGCTGAGGTTGCTGAGGTTGCTGAGGTTGC
>JBDVSG010000245.1:0-19124 GCA_039967155.1 Sulfitobacter sp. | reverse complement strand
CCATCATCTCGCGGGTCTTGCTAACTCATTGTGCCTTTTCCTTTTAGGTTGTGTGCGGCGTGTAAGGCTCGTTGCGGGTCAAGACTGCCCAGACGATCCGAGCTGTCTTGTTGGCCATTGCGACGGTTGCTACGCGCGCTGGTTTGCGTTCCAGTAGTGACGTCAGCCATTTGCTTGCCCGTTCAGGGTGCGACTTTGTCTGTCGGACAAGCGACGTCATACCAACGACGAGTAGTGATCGTATATATTGGTCACCCATTTTGGTGATACGCCCGAGCTTTTCCTTACCACCGCTGGATTTGTTCGCTGGCGTCAGACCCAGCCAGGCAGCAAATTCCCGTCCATTCCTGAACTGATGGCCGTCACCAATACTGGCGATGATCGCGGACGCCGTAACAGCGCCAATACCTGGAATGGTGCGCAACAAACGGACCCGAGCGTCTGCCTTGGCGACCTGCTTCAGGCGGTCTTCGTACCAGCGGACGCGAGTATGCAGTGCCATGAGGTGCTCGCACAGATTGTGGATCACGTCGTTCGCGATATCAGGCAGATCCAAAACTTCGCCAGCGAGTATGTCGTCAGCAAAACCGATGACCCGAGCGAGGCCTCTCGCGATATACACACCAAATTCGGCGACCATTCCGCGTAGAGCATTGATAAGTTGGGTGCGCTGCCGAACCAAAAGGCTCCGCGCCCTGTGGACTGACAATAGGGATTGCTGTTCGACGGTCTTGATCGCCACAAACCGCATCGTTGGGCGTGTTACTGCTTCGCAAATCGCTTCGGCATCGATCGCGTCTGACTTGCCCCGCTTGACGTAGGGCTTCACATACATCGGTGGAATCAACCGAACGTCGTGGCCAAACTTTGTCAGTTCACGTGCCCAATGATGCGCGCTGCTGCAAGCTTCCATGCCAATCAGGCACGGTTCAATCTAGGAAAAAAATGGTAAAAGCTGTGCCCGTCTTAAAGGCCGGATAAATGCGACCTCTTCGTCTTGTGTAATTCCGTGGACCTGAAAAAATGTTTTTGGCCAAATCTAGGCCGATTGTGGTACATTCCATTGGTTGGCTCCTCCTATAAGCAGATATGGACATCTGCAGTATGGCGCATTGCGACGCCGATTGGAGCAGGAGCCATCCACCCCATCAGCTACGAGCCCAATATGACAGATGCTGCATTGTGCACAAATGTCCGCTATCAGCAGAGAGGCTAAAGAGCTCACTGCGACACATTATAGGATCATGGACGATGAAAAACCCACCTAGCTCGGTTGTACGGCGCGGGACGATACGGCAAAACTTGGGCGAACCTCTTGTACCTGCTTTGTCGCCGTCTGTTGTCTACCACTACGAAGACGCGGATCAGTTGCAGTCGGTCTATGACGGCGAGGCAAAAGGATTTGGCTACGCACGCGAGGGGCATCCAAACGCGGATACCTTGGCCAGTAAACTGTCATGGATGGAAGGCGCAAATGCTGGTGTCATGACGGCCTCTGGCATGTCTGCAATTTCGGCAACATTTATGTCTATCTTGCAGGCTGGAGATTCCATCGCAGCCGCCTCGCAGCTCTATGGTCGCTCGTTGAAAATGGTGACGGGCGATCTGCCGCGCATGGGGTTTGCTTGTCGCACGTTTGATGCCTCCGATCCGGCACTTTTGCGCAAGCGATTACGCCTCGAACGCGCATTGTGTTGGCGGAGGTTGTGTCTAATCCGATGCTGCGTGTGACCCATTTCGCCGAGCTGGTGAAAGCTTGCAAAGCGGTCGGAGCCTTGCTGTTAATCGACAATACCTTCACCACGCCCACAGGGTTTCGCCCCTTGGATCAAGGGGCTGATCTGGTCATGCATTCGGTCACAAAAATGCTCTCAGGTCATAGCGATCTGAACTTGGGGTATCTTGGCGGTATAGATGTCGACCTTTTGGACAAAATCAGCGATGTGATCGCGACCATGGGGTTGAACGCCAGCCCCTACAACTGTTGGATGGCAGAGCGTGGGCTAAACACATTCGACCTTAGGTTCAGGCAGGCGCAAGAAAACGCCCACAAGTTGGCCGCATTCTTTTACGGACACAGCATGGTTGAACAGACCCACTTCCCCGGACTTTCTACACACCCAGATCACCAGCTGGCGTCGTCAATGATCTCTGGGGGGTACGGGGCGATGGTTAGCTTCGTCCTGAAAGGGGAGCGAGCACATGCAAACGCTTTTCTGCGCGGATGTGAAAACATTGCTTACGGCCCGACGCTTGGTGATGTGGCGACAATGGTCATTATGCCAGCGGTATCATCACACCGTAAATTATCGAGGGATGAACGCCTCGAACTTGGGATCGAAGATAACTTGATCCGCGTGTCCGTCGGAATCGAAGACTTCGAACTTATCAAACGAGAGTTTGAAAGCGCTTTAGACTTAGCGGGAAAAGCGTAACGATCGCATGGTTTCTGGTAACTGACGTTGGTTGGAGTTGTTCGAACGGCTGCTTCGTTCGCATAGCCGACATTCGCGCATGTGAAAAAAGTGAGCGCTTTAAAAAATCATTCTTTTGCAGGCCTCTCAAGGGGTGGCCTGCTACCTTTGCTTAAAATTGTGGAACGTTCAGAATGTTGTCCAAAGCTGAAACAGCAACCCGCTGGCAAATGACCCTGTTAGTGCGATTCCGATGTACAGGATAAATACTTGCAGTTTGACCAAGGCCCAGACGGCAATGGCAGCGGGCAACGAGCTGGCGCCACCTGCAACCAAAAACGCCATACCCGCCCCGGGTGCCATACCTTGTGCCATCAGTCCGCCAACCAGTGGCAATGCCGCATAACCGTTCAGATAGGCGGGAACACCCACAAGCGTTGCGATGCCGATTGGCGCGATCCCAGTGCCGCCAAGTGTGCGTATGACCAGATCAGCGGGCAACCACGCGAGCATCAAATTTTCTAAAATGAACGCCAGTGTCAGCCACTTTGCGAGAAATAATGTGGTTTTGATCCCTTCGCGCCAGAACTTTGCAACGCGTGCATCGTCGCTCCAGAATTTCCACACAACTGGTTGCTCTGTGCGCACCTTGGCCCCACCGCATCCACCGTTTCCAACGCCTTCTCTTAATGGATCAGTCAGTCCTCCCGCACGCGATACCATATGAACGACAAACCCGCCGAAGATGCCCAAGCCAAGCGCTGTGATCGTTTTCGCGACAGCAAACTCAATACCAAGCGTGCCCGTGGTCAACAAAAACATTGATGGATCCATTACAGGCGATGCCAGCCAGAATGCCATGACTGCCGACAGAGGTACGCCCATGACCAACAGAGCTGCGATCAGGGGGATTACGCCACAGGAACAAAAGGGCGAAAGACCGCCAGCCGCCGCAGCGACCAAAATCATTACCGCAGGTGACCCAGTAAACGCGCGTGCGATCAGACCATCCGCACCTGTGGCGCCAGCATACGCTGCAATCCCCACGGACAGAGCAAGAAACGGGGCGACATTCAGTAGATTCTGAAGGGCGAAGCTTGTTGTTGTGAGGCCCAGTGTAGGTGAAAAAGCAAAGAGCGCCGCAAGCAGCGATGCGGTGAATATCCAGACTTTTTCCTGTGCCCAAAACTGGTGAGCAAAACCTACGGTCAGGGATCGGACAGTGAGAGAAGTTTCTGTCATATCTATATCCTTAAATATATAGTTTCTTTTGGGTCAGAAAAACAGCGGCACCAGTTAGGCCGCATCCTCCTGTGTGAGTTTTACTCCCGTGCAGCACTCGGCTGTCAGGAATGATACTGTTTGATGCATGACATCAAAATCTACGCGATTGATTATATGCCGCCCCTGCCGCTCCTGAGTGACAAGTCCTGCGTCAACCAAAGTTCCGAGATGATACGCAAGCGTGGAAGCTGCCATATCCAGATGCTGGCCAATATCGCCGATGTTCAGACCGTCTTTTCCGGCACGTACCAACAATCTAAAAATAGTCAGACGGGCGTCATGACCAAGTGCAGCAAGCGAAAGGGCAGCGGATGTGTGTTTCATCATAGGTCCCATTAAAACTATGTTTGTAGTTTTGTAAATGTATTCTTTCTGATTAGGCATGGGTTCCAAAAACCGCCGTTTGTTGAACTCCTCACCGAACCCGACTTGTGGACAGTTGCAACGAAAGTCTGGAAGGTCCTGTGCTGCAGGCCTTCGGTGTAGCGCTGCGTCAGTTTTGATCGGGACAGGGGTCCTCGTCGTTTTGGTCGGTATCTGGGGCGGTTTTTTTATTATGAACCCAGAGCACACTTTGTCGCGTCCGAGGCCCAGCACCGTCCTGCTGGGGGTGGGTCAGGCCGCTGGGCGGGATTCGGGCTGTTTTAGCCCCACGCAATTGCGGCCCTTTAGCTTGGCCGCATAAAGCGCCTTATCCGCGCGGTCGACCAAAGATTCGGCCGTTTCCATGCTGCGGCGTGCCAACTGCATGGCGGGGATGTTGGACGTTAATCCAAGGCTGATTGTTGCACAAACCGGTGCTGTCGAGCCTGGGATCGTGAAGGGCCTTGCGCCGATGGATTCGCAGATTAGATCTGCGATCGCACGGGCTGTCGTAATTGTGGTTGCGGGCATCGCAATCAGAAATTCTTCGCCGCCGATGCGTGCGACCATATCGCCGGTCCGCACAACCGCGCGCAAACGGTCAGCGGTTTCGACCAAAACCGCGTCTCCGGATGCATGGCCGTATTTGTCGTTGATCCGTTTGAAATGGTCCATATCCGCAAGAATCACGGCAAATGGGCTCTGAGACGTTTTGCTGCGCTCAATCAGCTGGTTCATATAGGGAATTGCGAAGCGCCGGTTGTAGAGGTTGGTTAACGGATCATTCACGACCTCGCGCAGACCCGTCCTGACGTTGGCCAGCATTTGCGCCACCTGATGTTTGCGACCCAATAGGGCCTGAAGCCGCAGACAGGCTTCAACGGCATCGAACCCGTCTGTCATGACATCATCCGCGCCGACATCCAGCGCGGACGTTGCGCGCGCGGGCGCAGGGATGTTCTGGATCACCAATAGCGCCGCGTTGCGGGTTTGGCCGCTGGCGCGTAGGGCTGGGATCAACCGCAAACATTCCTCAGCTTCAGAGGTCGCGTCGGGAAGGCATAACACCACCGCATCGGGGGGCTTTCCTGCATGTAGCCCCGCCATGGCGTCATGCAGGGTTGAGACCGTATATCTAGCGCGCAAATGCGGGGCCATTTTTCGCACCCAGTGTTGAAGCGGGGCGATGTCCATCCCAACCAGCGTAATTGATCCGGGTCGCGAAAATTCTGCTGCGGGTTCGGCCAGACCCAACGCGCATGACGTGTCATCGCGAATTTGCCATTCGGCAAGTCGCTGATGGGATCGGATCATGGTTCGGATACGCCCAAGCAGAAGAGTTTCGTTCACAGGCTTGCTCATGACGTCAAATGCACCAGCCCGTAGGGCGTCCAGCCGTGTTTGGGTGTCGACCTCGCCGCTGATGACCAGAACAGGCAGAATCGATGTTTGGCGCGCAGTGCTTAGGGTTTGGCACAATTGGGCCGCGTTCCCATCGGGCAGGTTGATCGCAGTAAGCACAAGATCAGGTTTGTGCGCAGCGATGCTGTGAAGGGCCTCGGCCATCGTACTGGCCTGCAATACTTGATAAAATGCGCTTGCGAGTTTGACCTTTAACACAATACGGTTGGTCGAAATGCTGTCTACGATGAGGATTTTACCCTGCATTTACGATCCCTTTCCAGTAGAGTATTGCTCGTGGTCTTTAGTTTTCTGACCAATTGGTTAACAAAGCGTTGAAGTTTTAATGCAATTGGAGCGGACCTATGAGCCTTACGCGGAATTCTGCCGAAACCATCGCGCTGCAAGTGCTGGCATGGTTGGTGGGCAACGAAGAATTGCTGCCAGTATTTCTGGGCGCGACAGGCGCTTCAGAGGCGGACCTGCGCAATGCGGTTGGCGACACAGAATTCTTGGGGTCGGTCATGGATTTTATTTTGATGGATGACGCGTGGATCGTTGCATTTTGCGACGCGCAACACTTGCCCTACGAACAACTGGCCCAAGCCAGACAAGCGATGCCAGGAGGAGGGCAGGTCCATTGGACATGAGTAAATCAAGAACTGAAATTAAGGGTCTGTGCTTTGACAAGGATGGAACTTTGTTTGATTTCTCGGCAACCTGGGAAAGCTGGGCGGCCGATTTTCTACGGCGCGCCAGCAAGGGAGATCTGCTGCGCGCGGCGCAGGCAGGGCATGCAGTGGGGTTTGATTTCGAAACCCGCAGCTTTTCCAAGGACAGTATTGTTATTGCAGGGACAGTCAGCGAAATTGTGGCGGTTTTGGCCCCCCATTTTCCTGAGTATTCTCCAGACGAATTACTGGAATTGGTGAACGAAGAAGCTGGGATAGCGCCCCAAGAACCTGTGGTGCCATTGGTGCCGCTGATGTCAAGTTTTCGCGCGGCAGGCATTGCATTGGGTGTGGCGACAAATGACAGTGAAACGCCTGCTCGGGCTCATCTGGACAGCGTTGGTGTGACCCAGCTGTTTGACTTCATTGCGGGCTATGACAGTGGATACGGCGGCAAGCCAGAGACGGGCCAGTTGGTGGCTTTTGCAAATGCTGTGGGGCTGCCATCGCATCAGATTGCGATGGTAGGGGACAGCCGACATGATCTGGTTGCGGGGCGCGCAGCGGGCATGTGGACGGTTGCTGTTCTAACGGGGGTCGCTGATGCCGAAGAGCTAGCCCCCTTTGCGGATGTTGTTCTAAAAAATATCGGCGAAATTCCAGAATGGCTGAACAGTATCAGCTGCAGTTGATGCATATTTTGCGGCCCCTGTATTGGAAAGAGAGGGCATGTTGGTGGTGCATGCAGGCCTGCTTGGGTAATCGTTTCCTCCGAATGGCTTAGGGTGAATTTCCGAGCTGTCTTCATCTAAGGGAAAACGGCTAATTACGTTAAAATTTGTGATGGTTTCAATGCGCATTTCGATCACAATTTGGGCTGCTGCGGGCCAACTTATCTTCTTATTAATGCCTGTACGCCATCAAGGGCGGATAGCAAAAACAAGAGGCCAATATGCACGGGCTTATCAACCGCAGTTTTCAGAACTACATGCTGGATGGCTATGGCCGCGAGCGGTGGCTGGAGGTGGCCGCACGTGCAGGGGTGTCGCCGCCTGATTTCGAGGCGATGCTGACCTATGATGATGCGGTAACGCCTGCGGTGCTGGATGCGATGGCTGCCGTGCTAGACCGCCCACGCGGCGAAGTGATGGAAGACATTGGTACCTATCTGGTTTCACACCCCAACACGGAAGCCGTGCGTCGTCTGCTGCGGTTTGGTGGAATGAATTTTGAAGATTTTTTACATTCGCTGGATGATTTGCCAGATCGGGCGCGCATGGCTGTTGCGGATTTAAACCTGCCTGCGATTGAATTGCACAGTCATCCCAGCGGGTCATACACATTGATCTGCGACAACGTGGTCTGCGGTAGTAAAATTGACGGGTTCGGCCATCTCATGATGGGACTGTTGCGGGTCATGGCAGATGATTACGGTAGCTTGGCGTTGCTTGATTTTGAAACCGACGGGTCAGGGCGCGATGTCGTGAGTATTCAGTTGATCGAAACTGATTTTGCCGATGGTCGTGTGTTTCAATTAGGGGTGCGTGCATGACACGGTATGCGATTGATACCAATGTTTTAGATGTATTGTGTCCGATGCATATCTTGCTGGACAGCGATGGCATGATTGCACATGTCGGGCCGACAACTCAAAAACTGCGACCTGACATCAAGATGGTCGGCTCACCTTTTCTAGAAGCCGTCGAGGTGAAGCGCCCGCGCGGTATTGAGACATTGGCCCAGTTGCGCAAAGCACATCAATTGAAGCTGCATTTGGAATTGGCGGGCAGTCCGCCAGCCCGCCTAAAAGGGGTCTTAATCCCGCTCGGGAATGGCGCCGCAATTGTTAATCTGTCCTTTGGTATTTCGATCCTTGATGGCGTGCGCGATTATGCCCTGACCAATGCAGATTTCGCGACAACGGATCTAGCGATCGAAATGCTCTATTTGGTCGAGGCTAAAACAGCGGCAATGGAAGCATCGCGGAAGCTAAACCTGCGCTTGCAAGGTGCAAAAAATGTAGCGGAGGAGCAGGCCTTTACGGATACATTGACTGGCCTTAAGAACCGTCGCGCATTGGATCAAGCGCTGGAGGAACTGATCATTGCGAATAAGGCATTTGCGGTGATGCACATTGATTTGGATTACTTCAAGGCAGTTAACGATACGTTGGGGCATGCAGCAGGGGATCACGTGCTCAAAATTGCCGCCGCCTCGATGGTGGAAGAAACGCGCTCTTCCGATGTTGTCGCACGGGTTGGTGGCGATGAATTTACGGTTATTTTGACGGATGTGCAGGACATCGATGTGTTGGAACGTGTCGGCCAGCGCATCATTGCGCGGATTGAAACACCTATTCCTTACAATGAAGAGGTTTGTAAAATCTCGGCCAGCATCGGAACTGTCTGGATCCAGAGCAGTAAGAGGGTAACGCGCGAAACCGTGTTAGAGGATGCGGATATCGCTCTATATGCATCCAAGAACAAGGGGCGCGCACAGCAAACCTTCTACACGCCTGAATTGCGCGAGAGCGCAAACTGCAAGGAGCCGCCAAAGGGGCGCGCGGAAATGCGGCCGTCCTAGGTTGGGGCGGATGGAGGTCTAGCGGGTGCGCCTCGTTGTTTTGAAAATGGGTGCAAGTGCGAAAAACAGGAGGGAACCAGTTCTCGGCTGGATGGGGGGCTCTCGGGGGCGGTCACTTTTGCCGAAAATAGGCGGGTCTAAGACGCACGGTTGGCCGTCAGCTGAGCGGTGTTCTGTGAAAACCGCACCGCATCGCTTTTAACGCGCCCTTTAGAAAGCCTTTTGTAGACCGCTCAATTTTGCTGTCGTAAGGATGCTTGCATGAAGCAAAGCAGTTCACTCATCGCCCGCATCCGCAAGCGCCTGAAGAAAATCGGGCGGCGCCGCAGTTTTAATCGCGCAATTGAGCGTGTGCATGGGGCTGACCTGCAGGTGCCAGTGGGCGAGGTATTGGCCATCGTTCTGGTGCGCGACGGATCCTATTACATCGACGATTTTCTGGCATATTATAGAGCGCTTGGGGTCAAGTATTTTGCATTCGTGGATAACGGATCATCAGATGGCACGCTTGATCGACTGAAGTCTGAAGTGGGCTGTGTGGTGGACCGCGCAGTGCTGCCTTTGGGGCAATACGAAGATCTGCTGCGTGCCTATCCTGCCGAAACCTACGGACGCGACCGCTGGTGTTTGTATGTAGATATGGATGAGCAGTTCGATTTTGAAGGGCGTGAAACGCATGGTTTGTCGGCGCTCATTCATTACCTTGAAATGCGCGGTGAAACGGCGCTGATGGCACAAATGTTGGAGATGTTTCCCAAGACACCTTTGACAGAAGTGCGCGATTTCACCTTCAAACAGTCGCTTGAAGCCTTTGACTATTACGACATCTCGACGGTGGATTGCCATGGGTATCACAGCGCCGAAATTCCGTTTGAAGGGCTGCTGCGTGGCAATCAACTGACGTCGACTGCGTTGCAATTTAAATTCGGTGGAGTGCGTGGCAAGGTTTTCGGTGAGGCTTGCTGCCTGACGAAACACCCGCTGATTTTCAACGGCGCAGAGGTCATTCCCGCGCCCCACCCACATTTGTCGCAGCACGTCATTGTTTCGGATTTCACGGCTGTGATCCGCCATTACAAATTCGCAGGCAACATTGTCGCGCGTGACGCGGCCAGTGCGGGCAGTGGGGATTTGGCCCATGGCGAAGATGCGGCGCGGTTAGAAGTTCTGAACGCGCAACAGTCATTGACGCTGTATTCCGAAGACGCGCAGCCTTGGCGCGGCGTTGAGGCGCTTTGTGAAGATGGTTTTTTGACCTGTTCGGATGCGTATCGTGCCTATCTGAAGGATCAACCCAAATGACGGTCGCAGCGATTGTGATTGGCCGAAATGAGGGCGCGCGACTGATCGCCTGCCTTGAGGCGCTTAGCGGCGTTGAACCTGTGATCTATGTCGACAGCGGATCTACGGATGGGTCTGTTAAGGCGGCGCAGACGCGCGGCGCGCAGGTGGTAGCGTTGGATATGAGCCAACCTTTCACCGCTGCCCGAGCCCGAAATGCAGGGTTGGAGAAACTGCCGCCAGATTGCCAATTTGTACAGTTTCTAGATGGGGATTGTGTTGTCCAAGCGGGTTGGCTGGAACAAGCGCGTGCCTTTTTAGCCGCGCGACCAGATGTGGCTGTCGTGTGCGGTCGCAGGCGCGAAATTGCCCCTCAGGCGTCGGTCTACAACGGGTTGATTGATGCAGAATGGGACACGCCTGTTGGGGCCGCTTTGGCCTGTGGAGGCGATGCGTTGATGCGCGTTGGCGCGCTGCGTGCGATTGACGGATACCGCGATGATCTTATCGCCGGAGAAGAGCCAGAGATGTGCCTTCGTTTGCGCAAACAAGGCTGGATTATCTGGCGCCTTGATGCCGAAATGACAGCCCATGACGCCCAAATCACCCGATTTTCGCAATGGTGGAAACGCAGCAAACGCGCGGGCCATGCTTTTGCAGAAGGTGCGGCCCTGCATGGCGCCCCGCCTGAGCGCCATTGGGTCGCAGAGACGCGGCGTGCATTGATTTGGGGCGCCGCTGTGCCGCTTGTGATCATTGTCTTTGCTCTGCTTTTCGGGCCATGGGCACTGTGGGGTGTGCTGGTTTATCCGTTGCAGGTCGCGCGGCTGGCGCGGGGCGGGGGCTGGCGCTGGGCCTTGTTCAGCGTTTTGGGGAAATTCGCCGAGACGCAGGGCGCGCTTAGCTATTATTGGCGCCAAATCAGGGGCGGCAAAAAACGGTTGATCGAATATAAATAGCTTAGCGTTGCTGCCATGCGTGCAAGGCCAGGCGGGGTAAGATCGCAAAGCATTTTGCGTAGCGCGGGATCATGCGGGCAGGGCTTTGCAGCGCGCGCCATAGCCATTCCAACGCAAGGCCGCGTATGATTTTGGGCGCACGGACCTGATGCCCTGACAAGAAATCCAGCCCCGCGCCAATGGAGGCAAACCCGACAGCGGGGCTATGGGTGCGTCCAAACGCGGCAAAGAGCTCTTGTTTCGGGGCGCCCAGCGCGATGAAGCACAGCCGCGCACCGCTGTCGTTGAGCATCTTGCAAATTTCGGCTGCCTCCGCGCCAACGGGATCGAACCCATAGGCGGGGGCGTGGGTCATGACGATGTTAACGTTTGGGATGCGCGCCTCTAGCGCGTTTTTTGCGCCAGCCAACGCGGCATCAGAGCTGCCCATCAGGGCCACTGGCATGCCCATCTGCGCTGCGATCTCGGCAAGTGGCATGACCAAATCCGATCCGGGGAGCAGCTCAACCGGTTGTTTGGCGATCTGGGACAGCCAGACAATGGGCCGCCCATCCGCCACGATCAAATCCTGCGCGCGGTAGGCCGTGGCAAAGCTGGGATCATCGGGCAGTTTTGTCAGATGATCGAGATTCAAGGTGGCCAGTGCGAATCCATCGGGACCTGCGAATTTTTCTTTTACCGCCTGAAACAATGTGGCTCTGGTGGGGATATTGACCTCAACTGCTGAGGTGTTGTTGCCGTATTTCATAGTGCGCCTGTGCGGATGGGCCACAATGAAAGGGGCCGCGTGGAAGGGGGTATCGTTGAAATATTGATTATTTTCAGCATTTTGTGGTTGTTTCGCGCCTTAGCGGTCTTTGTGGCTTTGTAAACTAGCGTGATGACAGGCGCCTGCCTAGAGTGTAATTAGCATGCTCAAACCACCCCCGCGAACAGGACGCCCATGCCAAACCCGATTGCATATCTGATGCTGGTGCTCTGGCCCTTTGCCTGCCTTGTGTTGTTTCGCACGCAATCTGTTGAAAGGGCGCTGGTGTGGTCGATCTTGGGGGGGTATTTATTGCTGCCGCCTTTGGCGGAATTCAATTTGCCGTTGGTCCCGTCGATGGACAAAGTGTCGATCCCTAATGTGAGCGTGCTGGCGATCTTGGTTTTGGCCACCGCGCATAAGGTCCGGCTGTGGCCGCAAGGGCGGATTGCACGGGTTTTGGTCGTGATCTTGGTGCTCAGCGCGATCCCCACCGTGTTAACCAACCGTGAGCCGATCTTGTTTGAGGTCCTGAGCAACGCCGACCCGATATTGTTCCTGATCGACGCATTGCCGGGCCAGTCTGTGCGCGACGTGGGGTCCGTTTTCATCGGACAGATCCTGACGGTTGTTCCGTTTCTGCTGGCGCGGCAATTTCTGGGCAGTGAGACAGGCCTGCGGGAGATTCTACTGGCGTTGATGGTCGGGGCAATTGCGTATTCCGTACCGTCCTTTTTGGAAATTCGCGTGTCGCCACAGATGAATATCTGGGTGTACGGGTTTTTCCAGCATAGTTTTGAACAGACGATCCGTGCCGGCGGTTACCGCCCGATTGTGTTTTTGCCGCACGGGCTGTGGTTGGCGTTGTTTGTTTGTACGGCGGCCATGTCTGCCTCGGCTTTGGCGCGGGTGGCGCCGCGATTGGATCGCTGGAAGGCCATTCTTTGGACGTTGTATCTGGTGGTGTTTTTGCTGGCCTGTAAAAGCGCGGCATCGATTGCTTATGGATTGCTGCTGGTGCCTTTCATTTTCTTTGCGCCGCGCCGGTGGATGGTGATGCTGGCCACAGTGTTTGCCTTGGTTGCAATCACTTATCCAATGTTGCGAAATGTCGGGGTGATCCCCACGGATGCGATTGTTGCCAAAGTGGCCGAAGTAAACCCGCACCGCGCGCAATCGCTGGGCTATCGGTTCGACAATGAGGAACAGTTGCTGGACCGCGCGGCCCAAAAACCCGCCTTCGGGTGGAGCGGCTGGGGCCGTAGTCTTGTGCGCCATTCAGAGACTGGCCAGATCCTGACGATCCCTGATGGGCGCTGGATCATTGTTTTTGGCAGTTTTGGCTGGCTTGGCTATATCGCGGAATTTGGGCTGCTGTCGCTGCCTTTGCTGTTGCTGGGCGTTAATACCTTGCGCCACCGCACGGCAGAACTGTCACCCTACATCGGGCCGGTTGCTTTGATTTTGGGGATTACCCTGATGGATATGTTGCTTAACGCGACCCTGACGCCGTTTACTTGGCTGACGGCAGGGGCTGTGTTGGGATATGTGGAGCGGACGTACCCCAGACCCGCACATAAACCGCGCCATGCGTTGCGCAATGTACCTGTGATGGGCGGCGGGCGTTCGGCGCAGACGCGTAATCTGCTGTAAATTCAACCTTAAGGAGTGATTGTTTCCATCTGGGCGACAATCAATATTTCTACGTGGGGATTTCCTGTGGTAAACTCCCCTGTGGGTGTGAAAAATAATAGGCTAAATGCCATAGAATAAACATTTTGTACCGCTAATTGAGCTGTTGGGCGATTGTGTTCGCCTTTGTAAATGGTCCGCATTTTTATTCAAATCTTGTTGGGTCACTCCAGAAGCGGGCGGGCCTGAAGGGTGAGTTTATATGACTAAGCACGACGTAAATGTGACATCTTTGGATGAGGATATTGCAATTGTCGGAATGGCGGTAAATGTTCCGGGCGCGCAAACTGTTGCAGCGTTCTGGGACAATTTGCGCGATGGCGTGTCGTCGATCCGAAAGCTCAGCGAAGAAGAGCTGTTGGCCGCAGGCGAGACCCCGCAAAACATTGCCCGCAAGAATTACGTCCGCGCGGCCGCTGACCTGAAAGGGTTTGAAGACTTCGATGCTGAATTCTTTGGCTTTTCGCCAAAAGACGCCGCGATCCTTGATCCGCAACACCGCAAGTTTCTTGAGGTTGCATGGGAAGCAATGGAGCAGGCTGGCCATGTGCCAGAAACGGTTGCAGGCCCGATTGGGGTGTATGCTGGTTGCGGCATGGGCAGCTATTTCTATTTCAACATCTGTTCGAACCCTGATCTGGTGGATGATGTGGGCATGTTTTTGCTGCGCCACACAGGCAATGACAAAGACTTCCTTTCCACCCGTGTCAGCCATGTGTTTGACCTAAAAGGCCCCTCGATCAACCTGCAAACGGCGTGCTCGACCTCTTTGGTGGCGATCCATTATGCGGCGGCAGCGTTGCGCGCGGGCGAGGTCGATATGGCCTTGGCGGGCGGTGTGACGATCGAACTGCCGCAGGGGCGGGGCTATGTTTTTAAGGAAAATGAAATCCTGTCACCAGATGGCGAATGCCATGCGTTTGACCACCGCGCGCAGGGCACTGTGTTTGGCTCTGGGGCGGGGTGCGTCGCACTGAAACGTCTGTCGGATGCGCAGGCGGATGGGGATCACATCTGGGCGGTGATCAAAGGTTCGGCGATCAACAATGATGGTGCTGCCAAAGCAGGATATCTGGCACCTTCCGTGGATGGACAAGCCGCGGCGATCGGCCTTGCGCTGAAGGCCTCAGGCGTGGCGGCGGATCAGATTGAAATGGTCGAATGCCATGGCACAGGCACCTATCTGGGAGACCCGATTGAGGTCGCCGCCCTGTCAGAGGCCTACGGCGCCCAGACAGACAAAGTAGATTACGCCCGCATTGGATCGGTAAAGACCAACATCGGGCATTTGGACACGGCTGCTGGTGTGGCAGGGCTGGTGAAGGCCTCGCTTGCTTTGCACCACGGGGCGATGCCACCGTCATTGGGGTATGAGGCCCCGAACCCTGCAATCGGGTTTGAGGGCAGCCCGTTTTCAGTCAATGCGCAGCTTACCCCTTGGCCGCGCAGCACCGCGCCGCGCCATGCCGCGATTAACGCGTTGGGTGTGGGCGGGACGAATGCCCATGCGATTTTGGGCGAAGCGCCTGTGCGTGCGCCCGCAGAAGAAAGCGATTTTCCTTTTCATATCTTGTGCCTCTCTGCGCGGGGTAAATCCGCGTTGGATGCAAATACAGCCGCATTGGCTGCGCATTTGCGCGCTCATCCTGATCTGGATTTGGCCGATGTGTCGCATACGTTGAAAAACGGGCGGCGCGGGTTTGAACGGCGCCGCGTTGTTGTGGCGGAAACAGCCACCGAGGCCGCTGCCCTACTGGAGGGCAATGACACCCGCCGCGTTTTTAGCCACGAAGTGTTGGGCACAGACCCCGAGGTTGTCTTCATGTTCCCGGGCGGTGGCGCGCAATACCCGCAAATGGCCCGCGATCTATATGAGACCGAGCCCGCCTTCGCCGAGACGATGGACCGCGGGTTGGACCACCTTGCGCCGCAGCTAGATTATGACATCCGCGCGCTGTGGTTGCCCGAAGGCGACAATGCGGCAGCGGCTGAGACGTTGAAAAAACCCTCAGCGCAGTTGCCGTTGATTGCGATTGTGGAATACGCGCTGGCGCAGCTGTGGATCAGCTGGGGTGTGAAACCTGCCGCTATGGTGGGGCATTCCATGGGCGAAAACGTCGCCGCCTGCCTTGCGGGCGTGATGAGCTTTGAAAACCTGATTGATCTGGTCCTGCTGCGCGGCCGCTTGTTTGATACGGTGCCAGCGGGCGGCATGCTCAGCGTGCCTTTGTCCTTGGCGGCGTTGAAACCTTACCTGAGCCATGATCTGGACATTGCTTCGGTCAATGGCCCCGAGCTGACAGCGGTGTCGGGCCCTGATGCGGCGCTGGTCAAACTGGCCACGCGTCTGGCCAATGACGATGTAGAAAGCCAACGTATCGCCATTGATATCGCGGCCCACAGCCGCATGCTGGACCCGATTTTAGACGACTACCGTGCGTTTTTGACCACATTGAATCTACAAACACCCAACATGGCCTTTATGTCCAACCGCACGGGCCGCGCGATCACCACAGGGCAGGCAACAGACCCTGAATATTGGGTCGAACAGCTGCGCAACACGGTGCATTTCGCAGATTGTGTCGAGACGCTGAGCGCGGAAGGGCCGCGTGTGTATCTAGAGGTCGGGCCGGGCAAGGCGTTGTCTTCGTTGGCACAGATGAATGCCAATGTGAAACCCGCGCAGGTCTTTAGCTCTTTGCGGCACCCCGATCAGGTGATCGCGGATGACGTGTATTTCTTTGGCATCATTGGCAGGCTTTGGGCCTGTGGCGTAGAGGCGGATTGGGATCAAATTTGGGGCGAGGCGCGGCGCAACCGCGTGTTGCTGCCCACCTATCAATTCCAGCGCAGCCCCTATTTCATTGAGCCAAATACCCAAGCCGTCAATACGGCCGAGGCCGAGATTGAGCGGCTAGACGATATCGCCGCTTGGGGATCGGCCCCCAGTTGGCGTGCGCAATATGCCGATGTGGATGCGGATATCGCCGCAGCCCTAGAAGGGGCCTCAGGGGAGGCATGGCTGGTCTTTGCGGATCAACACGGGCTTGCGGCACCTGCCATTGCGCGCCTGCGGGCCTCGGGCGCGGTCGTGAATGTGGTCACGGCAGGGGATAGTTTCGCGGATATGGGCGAAGGCGCTTACACGCTGGCGCCCGAGCAAGGGCGCGGCGGCTATGACGCGTTGATGACGGCGCTGGACGCAGCGGGGCAGCAGCCCACGCGTATCGCCCATTTCTGGGGGCTGACCCAAGACAATACTCACCGCCCTGGCAGCAGTTTTTATGACCGGATGATGGAGCAGGGCTTCTACAGTTTGCTGTGGTTGGGCCAATGTCTGGCTGAACGTGAAGACCCGCCGCAGACCCATCTCAGCGTATTTACCAACGGGGCTGCGCAAGTCGCAGGCGAAGGTCTGCCCTATCCCGAGAAGGCGATGATCAGCGGCCCTGCAGGGGTAATGCCCCATGAGGTGTCAGGGCTTACGGTTTCAACCGTGGACGTCGTTGTCCCTGTGGCGGCGGTTCCCAAAGGGAAGTTCGCCCGTGCTGAGCTGCCCGCGGCGGATATCACAGAGCAGGTGTTAGAGGATATTCTGGCGCGCCCTGCAAACGGTGTTGTTGCCTTGCGTGACGGGCGGCGGTTTATGCGCGGCATTCGCGATCTGGAGCTGCCGCAACCGCAGGCGGGACAGGGGGCTGCAATCAAACGTGGCGGCACCTATTTGATCACGGGGGGCTTTGGCGGCATTGGCCAGACCATCGCGGCGCAATTGCTTTCTGGGCATGACGCGCATGTTGTTTTGCTCAGCCGGAGCGCTCTGCCGCCGCGTGCGGCATGGCCGCGCGTGTTGGAAACGAAACATTCAAGCGATGCCAGCGTGCGCCGCATCCGCGCCATTCAAAGACTAGAGGCTTTGGGCGGGCGCGTTGAGGTGGCCGTGGCGAATGTGATCAACGTAGCGCAGATGCGCAAAGTGATCGATGCGCTTCATCAAAACGGCAAAATCGATGGGGTCATCCATGCTGCAGGCGCGTTGGACGATGCGCCCTTGTTAGGTAAAACCCAAGAACAGGTCGACGCCGTGCTGGCGCCCAAAGTGCAGGGCCTGCGGGTGTTGGACCAGCTGCTGCCGGATGGCAGTGTTGATCTGATGGTTTTGTTCGCCTCGACCTCTACCGCGACACGGGCTGCGGGGCAGGTCGATTATGTGGCGGCCAATGATTATTTGAATGCTTTTGCCCAATCGCGCAGCGCTGCACAGACGCATGTTATTGCGTTGAACTGGGGTGTTTGGGCGGATGTCGGTATGGCATTCGAGGCGGTTGGCTCAGATGCGGCCGAAGAGATGCTGCCGCGTAGTTTGGATGTGCCCTTGCTAGACAGGGCGCAGGTGATGGCGGATGAGACGCGGTTTGATGGCACGTTAGAGGCAAAGACAAATTGGGTGCTGGATCAACACCGCATGGCGGATGGCACTGCTGTTCTGCCGGGTACTGGTATGGTCGAAGCGTTGGCGCAATCGGCGCTTGGTGCAGGCATTGCCGTGCCCTTTGCACTGCGCGATTTGTATTTCTTGCGTGCCTTTGATGCGCCTGACGGGCAGCCGCGCCAGATGCGGATCACCTTGCGCGCGGGCGAGGACGGCATGCAAGCCGCCTTGCGCAGCGATTGCACCGTGCAGGGCCGCACG
Source organism: Sulfitobacter sp. (assembly GCA_039967155.1). Lineage (GTDB taxonomy): Bacteria > Pseudomonadota > Alphaproteobacteria > Rhodobacterales > Rhodobacteraceae > Sulfitobacter. The sequence continues at coordinate 1,035 of JBDVSG010000245.1, read as the reverse complement.
GGATGGCAAACCCATGCAGAGGCAGTGATCAGTGATCATGCGGCCCCATCAATGCCAGTTGAATTGCAGGCGATTTCTGAGCGTTTAGGCGCTGTTGAGGAAGACGCAGGCGCCCATATGCCAACCCCCCAAGAGGCGCATTTGCGCTTTGGCTCGCAGTGGCATGTGCTGCGTGCACGCCAGATGGGCAACACAGAGGGGCTTGCGCGGTTGACGTTGGATGAACCCGTGCATGCCGCGCAAATCCTGCATCCCGGCCTGTTGGATCTGGCCACGGGCTGGGCGATTGGGCTTGTACCTGCCTATGACGGAGCGGATCTGTGGGTGCCGATGTCATGTGGCGAGATCGCCGTTTACGCGCCGCTCCCCAATGAGATTTACAGCCACATGCGTCTGACATCTTCGGGTGCGGATAGTGCGCGGTTTGACGTGACAATCTGTGACGGCGAAGGAGGCGTGCTGGTTGAGGTGCGTGATTTTGCCATGACCCAGCTAAAGGGCGGATTTGCAGCGCAGGCTGCGCCGCTTAGTGCTGCTGAGGTCGCGTTTGACGAAGACACACAGACCTCTGAACGCGAACAAACACAGGCCGAGGAACGGCTGGCTTATATGGTGTCCCAAGGGATCACTGCAGCTGAGGGGCCACAGGCCTTTGCGCGGGCAATTGCCCTTGATCTGCCGCAGGTCTATGTCTCGTCGCTGCCGCTGCAGGCGCTGATCGACGCGGCCGACACGCCACCGCGTGAGATGCCCAAAGGTCAGAGCTTTGAGCGCAGCGATCTGGAAGGGTTTGTTGCCCCTGAAGGCGTGGTAGAGGAAACGCTGGCCGACTTGTGGTCAACCCTGCTGGGGGTTTCCCCTGTCGGCACGGATGACAGTTTCTTTGATCTGGGCGGGCATTCGTTGCTGGCGGTGCAGGCGCATCGTGAAATCCGGGCCGCAACCAGCGCTTCAAAGCTGTCAATCACCGACATTTTCCGCTTTCCTGTATTGGGCGCGCTGGTCGGACGACTGGAAGAGTTGACCGGTGGGGCC
>JBDVSG010000244.1:0-29610 GCA_039967155.1 Sulfitobacter sp. | reverse complement strand
TGACAGCGGGTGCGGATAATGCTGTTGTGCACGAAGGCCCGCTGGTTGACGGTGCCGTGCAGCATGGCCCCTATGACGTTATCGTTTTGCAAGGCGGTGTCACGGATGTGCCTGCCGCGTTGACAGACCAGCTCAAGGAAGGGGGTCGTATTGCGGCGCTCTTTATGGATGGTCTGGTGGGGGAAGCCCGTTTGGGAACCAAACGCGCAGGTCAGATCACTTGGCGCTTGGCATTCAATGCAACGGCCCCAGTTTTGCCTGGATTTGATCGGGAAATGAATTTCAGTTTTTGACCGGCGATGGCCGCTGGGTTGGAAAAATTGCACAAAAGAGCTTATCCAAGATTGGATAAGTCCGCTATTTTAGGAGCATTTTGATGGCTTTAGTAGGATTGAGGAAAGGGGCTGTGCGCGCAGTTCGGATGGGGGTCTTTGCGACCACTGCCGTTGTTGCCACTGTCGTATCCGCCCCTGCAGCCCGTGCGGATACATTCGCCGATGCGCTGGTAAGTGCCTACAATCACTCAGGTCTTTTGACGCAGAACCGCGCGTTGTTGCGCGCGGCAGATGAAGATGTCTCGGCTGCTGGCGCGGCGTTGGAACCGGTTGTGCGGTGGGCCGCCAGCGTTACAAGAAGCTACGGGCGCAGCCGCTCGGGCTCTGCGATTGTCGAAGGGCATTCGCTTGATTTTAGTGGCGATCTGATCGTTGAGAAGCTTTTGTATGATTTTGGGGCAACAGCGCTGGGCGTAGATGTTGCGAAAGAAACGGTTCTTGCCACCCGTCAGGCCCTGATCGGGGTTGAACAGCAGGTCCTGCAGCGCGCTGTAGAGGCCTATATGGGGGTTGTTGAGGCCAGTGAATTCGTCGCTTTGCGCCAGAACAACCTGCGCCTTCTTAACCAAGAACTACGCGCTGCACAGAACCGCTTTGAAGTGGGGGAGGTCACGCGCACGGATGTCGCCTTGGCCGAAGCGCAGCGTGCACAAGCGCTCAGCGGCGTAGCGACGGCGCAAGGGAACCTAAAGATTGCGGAGGAAGAATACCGCAATGTGGTTGGTCACAAACCTGGCCGTTTGGCAACGCCGCCGCGGTTGCCCAAAGTGGGCACAAATGTTGAGGCGGCCAAATTAACTGCCGTTCGGCAGCATCCGGATATGCGCAGCGTTCAACATCAGGTGTCTGCCGCTGAGCTGGCGATCAAACGCGCGCAAGCGCAAAAGCGCCCGACAATCAGCGCGCAAGGCGTCCTGTCCTTGGACAAAACTCTGGATGGCGATAACTTTGCGACGGGTGCTTCGGTTGGTTTGAACGCATCTGGCACGATTTATTCGGGCGGCGCACGGTCGTCTAATGTACGCGCGGCCCAAGCGCAACGTGATGCGCAGCGCGGCAACTTGCATGTGGTGCGCCATAACGTTCAGCAAAATGTTGGCGTGGCCTTTGCGCGCCTAAGCTCGGCGCGGGCGTCTTTGGCCTCTTCCGACCGTCAGATCAAAGCAGCGCGCATCGCGTTTGACGGTGTGCGCGAGGAGGCAAAGCTGGGCGCGCGGACAACATTGGATGTTCTGGATGCTGAACAGTCGTTGTTGGATGCAGAAGCGGCACGAATTTCGGCGCAGGCGCAGGTCTATGTTGCGACCTATCTGGTCTTATCGACCAAGGGCCAGTTGACGGCGCGTGATCTTAGATTGCCAGTGCAGCAGTATGATGTGACCGAATATTATAATCTGGTGAAAAGCAGCCCAACCTCGCAATCCAAACAGGGCGCGCAGCTGGACCGTGTCCTGAAGCGGCTGCAGAAACAATAGCTTGGGCCAAGCGCCGATCGAATGACAGGGCTGCCCGATTGGGTGGCCCTTTTTTGTGCCGGATCTGGGTCGCCTTTGGGCAACCATCAAATTTTATGGTTATTAACGATTTTCGCCCCATTGTAGGAATCCATTTCTCAGGTTATCTTTCTAGGTGAGCAGAGAGTGGTGAAAAATGTCTAAAGCCGTCACACATGAAGAGGTTGAAGATGTCTTGTCTTCGATCCGTCGTTTGGTATCCGAAGATAAGCGGCCCTTAGCAGGCCTGCGCAGCGCAACTTCGGAAGTTGACCTTGCCGAAGTAACGCCGGAAGCGTCAGATCGGTTCGTCCTAACGCCCGCACTGCGGGTGCTAGAGGATGAGCAGGCCAATGATGCGCCAGTAGATGACGGACCCTTCGTTCTTGAAGAAGCGGCCCGCGAGACGGCGGATGAAGCGCCGATGATGCTGTTTCCTGGCAATGATCAAACTGCACCAACACCTGAAAGCGTCGATGCTTTGGTGCAGAACACGCTTCAGGCAGAGGCTCAAACCACCGCAGAAAATGATCTGGATGAAGGTGATTATTCTGACGAAGAATATTGGGATGTAGAGGACGATCCGAATACGGATGCCAGTGAAATCGCAGCGCAAGCGGATGTGGATACCGATGGTTTCGATTGGAACATGGGCTCATACCGCAAGATCGAAACGCCACTGGAAATTGTGCGGGCAGGATCGCCAGAGACACCAACCCCTGAGGCTGTCACAACTGAGGTGGAGCCCGCGATAGCGGAGGATGTTGCCCAAGACGCTGGCGCGTTCTTTGCTGGGAATGACGTGGTCGAGGCGATTGAAGAGAAGGACGCGCCGCGCGCCGAGATCGAAGATACAGACACCGAAGAGGCGTTTTTTGAACCTCATGAAGAGAGTGAGCCCGCCGCCGTGGATGCGCCTACGCAGTCGGTGCCTTTGACAGAAAAGATCGCCGCCCTTGAGGCCGCGGTAAGCGACATCACCAATGATTGGGAACCCGACGGGGATGAAATCGATACGCTGGCCGCGTCAGCGGCGCCTGCAATGGCGTGGGAAGATGATGTGACGTTGGATGCCAAAGGCGCTCCCGTGTCAGAAGATCTCGATATTTCTGACGCTTACGAGGAAGAAATCTCGGTCGAAGCTGGGGCCGCCGCTGCCGCCGCGACGACGGCGTTTGCGGGCGATGAGGATCAATTGATCGACGAAGCAGCGCTGCGCGAAATGGTAAGCGAGATTGTTCGCGCAGAATTGCAGGGCGCGTTGGGCGAACGCATCACACGCAACGTGCGCAAATTGGTCCGCCGTGAAATCCACCGCGCGTTAACCGCGCAGGATATGGAATAGGTCTCAGCCGACTTCTGCCGACATTTCAATTAACGCGTCGAGGTCGAAATAGGTCTCGATGTGATGGGCGAGCGCGTCCAGCGTTTCTTCGACTTGGTCCTCAAAAGCGATGGTTGAGGGGGCGCCAAGGCCAGATAAATACGCGCTGCGAAATGCGTCAGACGCAAAAATCCCGTGTAGATAACAGCCCATGACACGGCCGCTAGGGGACATGGCGCCTTCTGAGGATGCGCCGAATTGCAACCAAGGGCGGGCGCAATCTGGACCCTCTGTGGCCCCCATGTGAATTTCATATCCGTTCAGGGCAGCGCCGTTGGGGGCATAAGTGCCGTCGCGCAGGGCGAGGTTTTTTACAGGCTCCAGCACAGTATCGACATCCAGATGACCCAGACCTTTGACTGTGCCTGCTGGCCCCTCAACCCCGTTGGGGTCGCTAATGGTATTGCCCAGCATTTGATAGCCTCCGCACAGGCCCATCACATGCCCGCCGCGCCGGATATGGGCGGCGATATCAATATCCCAGCCCGTCGCACGTAGAGCAGCCAAATCGGCGATGGTTGATTTGCTTCCTGTCAGCAGGACCAGATCGGCATCGGCGGGCAGGGCGTTGCCAGCGGTAATCATGCGCAGATCAACGGCGGGCTCTGCTGCGAGCGGATCAAGATCGTCAAAATTGGAGATGCGGGGCAGTTGCGGCACCGCCACAACAAGCCCGCTGCCGCCCGAGCGGGCCCGCGCGGGCAGATCCATCACGTCTTCGGCAGGCAGGCGGGCCGCATGGTCAAACCATGGCAGTACCCCGAGGGAGGGCCAGCCCGTGCGGTTACAGATATCGTCACGACCGGCGTCAAACAGGCTGCGGTCCCCGCGAAATTTATTCACGCTGAAGCCTTTGATGAGCGCATTGTCATCCGCGCTCAGTACGGCTTGGGTGCCTACAATCTGGGCGATCACACCTCCGCGATCAATGTCCCCCATGAGCACAACGGGTGTTTTTGTGGCTTGGGCAAAGCCCATGTTGGCGATGTCGCCTGCGCGCAGGTTTGTCTCGGCGGGCGATCCTGCGCCCTCAATCACGACCAAGTCGCATTGGGTGGCCAGTCGGGAAAAACTGTCCAGAACAGCAGGCAAAAGAGTGTCTTTCGATTTGCCGAATGCGCGGGCCTCTTGGTGGCCAACCACCTGACCTTGAACAATAACTTGCGCTCCAGTAGCTGTCTGTGGCTTCAGCAGAACAGGGTTCATATCGGTGTGGGGGGGCACGCCGCTGGCGCGGGCTTGTAGGGCCTGTGCGCGGCCAATCTCGCCACCGTCAGAGGTCACTGCAGCGTTATTAGACATGTTCTGCGGTTTGAACGGGCGCACGCAAAAGCCGCGGTTGCGCAGTGCGCGCAAAATGCCAGCCACGACCATGGATTTCCCGACATTGCTGCCGGTGCCTTGTATCATGATTGCTTTTGCCATTGGGTGCCCCTGCGCGATGTTGCTGTAAGGTGGCTGAAAGTCGCGGTGAGGAAAAGAGGGATTCATGAACACGCCAGCACATCTTTTGATCGGGGTCGCAGCTATGGGAAAACGCGGAGACCGCAGGGTCCTGTGGGCTGCGATGGCGGGCGGTCTGGCGCCGGACCTATCGCTTTATGTGCTGTCGATCGGAGCGCTGTATGTTTTTGGCATCTCACCTGATGTGGTGTTCGGCCAGCTGTATTTTTCTGACGCGTGGCAGACGATATTTTCAGTCGATAATTCGTTTCTATTGTGGGCGGCAATGTTGGGCGTTGCTGTTTGGCGCAAGATGCCTTTGCTTATGGCTTTTGCGGGGGCAGGGCTGATCCATCTGGGGTTGGATTTCCCGCTGCACCATGATGACGGGCGGGCACATTTCTGGCCCTTGTCTGCGTGGATATATGAAAGCCCCTATAGCTATTGGGATCGGGCCCATGGGGCGCATTGGATCGGACCGCTTGAGGGCGCACTATCCGCAGCTGCAGCCGTGCGGATTTGGGCCCTGCGTCCGGGGCGTGATATCACGCTGGCAGTGGCCTTTATTCTAGTGGCAGAGCTGATGGTGACATGGGTTTGGGTGTTTGTCTTTGGCACATAAAAAAGACGCAGCCCTAGAGCTGCGTCTTTTTTACTGTTTGGCTGAAGGCGTTTACGCGGCTTCGGCCTGCTGAGCAGCATTGCGGCGTTCAGATTCTTCACGTGACAGGGCGACGGAAGTCCGTACACCTTTGCCAACAAAATCCATCAGGCCGGTTACAACGCGTTCATTGGGATCAATGCCAGCGCAGCTTAGAACTTCGCGGCCATCGCGTGAACGTGCCCAGCGGGCGATCTGTTCTGGCCCATTGCCATATTTTTTGTCGTCAGCAATTGCATCATCTAGAGCAGCCAGTACCACAGCTGCGAATAGTTTACGGGCACGGTTCCCTTGTTCGTTATTAAAGGCCGTTCCATCAACGAAATCTTTCAATTCGTCGTCCTTTCATTATTCTTGCTCTTGTCATTTTCGACGTTCGCCTCTTCTGACATATGTCGAACGATTCGGATACCCTGTTAAAGCAATGCTGCCATGCATCAGGTGCATGGCTTATCGGGGCGGTTCTACTAAACAGGGCGGCTTGCGCGCTGTTGCTCCCCAAGATATAGGGCTGATCAAGATTTCATCAACCTTTTGCAGGAGTTTTGCCACAATGCCCAAAATCAACGGAAACGAGATTCGTCCTGGAAATGTACTGGAACACAATGGCGGTCTTTGGGCGGCTGTGAAGGTAGATCACGTCAAACCGGGCAAAGGTGGTGCATTTGCGCAAGTCGAAATGAAGAATTTGCGCAACGGTTCCAAGCTAAATGAACGTTTTCGCAGCGCTGACAAAGTCGAACGCGTGCGTTTAGAGCAAAAAGACCAGCAATTTCTGTATGAAGACGCGGGTATGTTGGTGTTGATGGACACTGATACCTATGACCAAGTTCAGCTGGCAGCGGATTTGTTGGGCGATCGCCGCCCGTTTCTACAAGACGGTATGATGATCGTTGTCGAGTATTACGACGAAGAAGCGATCAACGCCGCTTTGCCGCAGAAAGTGACCTGCAAAATCGCCGAGACAGAGCCGGTCGTAAAAGGCCAGACTGCTGCAAATTCGTTCAAGCCAGCGGTTTTGGACAATGGTGTGAAAATCACAGTGCCGCCATTCGTGGGCCAAGATGAAGACATCATCGTAAATACTGAAACTTTCGAATATGTAGAGCGCGCCTAATTACCTTACGTAATTTCAAACAGACGCGGTCCCTTGGGGCCGCGTTTTGCGTTTTAGGGGATGCGTTTTAGGGTGGCGTCCCCTGCTTGCATCACATCTGTTGCCCGATCATAGCGCAGGTAGGCCAGCGCGTTGGCGCCTGATTGGGTCAGCAACGTGCCCACAGGTTTGCCGTCTGCCGTGATGGGCGTGCCTTGTGGCGCGGTACCGGTGATTTCGACCTTGGCCAGACCTTTGCGCAATTCGGTCTTATGTTTCATCCGCGCGGTGACTTCTTGGCCGACATAGCAGCCCTTGCGGAAATCCACGCCGTTCAACTGCTCAAACCCAAGTTCAAGGATGAAGCTGTCGGGGGTGAGCTCAACCCCAGCGGTGGGGATCATATGCGCCACATAAAGAGCGGACCAATCGGTGGTGTCGTCTTGCTGTGCGGTATCGCGGTAGGCGCGCCACCCCAGCGCGTTGTGGCGCGGATCGGCGTGGCCATCTTGGGGGATATCGCCGGTGCCGCGGTGCAACTGTAGATCGGTGGGCGTAATGGTGACATCGGCGCGCAGCTTGTACATAGAAAGGCGCTGGGTCAGCATGGCGGCTTGGGATGCATCCGCGTCCAGCAGGATGTCATCGCCATCCGCCGCAAGAAAGAAGTCAGCGATGTATTTCCCTTGGGGTGTTAGAATGGCAGCGTAGACCAATCCGTCCGTCAGGCGTTTAATGTCATTTGTTATCAAACCCTGCATGAAATCATGGGAATCTTTGCCAGAGAGGCGCAGGATTTTGCGGTTTGGGGCTGTCATCGGGCTGTCCTTTTAATGTCTTTTTTCATATAACAGCTTAGGCTTCACATAACAGGGGCTAGGGCTTCACTTATCGGGGAATGAGTGGGCTGAGTAATGAGGGTGGACATGCGCGCGCAAATTTCAGTTATCGTCCCGACGTTAAACGCGGAAGACGTGCTTGGTAGTTGTTTGGAACCGTTGATGGAAGGGCTGGAGCAGGGGTTGATCCGCGAGCTGATTATCAGCGATGGCGGATCGGCGGATGCAACCTGTGCCGTGGCGCAAGCTTGGGGCGCGACAGTGCTTGAAGGGCCTGCCTCCCGCGGGGGGCAATTGAGGCGCGGCGTGGCGGCGGCCAAAGGAGATTGGTTGCTGGTGCTTCACGCGGATACAGTGCTGCGCGCTGGCTGGTGCGACGCGGTGCGCGCGCATATGGTTGAGACGCAAACAGCGGGCTGGTTCCGTTTGGCATTTGATCAACATGGCTTGGCCGCTGCTATGGTTGCAGGCTGGGCCAATCTAAGAAGCCATATCGGGCTGCCTTACGGTGACCAAGGCCTATTGCTGCCGCGCGCCTTGTATGAAGACGTGGGCGGTTATCCGGATCAGCCCCTGATGGAAGATGTCAGCATCGCGCGCCGTTTGCGCGGACAGTTGACGCCACTGAATGCTGTGGCGGTTACATCCGCTGCAAAATACCGCCGCCAAGGGTGGTTTCGGCGGGGCGGGCGTAACCTAATGACATTGTTGCGCTATCTGCTGGGGACATCTCCAGAAACATTGGCGCAGGCCTATCGCCGCTAAGGGGCGAGATGACCCAGCGGACGCGCCAAGGGCGCGACAATGTTTGGGTGCTCAGACCCAGCCTTCGCGCAGGGCGTCGCCTTTAGTTTCCGAAGAAATGCTGCCCAATGCGTTGCAGCAAATTGGGCTGGCGTTCTGGCGCGGGAACGTCGCGGCGGCCAATGATGCGGCGGCGGTCCGATACGACTTTGCCATCCTTGAATTGCAGGCGGTAAAGATCGGCGTAGATGCCGCCACGGGCCAGTAGCTCTTCGTGGGTGCCTTCATCAACGGCGCGGCCGCGGTCCATCACGATGATCTTATCTGCATTTCGGATGGTGCTGAGCCGATGGGCGATGACAATCGTGGTGCGGCCTTTGGATAGGCGGTCAAGCGCATCCTGCACAACCTGTTCGGATTGGGCGTCCAACGCACTGGTCGCTTCGTCCAGCAGCAGCACGGGCGTGTCGCGCAACAGGGCACGGGCGATGACAACGCGCTGGCGCTGGCCCCCCGACAGGGCAGACCCACGCGGCCCCACGCGGGTATCAAGACCGTCCGCAAGCTGTGGCAAAAAGTCCGAAACATAGGCTGCGTCCAACACTGATTTAAGCTCGTCTTCAGTGACGTCAGTGCGGCCCAGAACAATGTTTTCGCGCAGTGTTTCATCGAACAACAGCGCCTCTTGGCTGACCACAGAAAACAGGGTGCGCAGGTCGGGGATCGCCATGGCGGTGGTGGCAACGCCGCCGACTAGAACCGCGCCTTTGTTGGGGTCCAGCAGTCGGGTCAACAGGTTAAAGATTGTTGATTTCCCTGCGCCAGAGGCCCCGACCAGAGCGGTTGTTTTGCCCGCCTCAGCCGTCAGGGACAACCCGTGCAACACTTGGGTGTCGCCAAAGGACAGATCCACCCCGTCCAGCACAATGTCAGAAGTGGCTTCGGGCGCTGGCGTTGGATGTTCGGGCGAGGTCAGCAGCAGGGGCGCGTCCATCAGCTCTTTGATCCGCTCCAACGCGGCGGCGGCGATTTGCCATTGGCCGCTAATCCCGCCAAGGCGGCGCAGGGGATTAAAAGTGAAGCCCATCGCGGTGAAAAACGTCATGAACTGGCCAATTGTCTTATCGCCCGAGATGATCTCGGAGCCGCCATAGAGGATCACGGCCATAAATCCGATCCCAGAAATGATGTCGATCATCGCGGGAATGGCCGAAGACCCAAAGGCCGTCCGAACCTCGGTTGAGACAAAGCGTTTGGTGATGTCGCGGTATTGTTTGGATTGATAGTCTTCCAGTGCGTTCAGTTTGATCTGCACAATGCCGTGGAACACCTCGTCCAGACGGGTAGAGAGAGACGCGCCCAGATCGCGGGCCTCGCGGGCACGGTTGCGCACAAACCGTTGCGCAAATGCGGCGGGCAACACCATCACAGGGATGCCAATACAGGCCAGCAACGCCCAGACAGGATCAATTGAAATCGCCACAGCGAGCAGCACAAACAGGCCGATGAAATCGCGCCCCGCACCGGTAATAATCGCCCGCCACACGTTGCCCACGGCATTCACATCCGACTGCACGCGCTGGATCAGAAATCCTGGTGGATTGGACTGATGAAAAGCGCCGTCTTGCTGCATCATGCGGTTCAGCAAATCGATGCGCATGTCCCCAGCCGAGCGCTGCGCGATGCGGGTCAGCAAGACTTTTTGCGCCACACCTGACACGGCGCGCACAACAAAAATGCCAATCAAGACCAGACCAACGATGAACAGCCACGATTGTTGACCGGCCACAAAAACGCGGTCGAACATGGGCTCCATCAATTTGGCCATGGCGCCCAGACTGGCCCCTTCCAGCATCATAAACAGAACGGCGATCGCCAGCTTGCCCATGTGCGCGCGAAGATAATCGCGCCAGAGCCAGCGCATCAGCTCTCTGGAGGTATAAGTCTGTCCGCTGCTCATGGGGGTGCTGGCTTTCATTTGGGAAGGGGCGTCGCAGTGCCCATAAATCAAGTCGGTCTCACGTGTTTGCGCGATCATAATCACGGTGACGTAGCGGGGCAAGCAGTTGGCATGATTGACCATGCAGCCGCGAGGCGTATGGTTGCCCTGCGCATGAATGCCAAGCGCCCGATAAACATAAGGAAATGAGCTATGACCTTGAAACCAAACTTGTCACATGGACGCGGATATCTTGCCATTCCAGGCCCGTCGGTGATGCCAGAAGCGGTTTTGCAGGCGATGCACCGGCCTGCGCCTAATATTTATGCGGGCGAATTGGTTGATATGATGCCCGGCATTGTTGCGGATCTCAAACGGGTCGCGCGCACCCAACACAACGTGGCGATTTACATCGGCAATGGCCATGCGGCGTGGGAGGCATCGCTGAGCAATGTCGTCGCGCCAGGAGATCGGGTTTTGGTGCCAGCCACGGGGCGGTTTGGCTACGGGTTTGCGGATATGGCCGAAGGGATCGGCGCAGACGTGCAGATTCTGGATTTTGGCAAATCCTCGCCAATGGATGTGACCCGTATCGCAGAGGCATTGGCACAAGATAAAGACCATAAAATCAAAGCTGTACTTGCGGTGCACGTGGATACCTCCAGCTCGGTTGTGAATAACATCAAAGCGGTGCGCGGCGTGCTGGATGCGGCGGGCCACCCTGCGCTGCTGATGGTCGATTGTATCGCATCCTTGGGCTGTGACCGGTTCGAGATGGATGAATGGGGTGCTGATGTCATGGTGACGGGATGCCAAAAAGGGTTGATGGTACCGCCTGGCATTTCGTTTGTCTTTTTCAACGACCGCGCGGCAGCTGCACGCGCAAAAATGCCCCGTGTCAGTCGCTATTGGGATTGGGTCCCTCGGACCAGCGGAAGCGAATTTTATCAATATTTCAATGGCACTGCGCCGACGCATCATCTTTATGGCTTGCGCACAGCGCTGGACATGATCCACGCCGAAGGGATCGAACAGATCTGGGCGCGCCATAGGGGTTTGGCCCGCGCGGTCTGGGCCGCTTGTGAGGCGTGGGGGGCAGGAGGTGATCTACGCCTGAACATTCCCGACCCCGCAGACCGCAGCACAGCTGTGACGGCCTTGCGTCTGGGCGGGGCAGACGGCACGCGGTTGCGCGAATGGGTCCAAAGCGAGATCGGCCTCACGCTGGGCATTGGGTTGGGTATGGCAGAACCAGACGACCCCGCGCGCGATGCCTTTTTCCGTCTGGGGCACATGGGGCATGTGAATGGCCAGATGATCATGGCATTGCTGGGCGGCATTCAGGCTGGCATGTCCGCGCTGGATATCCCCCACGGTAAAGGTGCGTTGGACGCGGCAGCAGAGGTGATCGGCGGGCATTAGCCCCGCCGTGTCTCAATATAGCCAATGACAAAATGAACAGCCCAGGCCATCGCGGCCACGGCAAACAGCCCCCAGACCGCCCAAACGGCAATCAGCATCCATGACAGGTTAACGCCAAAAAGCGCGATGCAGGCTTTGGTGTAGTTGGGCGCATAGCCGTTTGAATTTCGCATAACTGACCTCATCCTTTCGGGGGTTGAGGTCAGTTTAGCGCTCAAAACCTTAACGTCAGCCTTTTTTTACGTCAGCCCTTTTTGACGTCAGCCTTTTTTTGCATCGGCCAATGCCATTGGTAGGGCCTGTGCCAAGGATTTCAGCATGTCGTCGCTGCCACAACTGATACGGATGCAGCGGTTTTGAGGGGCGACAAAAGGCATCCGCACAAAAATCCCGCGTGCAATCAGCCCGTCTAGAACCGCTTTGGCAAAGGTCACATCATGGCCGCAGTCAATGGTAACAAAATTGGTGGCGGAAGGCAGCGGTGTCAGGCCGTTTTCCCGTGCGATTTGCGCGATTTTGCCCCGCGCCTCTGCAATTTGGCCCAGAACCTGTTCGAAATAGTCTTGATCCTTTAGCGCGGCCAATGCGCCCGCCTGTGCGGCGCGGTTCATGCCGAAATGATTGCGGACCTTGTTGAAGGCCAAGATCAGATCAGGGTGCCCAATCGCATAGCCCACGCGCGCGCCAGCAAGCCCGTATGCTTTTGAAAACGTGCGCATGCGGATCACGCGCGGGTCATTTGCATCCACTGGCAGGGCAGTGCCTGTCGGCGCGCATTCCACATAGGCTTCATCAAGGATCAGCAGGCTGCCTGCGGGCAGGGTTTTCATCGCGGTAACAATATCTGCGCCGCTATGGTGGCTGCCCATCGGGTTGTCGGGATTGGCGAGGTAGACCAGCTTTGCGTCTACTTCTGTAGCTTTGGCAAACAGCGCGGCTGGGTCTTCGAAATCACCAGCATAGGGCACGGCATGCAGCGTGCCGCCAAACCCTGCAACGTGGTAGTTGAAGGTCGGATAGGCGCCTGCAGATGTGACCACCGCATCGCCTTGGGCCACCATCAACCGCACCAGATACCCCAGCATTCCGTCGATGCCTTCGCCGATCATAATGTTGTCAGGGCTGCAACGGTGGTGATCAGCCAGAGCGGCGCGCAGGTCGTGGCTCTCTGGATCGGCGTACATCCACTGGGGCGTTTCGGCCATGGCTTGGATCGCCAAAGGAGAGGGGCCAAACACGTTTTCATTTGCCCCCAGTCTGGCAGCAAAACCCGCGCCTTGGATGCGTTCTTGGGTTTCGGGGCCCACAAATGGAACGGTGGCGGGCAAGGATTGTGCAAGCGGGGTTAGGCGAAAATCTGTCATTTGCCCATGTAATGCGGGTGCGGCGCGCGGGGCAAGCCCTTGAAAACGCCAAATCCTGATCTTACATGCGAAGCATTCGCAAATACTTCCTGATGTTGGAGGCTGACATGGCCAAACTTACTAGACGTGGATTTCTGGGCACCGCCGCTGCGGCTGGTGCATTGCGCGGTGTTGGGGTGAACGTGGCAAAACCTCAGATGCGGCGGGTCCTGACGCTGGCCTATGACAAAAGCCTTGGCATGATGCGCGCGGTTGAAAAGCTGGTGCCGATGTAATTGCCGTGACGTTTTACTGGTGCGGTGTGGGCGGCTCTGGTTTGGTATGTTTGACCCATCGGAGGAAAACCCATGTCCCGCGTTTCAGTTACCTATAAAGACCACATAGCGCATGTCCGTTTGACGCGAAGCGACAAGATGAACGCCGTTGATCAAGAGATGATCACCGCAATCATTGCCGCTGGAAATGAGGTCGCGGCCTCTGATGCGCGGGTTGCGATTGTGTCGGGGGAAGGAAAAGCGTTTTGCGCGGGCATCGACATCTCTGGCCTGTCAGGCATGATCGGAAAAGATCCAGCTGAGCTGTTGATGCCGCGCACCCATGGCGGGGCGACAACAAACCAGTGGCAAGAGGTTGCAATGATCTGGTCGCGTATGGAAATTCCCGTGATCGCTGCTGTGCACGGTGCCTGCTATGGCGCGGGCATCCAGCTGGCGCTGGGCGCGGATATTCGCATTGCCTCACCAGACGCGAAATTTGCAGTGATGGAAATGAAATGGGGCATTGTGCCTGACATGGGCGGTATGGTTTTGCTGCCCAAACTGGTGCGCACCGACGTGCTGCGGCGTTTGACATATACCGCTGAACCCATCAGTGCCGATCAGGCCGAGAAATGGGGGATTGTCACCGAAATCGCCGAAGATCCGATGGCAGCAGCCCATAAGCTGGCAGAAACAATTGCCGGCAAAAGCCCGTCCGCCATCCGTGCCGCCAAACGACTGATCGGAGTGGCCGAGACAGCCGATGCGGCAACTGTTCTCGATGCGGAATCCCGCGAACAAGTCGCGCTGATCGGCAAACCTCACCAGATGGAAGTGATCGCAGCGGAGTTTGACAAACGCCCCGCTGTTTTTAAGTAGCACGATTACGGCGGGATTAGACCGACCTAACGCCGTCGGTAAAAGCACGGTGGCCAACAGCAGGAAATGGCCCAGCTGGAACAGTTCGCGTTGAGGTGAGGTTTTTGTTGGTCGTCATGCCGCCATGTTTGCCTGTCACAGGTCGACAATCCCTGAGCTGTCATATTCTGAACGTCTTTTATGCGACTGACTGCGAGAGCGCTTTTTTGGGTTGTGATGGGCTATGCAGTGCATCATAGAAATTTTGCAAAAGATCTACGGGACGCGTAGGGACTGATGGCTGGTAAATCGGCATGCTCCAAATGGGCAGGCGTGCTTGAAAACGGAATGTCACTGCTCATACCAGAGAGTTCATTGAAGGGCAGCGCGTTGTCCTCGCGGAACTGGGGTTTGTGCCGTGCTTTGGTCAAGGTGTGCGTGACCCCAAGAGATTTGAGGGAGTATGGCAGAGACCTCGGTGTCGCGCAGATATTGTGACCCGTTTCGTTTTCTTGCGGTGCATCTTGCATTTTTTTTGCACCACAGCGAAGGTCTGGAACGACGCAATGACCCCTTATCCAAAGGTTCACCACCGTAGCTATGAAAAAACTGCTGGCATTTCTTACCGCGCTTTTGAGCGCCTCTCCCACGTTGGCCCAAAACACCGCATCTGATCAGTTGTCAGAGCTTAGGGGCCTTTTGGAGATAAAGCGCCCAGAGGTGATCGCGAGCCTTCGCCCACCGCTGTCTATTGACCAGATCGCGAGCCTAGAAGATGAGTATCAGCTTGTTCTGCCGGATGCTGTCAAAACTCTCTACCTCTGGCACGATGGACAAGATCCATCTGGTTTTACGACCTTCGTCAACAACATGGCGTTCCAACCCTTGTCGGAAGCTCTGCGGGCAAAGGCCGAATTAGATGGGATGATTGGATATGACTTTGACCTAGAGAACTGGTGGCATCCTGCTTGGTTGCCCTTGTTCCATAGCGGTGGCGGCGATTACATTGTCGTTGATCTTGTTGGCATCCATACTGGCAATCGGAACCAACTTCTGAAGGTTTATCATGATTGGGCGTATCGACCGATTGTCGCCGAGGATTTACAAACATTCCTTGATGCGGCGCTTGTGTATTATGGCACCAAGTCGATTGAGGAGATGGACGAGTTTCATATCATTGATGAGTTTTTGCCCCCTTTGGAACAGTCATTCAATGCGTCCGGTATGGTCAAACCTTTGAAATAAAAGGCCGCTCAATCTTGGCTTTTCACTCGCCCGTTTTTCCCATTTGGGTTGAATTCATGTGGCATAGCAGCTTGGCTGGGTCTTAGCCTTTTGCGGCGATGTTAGAGATGGGTAAAAACACTCAGGCGGACCAGAATGCGAAGCGCTAGGGATTTGAGCCAAAACCGATAGCGCACCGCGCACCAATAACCTTGCGCGTAAAAATTACCCCAAGAACTTGCGGCGCGCTTCTACGGCGATGTTGTAGCGCAATTCGAGGCTGCTGATCTCGGCCATCTGGGCACTGCGGGCTTCTTCAGTTTTCAGGCTGGAATAGATTTTCCGCGCCGCTTCGAGTTCGGTTTTGAGGCCGAATTCTTCGGGCACTACGCCAGCTTCGGCCATGATCCGCATACCCGTAGATAGCGCCGTCTGCTCTCCCGTTTCAATCGGTTGCGGGGGCAAGGGTTTCCCCTCGCCCCGCAATTTTGTCAACGCCCCAGAGGCACGTGCCTTGGCGATCTGGTTTTCAATGAGACGGGCAAAGCTGCGCATAAAAGCAGCCTAGCCGATCTCGGCCAACCGGTCCATTGCGGCCTGTAGCTGGTCGGCCTCTTCCTGACGGGCAGCAAGGTTTGCATGAGCTTCTGCGACGACCTCTGGAGGGGCGGAGGCGGCAAATTTGGGGTTGTTCAAACGACCTTTGAGGCCACCCATTTCCTTGGCCAGCTTATCCAGCGATTTTTGCAAACGCGCCTTTTCTTCGTCGATGTCGATCAGCCCTTCGAGAGGCAGGCCGAAGGTCGCCCCCGCAGCGCTGATGGCTACAGTTCCTTTGGGGAATGTGTCCGCCTTATCAAGGCTTTCAACGCGGGCGAGGCGTTTGATCATTGTCTCGTTATTGTCCCACGCAGCTTGCGCCGCATCGTCCATAACCGTCACGATCATTGGTACTTTTAGACCTGCGGGAACGTGCATTTGCGCGCGCGCAGAGCGGATGTTTTCGATCAGTGAAATCACCCAGTTCATTTCGCGGTCGGCGGCATCGTCCAACAGGGCCGCCGTGGTGTAGGTGGGCCAATCGGCGTGCACAATCATCTTGTCGCGCTTGGCGGTCTCGCCCCACAGCTCTTCTGTGATGAAGGGCATGATGGGGTGCAGCAGGATCAGGCATTGATCCAACACCCAAGCCATTGTTTCGCGGGTTTCCTTGGCCAAGGCACCCTTGCCGTCTTCGTCCTGTAGCAGGGGTTTGGACAGCTCAACGTACCAGTCGCAAACCTTGCCCCAGACAAAGGCATAGAGCGCATTTGCCGCGTCGTTAAAGCGGTAGGTCGCAAGCGCTGCGTCGACCTCTTCCAGAACGCGGGCGGTTTCGCCGATGATCCATTTATTCAGGGTCGCGGAGGGTGTCACAGGCGGTACACCGTCTGTGCACCGCGTGTACACCGGACGGGCCTCAAACACGCCGTTCATTTCGGCGAATTTATGGGCGTTCCAGACTTTGGTGCCAAAGTTGCGGTAGCCCGCGATGCGCTGTTCTTCCATCTTCAGCGCGCCGCCGAGCGAGGCCATGGCGGCGTTGGTAAAGCGCAGCGCGTCGGCGCCGAAGCCGTCGATGATTTCCAGCGGGTCGATGACGTTGCCCACGGATTTCGACATCTTCTTACCTTTGGCATCGCGCACGAGGCCGTGCAGGTAGACGGTTTTGAACGGGATTTGTTTTACCGTGTCCAACTGCATCATCATCATCCGCGCGACCCAGAAGAACAGGATGTCTTGGCCTGTGATCAGATCAGAGGTGGGGAAGTATTTATTGTAGGCTTCGGTTTCTTCGGGCCAGCCGAGCGTGCCGATGGGCCAAAGGCCTGAGGAGAACCATGTGTCTAGGACGTCGGGGTCGCGCGTTATCGTCTTGCCTTCAGCCAACGCCTGCGCGGCCTCGACGGTTTCGGCGCAATATTCATTGCCGTCTTCGTCAAACCAAACGGGGATCTGATGCCCCCACCACAGCTGGCGCGAGATGCACCATGGCTCGATGTTGTCGAGCCAGTTGTAGTACACTTTCTCGCCGCTCTCGGGCATGATTTTCACATCGCCATTGCGCACAGCGTCAAGGGCGGGGCCTACGATTTGGTTGGTGTCTACGAACCATTGATCGGTCAGCATCGGCTCGATCACCACCTTCGAGCGGTCGCCGAAGGGCTGCATGATCGGTTTGGATTCCACGTAGGGGACTGTCTCGGTCTGTTCAATCTTATTGCCGTCTTCGTCTTTGACCGTGCGGGTGACGTCATGCATGACGGCAAGGCCCTCGGCGGTGATGTCGGCGATGACTTTCTCGCGGGCATCGAAACGATCAAGGCCACGGTATTCATCAGGCACAAGGTTCATCGCGGCGATCATCGCCTCGTCGAATTCGCGCTCGCCGTTGGAGATCGCTTGGGCCACGGCGGCCTCTTCGGCGTAGGGTTTGCCGTCGGCGCGCATAGCGGCCTTGGTGTCCATGAGGTTGTACATGGGGATGCCGCCGCGCTTGGCGACTTGGTAGTCGTTGAAGTCATGCGCGCCAGTGATTTTCACAGCGCCGGAGCCAAAGTCTTTGTCTGGGTATTCGTCTGTGATGATCGGGATCAGGCGGCGCAGCGCCTTTGGCCCAACGGGAATTTCGCATAGTTTTCCAACGATTGGCGCGTAGCGTTCGTCAGATGGGTGAACGGCAACGGCGCCATCCCCCAGCATCGTCTCTGGCCGCGTTGTGGCGATGGAAATGTAATCGCGGGTCTCGCGCAGGGTCTCGTTGCCGTCTTCGTCCTTCTCGACGTATTCATAGGTTGCACCCCCCGCCAGCGGGTATTTGAAGTGCCACATATGGCCCGGCATTTCGATGTTTTCGACCTCAAGATCAGAGATCGCGGTTTCAAACCGAGGGTCCC
Source organism: Sulfitobacter sp. (assembly GCA_039967155.1). Classification (GTDB taxonomy): domain Bacteria; phylum Pseudomonadota; class Alphaproteobacteria; order Rhodobacterales; family Rhodobacteraceae; genus Sulfitobacter. The sequence continues at coordinate 11,615 of JBDVSG010000244.1, read as the reverse complement.
AGTTGACCAGACGTTTGCCGCGATAGATTTTGCCCTCGTTGTACATTTTCACGAAGACTTTGATCACGGCATCGTGGAAGTTGGGCGAGTTTTCGTGGCCCACGCGTGTGTCACCGGGCGCGCCTGACATGGTGAAGGCGTTGCGCGACCAATCACAAGAAGAGCCGAGGCGTTTGAGCTGGCCCACGATGGTGTCGGCGGTGGCTTCTTTGTATTTCCAAGCGTGCTCTAGGAATTCATCGCGCGATAGATCGGTGCGTTTGATACCGCTCTCGGCCAGTTTGTTTTCCACAGCAAGTTGCAGGGCGATGCCTGCGTGGTCTTGGCCTGGCTGCCACAGCGTGTCAAAGCCGCGCATCCGGTGCCAGCGCGTCAGGATATCCTGAAGTGTGTTGTTAAACGCGTGGCCCACGTGCAGCGATCCGTTGACGTTGGGCGGCGGGATCATGACGCTGTAGGTTTCAGTGCGCGACGCGTTTGCGCCTGCTTTGAATGCGCCTGCGTCTTCCCAAGCGGTGTAGAGGCGTGCCTCTGCTTCAGATGCGTTGAAGTTTTTTTCCAGTGCCATGATTGCCGCTTTCGTCTGTGTGGTTTGGGGGTGATGTAGCTGAGGATGGCGCAGAGGGGAAGGGTGTGCGGCGCTGCTGGGCCGCAGATCGCCCCGCCCACCGTCCCATCTGTTTTCGAAATGACGTAATGTGCTGGCTGGACAAGGCGCGGTGTGGCGTTAGGTTGCCCTGAAAGAGCGTTGATGTTTTTCAGGAGCGGACAGATGGAAAAATTCGGTAAGAGCCAACCGATTACGCGGGTTGAGGATGCACGGTTCCTGACAGGAAACGGGCGCTATGTGGATGATATTGCGCCTGCGGGCGCGTTGCATGCTTATGTCTTCCGTTCGCCGGTGGCGCATGGGGTGATCACCGAGCTGGACGTGAGCGATGCGGCTGAGGCTGAAGGCGTGCGTTTGGTCTTTACCTGTGCTGATCTGGAAGCGGCTGGCGTGGATATTGGTATAAGCGGAGCGGCGATCAAGAACCGTGACGGATCGAATGCGGCGGCGCCTTTGCGGCCGATGTTGGCCAAGGATCGTGTGCGTTTTGTCGGAGAACCCGTGGCGATGGTTGTGGCGGATACCTACGACCAAGCGCGCGATGCGGCTGAATTGATCATGTTTGATGTAGACGAGCTGCCTGCGAAGACCGCGCTTGCGCGGGGCGGCGAGCCCGTGCATGCCGAGGCAGGCGACAATTGTGCCTTTGATTGGGGCATGGGCGATGAGGCCGCAACCGATGCGGCGTTCAAAGCTGCCGCCAAGACGGTAGCGTTGGAGGTTGGTGACAACCGGATCATCGTGAATTCGATCGAGCCGCGCGGGTGTTTTGCCGAATGGGACGGCACGCGGTTGCATCTGGCCAACAATGGTCAGGGGGTCTGGGTGCATAAGGCCAATCTGGTCAAGGCGTTCGGGCTGGAGGAGGCCAACGTGCGGGTAACAAACCCCGACACGGGTGGTGCCTTTGGCATGAAATCCATGTCGTATCATGAATATTTCCTGATCAGCTATGCAACGCGGGTTTTGGGCAAGCCAGTGCGGTGGATGTCCGAACGCACAGAGGCCATGCTGAGCGACAACGGCGGGCGCGATCTGGTGTCCTTTGCCGAGCTGGCGTTTGATGCGACCAACAAGATCACCGGATACCGCGTGCGGACCAAATGCAATTTGGGCGCTTATAACAGTCAGTTCGGGCAATATATCCAGACGCAATTGTTCAGCCGCGTGCTGATGGGCGTCTATGATGTGCAGGCCACATGGCTGCAGGTTGAGGGCTATTACACCAATACGGTGCAGGTCGATGCTTATCGCGGTGCTGGACGCCCAGAGGCGATCTACCTGTTGGAGCGGATGATTGACCGTGCGGCACGCGAGCTGGATGTCGATCCGCTGGAGTTGCGGCGCATCAACTTTATCAAGCCCGACCAGTTCCCCTATGACACGGCCACGGGGGAAACCTATGACGTGGGGGAGTTCAGCAAAATCCTTGCGCGTGGTGAGCTAGAGGCAGATGTCGCAGGCTTTGCCGCGCGCCGTGATGCGGATGCGGCGCGAGGGCTGCTGCGCGGCATGGGCACTTGCTATTATATCGAAAGCATCTTGGGCGACCCCAGCGAGGGCGCAAAGGTGAATTTCCTCGCAGATGGCACGGTTGAAATTCTGGTGGGGACGCAGTCGGGCGGGCAAGGACATGAGACCGTCTATGCCAAATTCCTGAGCGACCAGACGGGCATTCCGTTGGAGGCAATTCGTGTGGTGCAAGGGGACAGTGACCGTATTGCGCAGGGCGGCGGCACGGGGGGGTCGCGCTCGGTTACCACGCAGAACAACGCGACTTTGGCAACCGTTGCCAAGATAACAGAGGCGTTTACGGCATTCTTGGCGGATGAAATGGGGGTGCCGGCGGCCGAGATATCCTTTGATGATGAACAGTTCCGTGCAGAGGGCACAAACCTGACGCCAAATATGTTGGAAGTCGCTGAAATGGCGCGTGAAAAGGGGCGCGATGATTTGCTGACCCATCACGCGCGGGCGACGCTGGATGCGCGTAGCTTCCCCAATGGGGTGCATTTCTGCGAAGTCGTTGTTGACCCTGATACAGGCATTGTGACCACGGATCGCTACACAGTTGTTGATGATTTTGGTAACCTTATTAACCCCCTTTTGGCTGAAGGTCAGGTGCATGGCGGTGTCGTGCAGGGCATTGGCCAAGCCATCCAAGAACGGGTTGTTTACGACGAAGACGGCCAGTTGCTGACGGCATCCTTTATGGATTACGCGATGCCGCGGGCGGTGGATGTGCCGTTTATTTCGTTCACAAGCGAACCTGTGCCCTCGACGGCGAATGTCATGGGCATGAAGGGCTGCGGTGAGGCGGGAACCGTTGGTGCGCTTGCTGCTGTGTCCAACGCAGTGCAAGATGCGCTGTGGGAACATGGGGTGCGTCAGGCGGATATGCCTTTCACCCCACATAGAGTTTGGGAGATGCTGCAAGGTGAGGTCATCGCCGCCGAATAATTTACACAACAGCCTTCTCAGGCGGTTATTTGGCCGATTATGGGCGCGTCCTGATACGGATTTCGGGCCGGTGCGCGGCCCCCAGACGCATCTGGTGATCCTTGACGGCACGATGTCGACCCTGAGACGGGGCGAGGAAACCAATGCGGGGTTGGCGTATCGCTTGGCCCAGCAAATGGGCCGCGATATCTCGATCTATTATGAACCGGGGTTGCAGTGGCGAAACTGGACCTCGGTGCAAAACGTGCTTGCGGGGCGGGGGATCAACCGCCAAATCCGGCGCGCCTATGGGTATCTGGCGTCGCGCTACCGCGAAGGGGACCGGATTTATCTGATGGGATATTCGCGCGGGGCCTATGCTGTGCGGTCACTTGCGGGGATCATCGACCGGATTGGCCTGCTGCACCGCGACCATGCAACGGAGCGCAACATCCGGCAGGCATATCGCTGGTATGAATGTAATCCTGACAGCGAAACGGCCAAAGCATTTGTGCGGGCCCATTGCCGTGCGAAAGTCCCGATTGAGATGATCGGCGTGTGGGATACCGTAAAATCGCTGGGAATAAACGCACCTGTTTTGTGGCGGTTAAGCGTGGCGCGCCACGCGTTTCATAACCATGCGCTGGGCGCGGGGGTGAAACGGGGGGTGCAGGCGCTGGCCTATAACGAGAACCGTGTGGTCTATAAACCTGTCCTATGGGAAAGCTCCCCCGACAGGCCCGATCAGATTTCTCAAATGTGGTTCCGTGGCAGCCATGGCGATGTGGGGGGGCAATTGGGTGGCCGGCTTGCGTCGCGACCTTTGTCAAATATCCCGTTGGTCTGGCTGTTGGAAGAGGCCGAGCAAGCAGGGCTCCCGCTGCCCCAAGGGTGGCAGAACGGGTTTGAAACCGATGCCAAGGCCCCCTCGGTCGGGACATGGTCGGGGTGGGGCAAGCTGTTTGTGACCCGCCGCAAACGCCTGACGGGCACTGATCCGTCTGAACGGTTCCACGCCAGTCTGGCAGGTCATGACCCCGCAGGCGGTGCGGAGGCCAAGGGAAAAGCAGCCTCTTGATTGCAGTGGGGCTGACTGAATTCAGGAGATTTTCATGATAATACAGGTGGTTGATCCTGTGGCATACAGCTTGCCATCCTCGACCCCTCTGATTTCGCCATGGGACACGCCGGTGGATCTGCCAGCGTGATCAACAATGCCAATGCAATCGATTTGCATGCCAATCGGGATCGAGCGGAGGATGTTGATTTTATATTCAAGCGTTGTGTAGATGGATCCGCGCGGCACATGGGTCAGCACGGCGCAGGCCATGGCACTGTCCAGCAAGGTGCCGTACCAGCCGCCATGCACGGTGCCCATCGGGTTTGTCACGCTTGCTTCTGGGGTGCCCCGAAAGACGCATTTGCCCAGCTCGACGCTATGCAGCGCATAGCCCAAGGTCGCCCCGATGGGCGGACCTGGATGTGTGCCATCGAGGATCTTTTGCATGGATTCCAGCCCCGAAAGGGACAACGTGTCAGATTTGCTCAGAATTTCTGAGGGGGTCTTTGTGGGCATGGGACGTTTCCAGCTTTTTTGTTCTGCACAACCTAGAACTGCTGGGGCCAGATCCGCAAATGTTACGCCACGTTTGAAAGTTCCGATTGCGGCGTAATACCCAGCGCGCGGCAGACGTCGCGTGTCAATTCGGGACGGTTGAGTGTGTAGAAATGCAGTGCATCGACACCTTCGTCAATCAAATCGCTGCATAATTCAGTGCAAAGTGACGTCGAGAGCAGCTCTGCGCGGCCATCGCGTTCGGCGGCGCGGTAGGCTTCGTCCAGCCATTCAGGGATTTGTGTGCCGCAGCGCACGGCGAATTTACGCGCAGATTTCCAGTTGGTTACAGGCAAAATGCCCGGAACGATGGGTTTGGTGATGCCAGCAGCGGCGCATTGGTCGCGGAAACGCAGAAAGCTGTCTGCCTCAAAGAAGAACTGGGTAATGGCTTCATCTGCGCCAGCGTCGAATTTGCGTTTGAGGAACTGGATGTTGGCATGTTGGCTGGCCGCATTGGGGTGGCAATCGGGGTAGGCGCCAACGCGGATGGTGAATTTTTCTTGCAGGGCAAGGGCTTCTACCAGCTCTACCGAGGATTTGAACCCTTCTGGGTGGGGCGCGAAGTGGCTTGCGCCGGCTTCTGGGTCGCCGCGTAGGGCGACGATGTCAGTCACACCGGCCGCGTGAAACTTTTCGGCCACTTCCATGGTTTCTGCAACACTGGCCCCAACGCAGGTCAGATGTGCCGATACGGGTAATTTGGAGGTACGGTGCAGCACATGGGCCGCGTCATGGGTCAGATCACGGGTTGTGCCACCCGCGCCATAAGTCACAGAAAAGAAACGCGGATCCAATGGAGCCAATGCTTGTGCAGTGTCCCAGAGTTTGAAGGCGGCATCCACTGTTTTTGGCGGGAATACTTCAAAAGAGACTGCTGGCAGGGTCATGGCGGGTATCCTTGTTGATTTCAGGGGTTATCCCATAGTAGTTACATTGAAGCAAATTCATAACTTTCATCTTTTATATGAGGGTTACCTCAAGAAGGCGGGCGCATGCATATCGAGTTCAGGCATTTACGGACCATTCAGGCGATACATCGCGCAGGTGGGTTGGCCCGCGCGGCAGAGATGATGAACATCACGCAAAGCGCGTTGAGCCATCAGGTGAAAGGGTTAGAGGATCAAGCGGGGGTGGAGCTGTTTGTGCGCCGGTCCAAGCCGCTCAAGCTGTCACCAGCGGGGCAGCGGTTGCTGAAGCTGGCCGAACAGGTCTTGCCGCAAGTGGCGGCCTTGCAAGATGAATTCAGCGGCCTGCGGGAGGGCAGCGCGGGGCGCATGCACATCGCGATTGAGTGTCACGCGTGTTTTGAGTGGCTGTTCCCAGTGCTGGAGAAATTTCGGCGGAGTTTCGGCGACGTGGACGTGGATATTCGTCCAGGACTGGCGTTTGACGCATTGCCAGCATTGTTGCGCGAAGAGGTTGATTTGGTGGTGTCTTCAGATCCCGAAGATATCGCGGGTGTCGAATTTATTGAGCTGTTTGACTACCAAGCGGTTTTTGTCGCGGCGAGCAACCATCCTTTGGCGAAGAAGGATTTTGTGGTCGCAGAAGATTTCCGCGATCAGACGTTGATCACCTATCCCGTGGACCGGACGCGATTGGATGTGTTCAGCCAGCTGTTGATCCCAGCCAAGGTCGAGCCCGTGAGCATTCGGCAGGTTGAGCTGACGGCGGTGATTTTGCTGCTGGTGGCTTCGAACCGAGGGGTGTCGGTGCTGCCCGATTGGGTGGTTCGGGAGGTGAAATACTCTTCTGACTATGTGACGCGGCCTTTGACGAAGGGCGGCGTGACGCGCAGATTATATGCCGCGATCCGCAGTGAGGATCGTGAGAAGCCGTTTATGACAGAGTTGTTGCGTTTGGCGGGAGACGAGGCGCGCAAGTTGCAGGCGGTTTGATCGGGCTGTGTGATCAAACGCTAGTGTCGGTGTGTGCGGTGTCTGGCGGGATTTGAGTTTAAGGGCAAAATAAAGAAGAGGGCGCGCGCCAGAGTTTGTCCCTTCGGCGCGCGCATTTTGTGTTAGATGACTTTTACCATGGCTTTGCCGGTGTTGCCGCCTGTGAGCAGTTTGATGAAGGCTTCCGGGGCGTTTTCGAGGCCTTCGGTGATGTCTTCTTGGACCGCGACGGCGCCGCTGGCGATCATCGGACCTACGGCTTTGTGGAAATCGCCCATGCGGTTCCAGTAGTTGGAGATGATGAAGCCGTTGATGCTGAGTGAGCTCACGAGGGCGTGGCGCCAAATTTGTTGGCCTGTCAGGCCGTTGTCGACCTCTTTGGTTTCGTTGTACCACGCGATCATGCCGCACAGCGGGATACGGCCATGAAGGTTCATCAGGGGCAGAGTGGCTTCGAGGACTTTGCCGCCGACGTTTTCGAAATAGATATCGATGCCTTCGGGGCAGGCTTTGCCGAGATCTTCGCGCAGGGCGGCCGCCGTGTCATAGGCATAGTGGTCGAGGCATTCATCAAAGCCGAATTGTTCAACGGCCATTTTGCATTTCTCGGGTCCACCAGCGATGCCGACGGTGCGCAGGCCTAGGGATTTTGCAACCTGACCAACCATAGAGCCAACGGGGCCTGTGGCTGCGGCGACAACAAGCGTTTCGCCGGCTTTTGGTTTGCCGAATTCCATCAAACCCAGCCAACCAGTAAATCCGGGCATGCCTAGGACGCCTATCGAGTAGGTGATGGGGGTGACGTTTGGATCAACTTTGGCAAGACCGGCGGCGGGGACAGCGGCATGTGTGGCCCAGCCAAATCCGCCCATCACGAATTCACCAACGGCGTAGCCTTCTGCATTGGAGGCGATGATTTCACCGACGGAGCCGCCCTCCATTTTGCCATCAACAGGGATGTTGGCGGCGTAGGATTTGGAATCGTCCATGCGACCGCGCATATAGGGGTCCAAAGACATGTAGTGAACGCGAACGAGGACTTCGCCTGCGGCCGGTGTCGGAACGGGCAGTTCCTCTAGGCGGAAGTTTTCAGGGGTAGGGGCGCCATTGGGACGGCTGGCGAGGGCAATTTGTTGCATCATGTCAGTCATAGGATTCTCCGTAAATCTATGTGCAACCTAGGGACGATTTGATCCGCTACAAGCAGCACGCTGCGTCACAGGCTATTGGCTTTTTGCGCATCACGTCATAAGAGGGCGCTAATCCATCCAGAAAAGGCCGTTGTGACATGGTAGGCAGTGCAAATCTTAACATCATGATCAAGGCCGCGCGTTCTGCGGGGCGTGCGTTGGTCAAGGACTTTCGTGAAGTAGAGAATCTTCAGGTTTCGATGAAGGGGGCGGGTGATTTTGTCAGCCGCGCTGATTTGAATGCCGAGAAGATCCTGAAGGATGAATTGCGCGGCGCGCGGCCAACCTATGGCTGGATCGCTGAAGAGGGCGGTGCGGAAGAGGGTGAAGACCCGACGCGCCGCTGGATCGTTGATCCTTTGGATGGGACGACCAATTTCTTGCACGCCTTGCCCCATTGGGCGGTGTCCATCGCGTTAGAACACAAAGGCCAGATCGTTGCGGGCGTTGTGTTTGATGCGGCCAAGGACGAAATGTTCTATGCCGAGAAGGGCACAGGCGCGTGGCTGAACGAGAGCCGCTTGCGCGTGTCGGGCCGCCACCGGATGATCGAATCGATTTTTGCCACTGGGGTTCCTTTTGGTGGTCGCTCTGATTTGCCTGCGACACTGCAAGATATTGCGCGGATCGCGCCAGCTTGTGCGGGGATCCGCCGCTGGGGGTCTGCCGCGTTGGATTTGGCCTATGTGGCTGCGGGCCGCTATGACGGCTATTGGGAGCGCCGCCTGAATGAGTGGGATCTGGCCGCTGGTCTGCTGATTGTAAAAGAAGCGGGTGGTCTGGTTGAGCCGATCAATCCACAGGGCCATGTTTTGCAAGACGGCGAAATCATCGCCTCAAACGAGGCGATCTTTACAACGTTCTCAAAAGTTGTGCGCGGCTGAGCCTAGCTGCGATCAGACGGGTGGTTGATGCCATCCGTCCATGCGACAGGTTCGTGTTCCCATGGGTTCACGCCTTCGATACAGCCCAGATTGATCCCGCATTGTGCGGGGTCTGATCGGCGCTGATGGTAGAGATAGATACCGCAAATTTTACAAAAATAGTGTTTTGCTGTCTGGGTGCCCCAACTGTACCGCTGGAGGTTCTGTGCGCCGCGGGTGACGGTCACGCTGGTGGTTGTGGCGGTGACGGCTGCGGCTTGCCTGCGGCGGCAGAAGGAACATGTGCAGCGGCCGACATCTGACAGGCCGTTGGGCAGGGTTGCGGTGATCGCAGTTGCGCCGCAGTGGCAGCTGGCAGTGATGTCTAGGCTCATTTGCGTTTCACCTTTGGTAGGGAGCTGGGGATTGGATAGGTTGCCTCAGGGTGGGGCGGATGGCCGTGGGTGGCCTGCCAAAAACGGGTGCCCCCAAGGCGCAGCCACAGCGGCAGGGTCAGGATCAGCCCCGCAACAAAGCCCCCCGCATGGGCCCAATAAGCGACCCCGCCTGTGCCTTGGGCCGCAGTTAGACCGCCCGCGAACTGCATTGCGAACCACAGCAGCAGCATGATCCATGCGGGGATCGGGAAGATGCGGAAGAAGATCACAAGGATCAGAAGAATGTCGATTTTCGCCTTTGGATACAGCAATAAATAGCCGCCCATGACGCCCGCGATCGCCCCAGACGCGCCGACTGTCGGAACAAAGGAACTGGGGTCAGAGATCACATGCGTCAGACCAGAAGCTACGCCTGTCAGCAGGTAAAAGCCCAGATAGGGCAGGTGGCCCATCTCGTCCTCGATGTTATCACCGAATATCCACAAGAACAGCATGTTACCTGCAAGATGCATCCAGCCGCCGTGCAGGAATTGAGACGTGAGAAGCGCGCTAAATCCGTCGCCTTCTGCCACGCGGCGGGGCAGAAGGGCCCAGTCGTAATAGAACTGCGCCAGCGCGCGTTCATCGCCCGAAATGGGCAGCATGCTGAGGAAAATGCCGACATTTGCGGCAATCAGCGCATAGGTCACATAGGGCACGCGCCCTGACGGGTTATGGTCACGGATGGGAAACATATCCTGCCAAGGTGTGTGATGTGCGCAGCTGGGTCAAGGGCCGTTAGCCCCTGACCCCATGTTGATGAGGGCGAAGGCGCTTAGGCCGACGCGCCAAGCAGCGCTGCGTTGCCGCCAGAAGCTGTCGTGTCAACGCAGACATGGCGTTCGCAGCGCACGCGGGCGGTGTCGGGCAGGCCGCGCAGCAGGGGAATGATCGGGCCTGTGCGTTGGGCCAAGGCTTGCTCATAGCTGCGCGCGGTGTCCGCATCGCCCCACCACAGAACGCCGCCATAGGCGGGGCCAGCGGTAAGGTCTGCGGCCGCGATGTTGCCCGTGGCCTCAACCGCGATGCCGCCCAATGCCTCAACCGCGCGGCGCTGGACTGCGGCAATTTCGGGTGTCGGCCCTGCGCAGAGCAAGGCTGGCCTTGGCAACGTAGAGAGGCGGTTGCTCTCGCCCGTTGGGCCAGGCAGCGTGATTGTATCAAGGAACTGTGTCCCCTGTGCAGGTAGGGCTGGCAGCGCTGGCAGGGCGGCCGCAGAGGCCCATGGCGGGGCAATCGCAGCGGTGTCTGGGTCAGAGAAGCGAGGCAGGTAGTTAGGGCCACCGGCCTTGGGGCCTGTGCCAGATAACCCTTCGCCGCCAAAGGGTTGGGAGCCGACGATCGCACCAATTTGATTGCGATTGATGTAGATGTTGCCAGCCTCAATCCGCTCAGAAATATGCTGCACGCGGTCGTCGATGCGGGTGTGCAGGCCGAAGGTCAGCCCATAGCCTGTGGCGTTGATGTCATCGATGATTTGATCAATTTCGGCGGCCTTAAAAGTGGCGATGTGCAGAACGGGGCCGAAGATTTCGGTCTTGAGGTCGTTGATGGTCGCGATGCGGATGATTGTGGGCGCGATATAGGTGCCGTGATCAGGGTGGGGTAGCTCTGCGATAAGGCGGCCTTCGGCGCGCGCGGTGTCAACATGTGCGGCAATATGCGCGCGCGCGGTTTCATCAATCACGGGGCCGACATCCGTGTGCAGATGCCACGGATCACCCAGCTGCAGGGCCTGCATGGCACCTGTCAGCATGGTTTGCAGTTGTTCGGCGATGTCTTCTTGCACATAGAGGCAGCGCAGCGCCGAGCATCGTTGGCCCGCCGATTGAAAGGCGCTTTCGACAATGGCTTGCACGGCTTGTTCGGGCAGGGCGGTGCTGTCGACGATCATGGCGTTAAGGCCGCCTGTTTCAGCGATCAAGGGTGTGGCGGGGGCGCAGTGTTCTGCCATGGCCATACGGATGCGTAGGGCGGTGGCAGTGGAGCCTGTGAAGGCAACGCCGTTCACGCGGGCGTCTGACGTCACTGCCGCACCGATGTCGCCAGCGCCGGGGAGCAATTGAACAGCCGTTTCGGGCACGCCAGCTTCATGCAAGATGGTGATGGCAAGATGCGCGATCAGTGGGGTTTGTTCAGCAGGTTTGGCCAATACGGCGTTGCCCGCAGCAAGGGCCGCACTGATCTGCCCTAGGAAAATCGCAAAAGGAAAGTTCCATGGTGAGATACAGGTAAACACACCAGCGGCTGGCGTGTTGGTTGCTTGGGCGGCGTAATAGCGCAGGAAATCAACACCTTCACGCAGTTCGGCCACGCAATCGGCTAGAGTTTTGCCTGCTTCGCGGTGAAGCAGGGCAAAAATCTCTCCGAAGCGGTCTTCATAGATGTCTGCGGCGCGCAGCAGTGCCGCGCGGCGATCGGTGAGCGGCGCGTCCCATGGGGCCGCAGCAGCGAGGGCCGTCGCGACATCGGCGGGCGTGGCATTGCACACCGTGCCAAGAGGCGCGCCAAGGCCGCAGGGCGCGGTGAGGGGCTGGGCATCGGAGGTGCTACTGCTGCT